>NZ_AP019400.1:5777500-6105000 GCF_004295585.1 Cohnella abietis | reverse complement strand
ACGGGGCTAAACACACCACCGAAGCTATGGCATGACACTTAGGTGTCTTGGGTAGGGGAGCGTTGTATGCGGGTAGAAGTCAGACCGTAAGGACTGGTGGACTGCATAGAAGTGAGAATGCCGGTATGAGTAACGAAAAGACAGGTGAGAATCCTGTCCGCCGAAAGCCTAAGGGTTCCTGGGGTAGGTTCGTCCGCCCAGGGTAAGTCGGGACCTAACGCGAGGCCGAAAGGCGTAGTGGATGGACAACAGGTTGAAATTCCTGTACCACCGTAATCCGTTATGAGCAATGGGGGGACGCAGGAGGAGAACGACGCAGACTGATGGAATAGTCTGTCCAAGCAGTAAGAGGTGAGTGTAGGCAAATCCGCACTCTAATACCTCAAGCTGTGATGGGGAGGGAAAATCACAGTACCGAAGGTCATGTACCCACGCTGCCAAGAAAAGCCTCTAGCCAGGAGAAGGTGCCCGTACCGCAAACCGACACAGGTGGGCGAGATGAGAATTCTAAGGCGCGCGGAAGAACTCTCGTTAAGGAACTCGGCAAAATGACCCCGTAACTTCGGGAGAAGGGGTGCCCCGGTAGTGTGAATAGCACGAGGGGGCCGCAGTGAAGAGGCCCAAGCGACTGTTTAGCAAAAACACAGGTCTGTGCGAAGCCGTAAGGCGAAGTATACGGGCTGACGCCTGCCCGGTGCTGGAAGGTTAAGAGGAGTGGTTAGGGGCAACCCGAAGCTATGAATTGAAGCCCCAGTAAACGGCGGCCGTAACTATAACGGTCCTAAGGTAGCGAAATTCCTTGTCAGGTAAATTCTGACCCGCACGAATGGCGTAACGACTTGGGCGCTGTCTCAACGAGAGATCCGGTGAAATTTTAGCACCTGTGAAGATGCAGGTTACCCGCGACGTGACGGAAAGACCCCATGGAGCTTTACTGTAGCTTGATATTGAACTTTGGTACGGTCTGTACAGGATAGGTGGGAGCCTTTGAAGGTGGAGCGCAAGCTTCACTGGAGGCGCCGTTGGGATACCACCCTGATCGTATCGGAGTTCTAACTCACTACCCTTATCGGGTAGGAGGACCGTGTCAGGCGGACAGTTTGACTGGGGCGGTCGCCTCCTAAAGAGTAACGGAGGCGCTCTAAGGTTCCCTCAGCGCGGTTGGAAATCGCGCGCAGAGTGCAAAGGCATAAGGGAGCTTGACTGCGAGACCTACAAGTCGAGCAGGGACGAAAGTCGGACTTAGTGATCCGGTGGTACCGAATGGAAGGGCCATCGCTCAACGGATAAAAGCTACCCTGGGGATAACAGGCTTATCTCCCCAAGAGTCCACATCGACGGGGAGGTTTGGCACCTCGATGTCGGCTCATCGCATCCTGGGGCTGAAGTAGGTCCCAAGGGTTGGGCTGTTCGCCCATTAAAGCGGTACGCGAGCTGGGTTCAGAACGTCGTGAGACAGTTCGGTCCCTATCTGTCGCGGGCGTAGGAAATTTGAGAGGGGCTGTCCTTAGTACGAGAGGACCGGGATGGACGCACCGCTGGTGTACCAGTTGTTCCGCCAGGAGCATCGCTGGGTAGCCAAGTGCGGAAGGGATAAGCGCTGAAAGCATCTAAGCGCGAAGCCTGCCTCAAGATGAGATTTCCCAATTCGTAAGACCCCTGGAAGAACACCAGGTTGATAGGCTCGGGGTGGAAGCGCGGTAACGTGTGTAGCTGACGAGTACTAATCGGTCGAGGGCTTATCCTAAGCGAATAGACAACTGTAACATGTAAGACCACCACTCTTCTTCCTGCTTTGTTTCGCATCCAGTTTTCAAGGCGCAAGCTTTGTGAATGTATTTGTGACGACGTTGTCGACACAACTGGTCTGGTAATAATGGCGGAGGGGTTCCACGCGTTCCCATCTCGAACACGACCGTTAAGCCCTCCAGCGCCAATGGTACTTGGACCGCAGGGTCCTGGGAGAGTAGGACGTTGCCAGGCCGGAATTACATTTTGCTTTATCGCTGTGTTAAGGTGTAGGGACTATGCTCTCATAGCTCAGTAGGTAGAGTGCATCCATGGTAAGGATGAGGTCACCGGTTCGATCCCGGTTGAGAGCTCCACTTCCAATACCATACACGGCCCCTTGGTCAAGCGGTTAAGACACCTCCCTTTCACGGAGGTAACAGGGGTTCGAATCCCCTAGGGGTCACCATTTTCGGAGGCTTAGCTCAGCTGGGAGAGCATCTGCCTTACAAGCAGAGGGTCGGCGGTTCGATCCCGTCAGCCTCCACCATAATCTTTAAGATTTGGCTTACCGTTGGGGATTAGCCAAGCGGTAAGGCAACGGACTTTGACTCCGTCATCCAAGGTTCGAATCCTTGATCCCCAGCCATTTTCGAGCCATTAGCTCAGCTGGTAGAGCACCTGACTTTTAATCAGGGTGTCGAAGGTTCGAGTCCTTCATGGCTCACCACTTCTGTATTGCAGTGACAGAATGTATATTCAAATGCGCGCGTATGGCGGAATTGGCAGACGCACCAGACTTAGGATCTGGCGTTTCACGACGTGGGGGTTCAAGTCCCTCTACGCGCACCATAACACTGCAACCAATGGTTCTAGAATCTAATCGGTTCTAGAATTTTTATTCGGAGGCTTAGCTCAGCTGGGAGAGCATCTGCCTTACAAGCAGAGGGTCGGCGGTTCGATCCCGTCAGCCTCCACCATAATCTTTAAGAAATGTACTTTCAAATGCGCGCGTATGGCGGAATTGGCAGACGCACCAGACTTAGGATCTGGCGTTTCACGACGTGGGGGTTCAAGTCCCTCTACGCGCACCATAACAATGCAACTAACGACTCTAGAATCTAATCGGTTCTAGAGTTTTTTGTGTTGTTAAATATACACCCCATTAAATAGAAAAGAACATATACTGCCAATTAGTTCTGTTGTAAACTTGTAATAGAGGTACGATCGCACAGTCACGTTCAATGTAGATTATCAATTAAAAGGAAATTGAGATGAGACATATGAAAAAAACAAACATGGTCTTACTGGTCTCTATGATCGGGTTTGTGCTGCTAATAACAGGCTGCAGCGGCTCTAAAACTCAGATAGTAGCCCCTTTGCCTCAGGAGATTGTAAAGCTTAGGGTAGCTGGATTCAAAGCAGGGTCTGAAATCGGTGCGATTCCTGAGCTGAATGATAGATTCATGAAGGAAAATCCAACGATCAAAGTGATTTACGAAGGAATGCCAGGCGCTCAATACACGAAGTATATCAGGGGGAAATTCGCGGTTAATGATGCACCTGATGTCATTATGCTCCACCCGGGCCTAGGAGAAGTTGGCGGATATGCTAAAGCAGGTTTTATTAAAGATCTTAGTGGTGAGCCTTGGGTAGGTGCCTTCACAACAGCAGCACTTGAATCTGTATCTTATGAAGGCAAAGTGTATGGAATACCTAATGATATGGTCGTACTCGGTGTGTATTACAATAAAGATATTTTTGAAAAGCTATCATTGAAAGCGCCTTCAAATTGGGAGGAGTTTTTAGCCGTCTGCGCGGCTTTGAAGTCGAGTGGCACAACGCCGATTTCAATCGGGAACAACGATGGTTGGATGACGCTGGCGGCTCTATTCACCCTAGGCTCATCATTAATTAAAGACCAGGACTTCGATCGTAAATTGAATGCACGTGAAATCAAATTTAACGGAACCTGGAATGAAATATTAGAGAAGTGGTACAGCTTGGATGGATATGGCTACTTAACTCCTAATAGTACAAAAGTCAGCATGGATCAGGCGCAGAAGGATTTTGTCGAAGGGCGAGCTGGTATGTTCATAAACGGAAGCTGGACATTGGCAGGAATAGTACAAGGTAATCCAGACTTCGAGCTTGGTATGTTCACTATGCCTGCTAACCCACCCGGAGAGGAAGCAATTGTTTCCGTCAACATCGGGACAACATGGACGATTAACAACAAAACAAATCAGCTGGAGGCAGCACGCAAATATTTGGATTTCTGGTCACAGGAACAAACGCTTAGACAGTGGGCGAAAAGTCAGGCATCTTTCCTTACCTTGCAAGGAGCTAAGAGCGATTCGCCTAAGGAATTAAGTGATATTTCACGATCAATCATGAGCGGCCGCACTAAGGAGTATTTATCTAATTGGTGGGAGCAGAGCGGTGATGTTGTTAATGAAATAATGGATTCCGCTCAAGGCGTGTATCTACACGCACTAACGATCGATCAAATGCTGAATAACATGGATAGCACTTGGGATAAATCCACCATCAAGGGAGGAGGATCCCAATAAGCCGCATTCGATTGAGAGAGTGGAGCTTGGATAAGAAGCTCATTCTCATGTATACGTTGATGATATTGATGCCGATGCTCGTGGTGACGTTCTTCGGCTTTCAAACTTATAGCTCGAATATGAAGGAGAGAGCAAGTGATTTCAGTTTAGAATTATTGAATCAGCTTGGGAAAAATGTGGACCATTATTTCAACGAATTGGACCGCATTTCTTTAACCTTTTCCATGGATTCCGGTGTCGAAAAAGCTTTACTCCCGAGTGGTAAATCGGCCTTCGAACAATATCAAGATAAAATGATGATTGATAAAGCATTGATGGATATCGTCCTTGTTCCTTTTCAGGATGTCATCGGTACTTATTTTATCAATCCCAATGGCGATATTTTTTCCCGATACGGATCAGGTCAGCAAGTAGACTATGGGAATTTTCGAAACGAGTCCTGGTATAAAGAGGCATTAGAAGCTGAAGGTAAAGGCGTTCTTATACCTACTTATTATTTGCGAAGCATTGAAGGGCGGGAGGAGCTTAGCTTTTCCTTTGTTCGCAGCCTGATCGATGTAAGTAAAAATCAGTCTGCGGGTATATTCCGGATGGATATTAGCTTGAATGGCCTAAGTGAAGTATTCTCAAGCGTGGGCGGTGGTACTGAACAAGAGCTGCTTATCGTTGATTCACAAGGCCATATTATATATGACAGGGACAAGTCCAAGATTACGCAGATGTTTCCCATCACATTGGAACAAGAATCTGGAAGCATCGTTAAACGGATAGACGGTAAGGAGGTTATGATTAGCTACGTAACAGCCCCATTTTCCGGTATGAAGATTGCTAATATTATTGAGCTCAGTGAGCTGACTCGAAATGTAGATATTTTGCGTAATTTGTTATGGACACTGACGGGCGTAGCATTGTTCCTATCGATCGGACTTTCCGTCTTTCTGACCCGCAGGCTACTTCTTCCCTTAAAGAAGATGAAATCTCTAATGAATAAAGTAGAGAATGGGGATTATTCCGTTCAATTCAAAGCTCAATCGAATGATGAAATTGGTAAGCTAGCGGGAAGCTTTAATCACATGGTCAGAAAGATAAACGAGCTTGTCCACCATATTTTCGTTATTCGAATTTTGAAACGGGATGCGGACTTTAAGGTTCTGCAGAGTAAGATTAATCCGCATTTTCTGTATAATACGCTCGAATCCATAAGCATGAAAGCAGAAGTGGACAATAATTACGAGGTTGCGGATATGATTTCGAGATTGGGTCGTCTGTTTCGTATGACAATTAATCATGATAAAGAGCTGATATTGCTTGCGAAGGAAATGGAATACGTTGAAAACTATGTGAGTATTCAGAAGATACGTTTTCCAAATCTATCGTTTATCGTAGATATCGAGCCGGAAGTTATGAAATCTTATATTCTACCGTGGACAATACAGCCTTTGGTGGAGAATGCGATTATTCATGGTCTTGCGCCTCATAATCATGAAGGTTCAATTTATATTAAAGCTGCGTTAGTAGATAAGGACGTTGTAATACGGATAATGGATAACGGTAAAGGAATGAGCGAGGAGAAAAGAAGAGATATTCAGGCTCAGCTGCTAACGAATATTGATAAAGATGATGACCAAATTCATATTGGTTTGAAAAATATTTTCGACAGGATTCGTTATTATTTCGGTGATCGATACGGTCTGGTTATTCTTTCGGGTGAGCAAGGTATAGGAACAACGATAGAAATAAGGATGAAATATCTCAAGGAAGAAGGTGAGCCGCTTGCCGAATATCATGGTCATTGACGATGAGGAAATGATTCGTGCAGGAATCGTTTCTATTATTAGGCGGCTTGCTCCTCAATGGACTGTTAGCGAGTGTAAGGATGCTCAGAGCGCGATGAGAAACATACCTCTGGATAAACCAGACCTTATGCTTATCGATATTTCTATGCCGGGTATGGACGGGTTAGAACTGGCCCATTTCCTTAAGGAGCATCACCCAGCTATTCTGAAGATTGTGCTTACTGGACATGATAAATTCGCCTATGTTCAAAATGCGATGCGGGCTGATGTTGTTGATTATCTGTTAAAGCCAATCATTCGCGAGGAGCTAGTAGAGGCTCTGGAGAAAGCCGAGCGACTATTTAACGAGCGTGCTCAGGTGCAGCAGGAGGTGGAGTTAGCAAGAACCAAAAGGCTGGAACAAGCGCTGTTAGAGCTTCTGAGTGGAGATCTGCATTCGGAAGAGCAATTGAAACAGCTGTTGTTGGATAACGGTTGGAGTCTAAACGAAGTGGAATATTCCTTTCTGATGCTCATTCGGGACGAAGATGGCTTCCCACAGTATGATGAAATTGTCCCCAAGTTAAGGGAGAGCTTTCTAGCGAATTTTGAAGAAGTGGAAAATAGTTATGCGTTCTTTGCGGATTCCCGACATTTCTTCGTATTAAGCTCAGGTAGGAATCTAGGAATAGATGTCATTAGGCAATGGTGGTTAGAGGCATGGGCTGCCGAATCTGGGGAGCTAGGTCATAATAATACGGGAAACCAGCATATAGCAGCTGCAGGTGCTTCGTTCGCATCTCTGGGGAATTTGCCAGAGGTATTTGGAGATACCATTCATGAGATTTATAGCTCGGAGACAGGACAGAAGAAGCTGGATTCGATCTATGGAGATAAGGAGCGGAATGATCAGCAAAACCAAATTCGGATTGCATTAGAAACGAATGATTCCGAATCACTTTCGGACTATCTCGATGGTGAGTTAAAAGTGATTAAACAACAGGCTCAAGATCATCATTCTATCCTGCAGCTGAGGCTCATCCATTTCTTGCTTATAATGCTGCTACCCGTACTAAACCAGACAGAATCCAAGCTGAGCTTAAGTCTGCGAGAAATAGTAGCTAATGCGCTTTCCCGCCTAGCATTGCCGGGATCTACGATCCATCTGCTGACTATTCTATCAGAGCTGGAAGGTCGTATTAGGATAATGTCGCTAAACCTTACGGGCACTGTGGAAAAAAACAAAGTCATCGAAATCGTTAAAGACTATATCCACAAATACTATGGAGATAAATCTCTCAAGCTAGAAGCCTTGTCTAAAATCGTACACTTGAACCCCAACTATTTAAGTGATTTGTTTAAGGAGGTAACCGGAGAAAATTACTTGGTGTTTTTAACATCGGTGCGAATGAATCATGCGAAGAAGCTGCTAAGGGAAACCCATTTGAAAAACTATGAGATTAGTGATAAAACGGGCTACTCTTCTGCGAAATACTTCTGTAAGCTATTTCGACAGCATTATGGAATGACGCCATCCGAATATCGTAATCGTGCTGAGCTCACGATTGAGCTAGAAGCGGAGTGAGTAGCCCCTCTTGATGTAAGGGAAGGAGCTGATCTCTAAGGTCTGAGAAGGCCAAGAGACAGCTCCTTCCCTATTTTCTATGCCAAAATTCAATACAGGTTTTTCGGAAACAACGATAATTAACGGGATTTAAATCCTCTGGAGAATGTGGCACAAACATGGAGTTTAGGTCATATGAAAGCCTTTTCAATTCCTCTATATTTAATTTGCAGTCAAAAACAGGAGGGGATCAAAGAGCATGAACAAAAAGAAATTATCGTTTCTAAGCTTGGTCGTACTACTCATACTCACGATTGGACTGACTGGTTGTGGAGGCTCCAACAAATCGACAGAACCGGAAAAATCGTCACCATCAGCATCAACACCGGGGAGTAGCCCAAGCGGCACAGAAGATTCCGGGCCCGTCATCGCAGGAGATTTCGAGGTTCAATACTGCGTCGGCGGGTACGGGGATGCGTGGCAGAAATCAATGCTCGCACAGTTTAAGGCAAAATATCCGGATGTGAACATTAAAGAATCAGCAGGTCCCAAAATAAATGATCAAATGAAGCCCCGTTGGATTCAGGGCGATCCACCAGATCTTATATTCATTGATTGTGCGGGTGGACTAGATGTGCTTCAGGCCATCAAAGACAACCAGCTCATGGATTTAACGGAGTGGTTCAAGACAGCTCAGAATACTGACGGAGAGTTAATTTCTGACTCCTTAATCGCGCCGCCACAATCGTATGACGGCAAAACGTATGCCATCCCTTATGTATTCGGATCTTGGGGAACGTTCTATGATCAAGCTCTCTTCAAGAAAAATAGCTGGGAAGTACCGACTGATTTCGATAGCTTCCTAGCCGTAAGCGATAAAATAAAAGCTTCTGGCATGACCCCGTATATTCATACTGGCGTGCACATGGGTTACTTCTTAGGCGGGTTCTTGTTCCCAGGCATCGTATCGGCTAATGGTGATGATCCTTCTATCATGCAAGATATGGCTGCAATGAAGCCAGGAATATTCAAGAGCGAGCCTGTCATGAAGGCGTTGCAGCAGGTTGTTACTATGCGCGACAAAGGCTTCATTGATAAAGCAGCTGTAGCGCTGAACCATACTGACTCGCAAATCCAGTTCGTTCAGCACAAAGACGCGTTTATCCCGAATGGATTATGGGTTGAAAATGAAATGAACAAAGATACACCGGCAGGCTTTGAATTTGGAGTGATTCCTTCTATTACACAAGCATCCGGTGGTAAGTATATCGCTAATCCTTACACTACCCCGGTCGCAGTAGCTCAAAAGGCGAAAAATCCAGAGGCAGCAAAGGCATTCATTCAATTTATGTTTACTAAGAAATCAGCGATTGAATGGGCGGAGCTTACAGGAGCTTTACTAAACGTCAAGGTTGATCTCAACGGAACGAAAGCGAGTGGGCTCTCCATGAGCGCCAGCAAGTACTATAGCAGCCCGGATCTGGTTGTTTTACCTGCTGTGACCTTCAACGCGGATCTTCAGAAAGAGATGGAGAATGCTACTCTTGCATTATCAGACGGTAAGATTACGCCTGAGCAGTGGGTGGAGCGTGTAGACAAAGCATCGGAGAAAGCGCGCGGGAAATCATAAATTAAGAATTTGAAGCCATGAGGATAAGGGAATTAATCCCTTATCCTTATCTCAAATAAATCACAATAAAGAAGGGGTAAACTGTGACAGCTAAACAGAAGCGCGGATTATTTATTGCCTCTTTTATTTTACCGACTCTAGTCCTGTATTGTATTTTCACGTTGTATCCGATCGTTAAAGCTCTATATATCAGTCTATTCGATTGGTCAGGCTCTTCTGAGAATATGGATTTTGTCGGACTCGCTAATTTCCGCGAAATGTATGCAGATCCGATCATATACAAATCGATATCGAACGACTATTTCCTTATTTTCTGGAAAGTAATCGGAATTATGATCATGGCCATCTTTTTCGCTGTAGCCCTTACGCGGTTTAAGATGAGAGGGGCCAACTTCTACCGAGTTGTGTTTTTTTTCCCGAACGTGCTCTCAATCGTTGTCATTGCGGTGCTTTGGCGGTTTATTTATAATCCATCGCTTGGTTTCTTAAACGGGTTCCTGTCATTCATTCTTAATCGAAAAGTGGAAATTCCATGGCTAGGAGATTCCCAGTATTCCCTGTGGGCGTTGTTACCACCGGCGATCTGGTCAGGTATCGGCTTCTTTATGATCCTAATGATTGCTGCCATTAAGAGTATCCCAGCAGCGTTATATGAGTCAGCTGAGATGGATGGGGCTAGACAATGGAAGCAATTCACTAACATCACTTTGCCTCTCATCTGGGAGCAGGTAAAGGTGTCTGTGGTTTTAATCGTAATTACATCGTTAAACGGCTCCTTTGCCATTGTTAGCGTCATGACAGAGGGCGGCCCGGATAACTCCACTCAAGTGCTGGGCTACTATTTGTACCAAATGGGCTTCAAACAATATCATATGGGCTACGCGTCCTCAATAGGCGTTCTAATCTTGGTGCTTTCGCTTATAACAACCGTCATCTTGCAGAGATTAATGAAAAGAGAAGTGGTTGAGGTTTCATGAAGGGGGAATCCACTTGAAATTCAAGGAAATAAATCCGCTAACCCGGTGGATTTCAACGTTGTTACTTTTACTTTGGACCGTTTGCTGCGTTTATCCGCTAGTGTTTTCCTTGTTCGACTCCTTAAAGGATAATCAGCAGTTTTATAATGGGAAATCGTGGGATCTTCCTAATTTTCCGCTCTTGTGGTCTAACTTTACTTATACATGGCAGAAATATCACTTCGGCAATTATTTCATGAATACGATACTAGTTACGACCGGTAGCATGCTGCTTGCACTTCTGTTAACAGCTACAACAGCATATATTCTAGCTAGATATTCCTTCAGAGGTAGCAGTATTTTGTATTATTTATATTTATCAGCATTAACGATTCCGACCCTTATGCTTGTCGTACCTATGTTCTTTCTCTTTAGTGATCTACACGTCAACAATACGTACGCTGGGATCATCATGCTCTATTCTGTTACGGCGGTACCGATGGGGATGTTCATTTTAATAGGATTTTTCAAAACACTACCACGTGAGCTGGAAGAATCGGCGGTTATAGATGGTGCATCGTACTATGGCGTATTTTTCAAGATTATGCTTCCACTTGCCATGCCAGGGCTAATCACTATAAGCATTATCAATGTATTGAGCTTCTGGAACGAGTATCAGTATGCATTGGTTTTATTGAGTGATGCACTCAAATATACGTTGCCGGTTGGCCTTGCTTTTATGCAGGGGGAGATGCAATATCGGATCGAATTCGGTCCACTGTTCGCGGGATTGATGATTTCGACAATTCCAATCCTCATTATATACGTCATCTTCCAAAGGCGAATTAATGAAGGAATCGTTGCTGGAGCAATCAAATAATTATGCTTGGGGGAAGAGCCGAAATCCTTGCTAAAATGGGGGTTCCGGCTTCTCTAATAGGCTTCGAAAAGGGGTAAATAAAGAAAAAGATCTTTTTTTGCAAATAAACACTTGCAATCGGTTCGTATCTTTGATATATTATTCCTTGTCGCCAAAAGCACTACGATGTGCCGGAAGCGCTGGTGTTACACTCAAAATGCGGAAATAGCTCAGTGGTAGAGCATCTCGTTGCCAACGAGAAGGTCGCGGGTTCGAGCCCCGTTTTCCGCTCCATCATTTGCGCCCTTAGCTCAGCTGGATAGAGCGTTTGACTACGAATCAAAAGGCCGGGAGTTCGAATCTCTCAGGGCGCGCCATTTTTACAAAAGAATAGTTATTATTGTCGGGACGTAGCTCAGCTTGGTAGAGCACCTGGTTTGGGACCAGGGGGTCGCATGTTCGAATCGTGTCGTCCCGACCATCTATTTTCCCCATGCGGGTGTAGTTCAATGGTAGAACTTCAGCCTTCCAAGCTGATAGCAGGGGTTCGATTCCCCTTACCCGCTCCATCATTTTATCTAAGCCTTGCTACATAAGGGCTTTTTTTAAAAAGTAAATAAGTTATTATTGTCGGGACGTAGCTCAGCTTGGTAGAGCACCTGGTTTGGGACCAGGGGGTCGCATGTTCGAATCGTGTCGTCCCGACCATCTATTTTCTCCATGCGGGTGTAGTTCAATGGTAGAACTTCAGCCTTCCAAGCTGATAGCAGGGGTTCGATTCCCCTTACCCGCTCCATAGTACTTTAATTAGCTTCTCATATTGAGGGCTTTTTTTGTATGTTTTTATAGTGGTGGATTCCACAAAAGGTACCTCGCTCAGCCCCGATATGCAGACAACGGTTAGGTCTTCTGGCACTTTCCCTATTTTCCAATATGTTGAAACCTAAGATTTATGACTAAATGATGAATTAAAAGGAGATTTTCGACGATCATTGTAGTATGATAAAGGGAAGGTTTTTTTGACGAAATGCATGATTTGGAGTGAAAAAGATGACGGAATTGGCTACTAGTCAGCGTTCACCGTCCAATCATCTGCTGCGCAGGGATGTGCGTTTTCTAGGTAACATTCTAGGTGAAGTACTGGTGCATCAGGGTGGTCGGGAACTGCTGGAACATGTTGAGAAAATTCGGGAAATGAGCAAGGCTCTAAGAGCTGAATATTTACCTGAATTGTACGAAGGCTTTATTAGCACGGTTAAAACTTTAGAGCCTGAAATTAGGCATCAGGTTATTCGTGCTTTCGCTATCTATTTTCAATTGGTCAATATCGCTGAGCAGAACCATCGTATTCGACGTAAACGTGATTATGAGCGTTCAGCTGGAGAAGCGGTACAGCCAGGGTCCATCGAGAGTGTAATTCAAGACCTCAAGGAAAAGAACCTGTCAATTAGTGAAGTTCAGGACATGCTTGCTGATATTTCGCTTGAGCTTGTTATGACAGCTCACCCTACAGAAGCAACACGTCGCGATGTCTTGGATATTCACAAGCGGATAGCTGACGAGGTTATGGAGCTTGATAATCCGTCGCTTACTTATCGTGAACGGGAAAAGCTTCGGGAGAAGCTGCTTAATGAAGTGTTGACCTTATGGCAAACTGACGAGCTTAGAGATCGTAAGCCTACAGTACTCGATGAAGTGCGTAATGGGATGTACTTTTTCCACGAAACATTATTCGAGGTTCTGCCTGAAGTATATGAAGAGCTCGAGCGTTGCCTGCAGAAGTACTATCCGGAGGAAGCATGGCATGTGCCTACTTATTTGCGCTTCGGCTCGTGGATCGGCGGCGACCGTGACGGAAATCCTTCGGTAACGGCGGATATCACTTGGAAGACACTTAATATGCAGCGTAACCTTGTTATTTATAAATATGAGAACACTATTCGTGCACTCAGCCGCCAGCTAAGCTTTAGCACGACTATCGTTGATGTGACGGATGAGCTTCTCAATTCGATTAGTGCAGATACGAACAATGTTGAGCTACGCACGGTAGAGCCATGGACGAACGATAAAGAGCCTTACCGCGTGAAATTGAGGTATATGCTTCAGAAGCTGCAGAACATGAGAGAAGATGAATTCAAGGGCACGCAGCAACGTTACCATACAGTTGCAGACTTGACTGCGGACATTGAGCTTATTGACCGTAGCTTACGTCATCACTATGCAGACTATGTCGCTAATACCCACCTGAAGAAGTTTATTCGTCAGGTAGAATTGTTTGGCTTCCATCTTTCTGCACTGGACATCAGACAGCACAGTAAAGAGCATGAGAACACAATGACGGAGCTTCTTGCGAAAGCAGGAGTAACGGACAACTATGCAGGACTGGCCGAGCAGGAGAAAATCGATCTGTTGAACGGTTTGCTTGAGAGCACGAATACTCTGTCGAGCGAAAAGATTGAGCTAACTGACTCCAGCAAAGAGTGCTTAGATGTGTATCATACGGTGTACAAAGCGCAACAAGAATTCGGTTCTGGCTGTATTACTAGTTATCTTATCAGTATGTCTGAAGCGGCCAGTGATATTTTAGAGGTTATGGTATTCGCTAAGGAAGCAGGGCTCTTCCGTCGTAACGAAGATGGTGTAGTCGTTAGCACAATACAGGCAGCTCCACTATTCGAAACAATCGATGACTTGCATGCTGCACCTGCTATTATGGAAACTCTGTTTAACCTGCCGATTTACCGGGAATGCCTGACTTCAATGGGTGATTTGCATGAAATCATGCTGGGTTACTCAGATAGCAACAAGGATGGCGGAATGGTTACAGCTAACTGGGAGCTACGGGTAGCGTTGAATGATTTGACTCAAACGGCTAAAGCTCATAACATTCGCTTGAAGTTTTTCCATGGTCGTGGTGGTGCGCTCGGTCGTGGCGGAATGCCGCTCAATCGCAGTATTCTGGCACAGCCGCCTCACACGATAGGTGGAGGCATTAAGATCACCGAGCAAGGTGAGGTCCTGTCCTCTCGTTACTCGATGAAGGGGATTGCTTACCGCAGTCTGGAGCAAGCGACTGGAGCTTTGATTACGGGTGCTTACTTAGCACGTAATCCGGCACAGGAGAAATCTATTGAGTCCCAATGGGAAGAGATCATGCGCGGAATTTCTGTTGATGCGCAGACGAAGTATCAGGATCTGATTTTCCGTGATCCAGACTTTATGACCTTCTTCAAGGAGTCAACTCCGCTTCCGGAAGTAGGGGAGCTGAACATTGGCTCTCGCCCTTCGAAACGTAAGGGGAGCGATCGTTTTGAAGATCTTAGAGCGATTCCTTGGGTATTCGCTTGGACGCAAAGTCGCTACCTGCTACCGGCATGGTATGCGGCGGGAACAGCATTCCATACCTATGTGAATGGTGATGCTGATCGTCTTGAAACATTGCGTACGATGTACCGTGAGTATTCATTCTTCCGCTCACTAGTGGATAATCTCCAGATGGCGCTTGCTAAAGCGGATTTGAAGATTGCGAACCAGTATGCAGGGATGATAGAAGACGGCACGATTAAAGATCGTATTTTTACTCAGATTGAGGAAGAGTACGCGAAAACCAAAGAGATGATACTAACGATTACAGGCCAAGAGGACATTCTGGATAATGTACCTGTTATTCAAGAGTCGATCCGTTTGCGTAATCCTTATGTTGATCCACTAAGCTACATGCAGGTTCAATTGCTGACGGAATTACGCAGCTTGCGCGCAGAGAACGGCGATGATGCAGAGCTACTTCGTGAAGTGCTTCTGACGATCAACGGAATTGCAGCAGGTCTACGTAATACGGGCTGATGCGGAATATAGAGTTACCGTTCTAAATGGAGGGGGCCCGGGCTGAGACCCGGGCCCCCTTTGTGCGGTGATTGGTAAGAGTAAAGTGTTATTGCGGCAGAATTTGTGGATATGTGGCTAATAGTTGATTTCACGGTTGGTTATCAGGCGAATATTTGTGGGTATGTGGCTAATAGTTGATTTCACCGTTCGTTATCGGGCGGAAATTTTGTGGGTATGTGGTTAATAGTTGATTTCACTGTACGTTATCGGGGAAGAAACTGTGGATTAGCGGGCGATAATGAACGGACGGTACGTTATTGTGGGTGAAATTGTGGATTAGTTGGCGATAGTGAACGGATGGTACGTTATCAGGGGAGAAATTGTGGATTAGATGGCGATAGTGAACGGACGGTACGTTATCTGGGGAGAAACTGTGGATTAGAGGGCGATAGTGAACGGATGGTACGCTATCGGGGAAGAAACTGTGGATTAGTGGGAGATAGTGAACGGACGGTACGTTATTGTGGGTGAAATTGTGGATTAGCGGGAGATAGTGAACGGACGGTACGTTATTGTGGGTGAAATTGTGGATTAGCGGGCGATAGTGAACGGACGGTACGTTATTGTGGGTGAAATTGTGGATTGGTGGGCGATAGTGAACTCACGGTACGTTATCTGTGGAGAAACTGTGGTTTGACTAGTCTATTAGTGTCCCCAATCCGCCGCTGTTACTTGGAGAAGCAGAGTATGGTGGGGACAGAAAACAAACCGTTGGTTTATATGAAGCTGATAATCCTACCCGTCGGTAGGTGTGCTGCTAATACTCGTAATCATTGGTACAACGAGCTACGGCATTGTCTAAGCAACTTGAAACGGGTATAGAGGGTATTCTTGAATGCCTAGGGATGTCGGCATCAGCAGGTGCTGTTGGGAGTGACAAATACTATAGGCGGACTATAGCTCAACACTAAGAGGTGACAGCAGACGCACACAATCGAACACCGACACACAATCGAACACCGACACACAATCGAACACCGACACACAATCGAACACCGACACACAATCGAACACCGACACACACTATCCAACACTGACACACTAACGAACACCGATACACACTAACGAACCCCGATACACACTAACGAACACCGACCCACACTAACGAACACCGACACAAGCTATTACACACGACAGACAAACCTTCTCTCACAATCGCACCTCACTAACCTCTCAGTGACACCTCAAGCAGGGTTGCCGCACTGGGAGCATCACAGTGAGCCGCCCACGAGGTGCCGAATGCGTCTGCTACCCTACTCAGAGCGGAGCAATTGTGGCTTAGGATAGTCTTTTATAATAAATTTTGTCGCGTTTAGTTATTTCCTTGGGTATTCTCTTGCTTTTTCATTTTACGTGGATTACGATTCTGCTAGAAAGTATTCGCAAGTGCAACATAAAGTGAACGTCACAGTCGTTAAGGAAGGTGAAGAGTAACTTTGAAGCCATTGGAGACGCGACTGGTGCGACTAGCCCTTAGGGGAGATCAGCGCTCTTTCGCGGAGATCGTGGAGATGTATAAGGACAAGCTGTACCACCTCGCTTATCGGATGACGGGAAACCGGCAGGAAGCTGAGGATGTTGTGCAGGAGGCCTTTCTCAGAGTATATAAAAACCTTGACCGCTACGACGAAAACCAGAAGTTTTCCACGTGGATATACAGGATTACAACGAATTTATGTATAGATAGACTGAGGAAGCGAAAGGCCATATATTCACTGGATGCCGAATCATCGGATCATGAAGGTTTAGACGGGTATGCCATGCTGCCAAGCGATGACCGTACGCCGGAGACGGAGATGCTTCAGTCAGAGACGCAGAAAATCATTCATGAAGCGATTGCAACTTTACCAGTGAAATATAAGTCCGTAATGATATTACGATATTTGCAAGACTTATCGCTGCAGGAAATATCGGAAGTGCTCGAGCTGCCAGTGACAACAGTAAAAACCCGTGTACATCGCGGGCGCGAGTTTTTACGGAAAAAACTGGAGCACAAGCTGTAATTTTAAAATTACAAATAAGTGAAACCGTACAGTTAGCCTTACGTAAAGTATAGAAGCATTGTATGTGGAGCCTCATCTTCACTGAGAGAAAGGGATGGCTGATATGAATTGTAACGTCGCCGTCGTGTCTATGCATGATCATCTAGATGGTGACTTGTCTCGAGAGGAAATCAAGCAGCTGCAAGAGCATCTGTCCGGTTGTCCTTCGTGCTATGCCCGCTATGAAGCATTGGAACGCACCGATGCACTCGTAAAAGCTTCGCCTAAAGAGAAAGCATCTGACCAGTTAAGCGAACGCATTATGAAGTCGTTGCCTAGCTCGCGACGTCCAGCGGCCTGGACCTCTTGGGTTCGCCGGCATCCTGCTGTGTCCGCTGCAGCGATTTTCATGATAGTTATGTTATCGAGCTTCGTATCGATGTGGAATCAGGGTCAGGAGCTGTCTGTAACCGGTCCGGATCTAGATCACGTCATTATAGAAGGTAAGAAGGTCATCGTGCCTGCGGGTCAGAAGGTTTCCGGTGATTTGACAGTCGTTAATGGGGACGTACAGGTGCTTGGGGACTTGGAAGGGAACTTGACGGTAATTGATGGGAGACTTATTCCTTTGGCATCAACTGCTCATATCGCTGGAGAGATCAAAACGATTGACCGAGCGGTGGATTGGTTATGGTATAAGGTGAGCTCCTTCTTCGGAACGCTTACTTATGGTTCCTGATCAAGTCCGACAGCATCTGTACACAACTCGCGTTCAGGATTGAGCAGAAAAACCTCTCTGGACTTTGGAGAGGTTTTTTTTGTATTAAAGACAGGATTTCTTGGCAAGAGTAGAGAAAGATATTAAGATAGAAGCTATAGACAATTTCGACATTTATCGTCACAACTATTCCAGCGCCGGGACGGGGGGTCGCGTCTTGGACTATTTTGCCGGGCTGACACTTAAGAATTCCGTTAAAGATATCGTAGACGTATTAATCGTAAGCTATATCATCTACAGAGTAATTGTAATGATAAGAGGTACTCGAGCAGTTTCATTGCTTCGGGGTATCTTTCTCCTAGTTATAACATGGGCTTTAAGCACATGGCTTAATTTGTATACGCTGAAATGGCTAATGAATCAGATATTTACTTTCGGCGTCGTCACTGTGCTCATTATTTTTCAGCCTGAGCTTAGAAGAGCACTTGAGCAGCTTGGTCGTGGAAAGCTATTTACTCGTTCCTCACCGGAGGAGCAGGATGTTAGTCAACAGATTAATGAGGTCATTAAGTCTGTTAACTACCTTGCACAACGAAAAATTGGGGCGTTAATCGTATTTGAACGAGTTACAGGTCTCAACGATTATATTGAATCTGGCGTTAAGATGGAGTCAAAGCTTAGCTCAGAGCTTCTTAGCAATGTGTTTGTTCCGAATACGCCGCTGCATGATGGGGCAGTTATTATTCGAGGCAGTATGATTATGGCTGCTGGCTGTTACTTACCTTTATCGGAAAATCCTTTTATAAGCAAGGAGCTAGGAACGCGTCACCGGGCGGCTATTGGAGTTACTGAGGTATGCGATGCGATATCGGTAACGGTATCTGAAGAAACGGGACAGGTGTCGCTCTCCATTAACGGTCAGATTGTGCGTGATATCAAGGAAGAATCCTTGATTTCCAAGCTGTTCGAAGAATTGCGTCCACAGTTTAAGGCGAAGAACACGGAGTGGAAAGCTTTCTGGAAGCGGAAAGAAGGTGGCAAACGTGGATAAGTGGTTAAATCACCCAACAGCCGCCAAGCTAGCTGCTCTCTTTCTCGCTATTCTCATATGGGCAGTCGTACACTTTGATCCTGCGGACTCATCGCCGAACAGTGTGTCTTCCTTATTGGAAACAAGCAAGTATACGGTCAAGGTTCAGACATTAGGTTTAGATGAGCGAAACTATAAGCTACTCGATATATCACCGCAATCCGTTAACCTGAAGGTAAAAGGTACTCGGAGAGATTTTATATTGTCTAAGCCAGAGGATTTTGTTGTACAGGTTGATTTAAGAACGGTAACTGAAGGTAAGCATACGATGGAACTAAAGGTGGAGCTACCGCGGGGACTTGAAGAGATCGAAGTATCACCGCGAACAGTTACAGTAACGATAGAAGCATTGCTGACGAAGGAATTCGAGGTTAGTATTCTTACTTCGGGTAATCCGGCAAAAGGATTCAAGGTCGGGACACCAATCGTCAAGCCGAGCAATCGTGTTCATGTCACTTTGCCAGAGCTCGATATTGATAAGGTCGATAGAATTGGTGCGTCCATTTCTGTTGAAGGGGAGAAGTCGACGATTAAGGACAAGAGCGTTAAGCTCGCTGCGTACGACAAGAACGGGAAGGTTATCGAGAACGCGGTAATTGATCCGGCTGTCCTAGAAGTTGAGATACCGATTACTAACCCGTTCAAGACGGTGCCATTGAAATTTAAGCTACTGGGACATATGCCTCCGGGGAGTAGTATCTCAAGCTTTAAGCCTGATGTGGAGCAAGTAACAGTATACGGACCTCAGGATGCGCTTGATAAGATCGAGTTTATTAATGTTGATATCAAGCTCGATGAGGTGAAAAGCTCTGGTAAGGTGTCCATTCCGCTGGAGTTTTCAGCCCCAATCATAGAAATATCGCCGAAACAGATTGATATTAATATTGAGGTGCTATTGTCAGGAACAAGGTCGCTTGAGGGATTGCCGATTACTTGGACGGGGCTGGGAGACGGTTTGACCGTGAAAATAACCGAGCCTTCGAATGGAAAAGCAGACATTACGATTCAAGGTGCTCCGGCAATATTAGACCGACTTAAGCCGGGGGATGTCGACGTTATTGCCGATCTAAGCGGCAGGGGACCGGGCATCTACAGGATACCTCTCATTGTTAATCTGGAACGATTCATGGAACAGGTCGGAGGAACGAATAGCATTACCGTAGAAATCATTGGGGATGTTCCAGCGAGCGCCAATCCGGGTGAAGAAGTACCTGGAGACGGTGTTGTTGATGAAGGAGCTGCTGGCGGAACAGGTACAGAAGGTCCTGTCGACGGTCAACCATCCCCATAATAACTGTAATATTTGAATAGGTAAGGTCAAACAGGCTATAGTTAAGCAAGATCAGCAAGTAAGAGGATGAAGGAGTAAAGCTACCTATGGGGAAATATTTCGGAACAGATGGTGTAAGAGGAATCGCAAATGAAGAGTTAACGCCAGAATTGGCTTATAAAATTGGTCGTTGCGGTGGTGTTGTTTTAGCAGGGAATTCCGTACGTCCTAAGGTTCTAATTGGCAGTGATACGCGAATTTCCGGTCCTATGCTCGAAAGCGCACTAACTGCAGGCTTGTTATCCATTGGAGCAGACGTTATCCGTTTAGGAGTTGTGAGCACTCCAGCAGTAGCTTATTTAACTCGGATTTGGGGAGCAGATGCAGGAGTTATGATTTCCGCATCACACAATCCGGTTCAAGATAATGGGATTAAGTTTTTTGGCGGCGACGGATTTAAGCTTCTGGATGAGACGGAAGCAGAGATTGAGCGTCTTATGGATGAGGTCGAAGATACGCTGCCCCGCCCAGTTGGGGGTAATATAGGTTCAGTAACGACAGATTTAAATGCTAAATCTCAGTACCTCGAGTATTTGAAATCAACAGTTGAAAACTCCTTCGAAGGCGTGAAGTTAGTATTAGATTGTGCCCATGGTTCGGCTTATGAGCTTGCGCCTGAGGTTTTCCGTGCTCTTGGAGCAGAGGTTATCACTTACGGAGCAGAACCTAATGGACTTAACATCAACGAAGGAGTAGGCTCAACTCATCCCGAGCTGCTTGCTTCCAAGGTGAAGGAGCATGGGGCTGATCTTGGGCTTGCATTCGACGGAGATGCCGATCGATTGATTGCTATTGATGAAAATGGTGAGGAAGTAGATGGCGACTACATTCTTTGTATTTGTGGGGATGCGCTAAGACGCTCTGGGAAGCTGGCTCACGATACGGTAGTGACGACGGTTATGGCGAATATCGGTTTCTTCAAAGCGGCGGAGACGCTTGGCTTACAGACGGCTAAGACAGCTGTTGGGGATCGTTACGTGATGGAGGAAATGGTTAACGGTGGATACAATCTGGGTGGAGAGCAATCCGGACATGTAATCTTCCTTGATCATAGTACGACTGGAGATGGCATACTTACTGGCTTGCAGCTGGTTGACACGGTTGTTGGCTCTGGCAGGAAGCTAGGCGAGCTCAAGCAAATGATGCGAAAGTATCCGCAGGTGCTTGTAAATGTTCGTGTTGCTGATAAGTCGCGTTATCCGGGTAATACGGCGATCGCCGAGGCAGTTGCAACTGCGGAAACGGCGCTTGGTGATAATGGACGTATTCTAGTGCGTCCTTCTGGAACGGAAGCATTGATTCGTGTCATGGCTGAAGGACCGGAGCGGGAAGAAATTGAACGTCATGTAGCGGCTATCGTAGAAGTCGTGAAAGCAGAATTAGTTTAAGGGAAAAGTTAGAGGCTATAGCTATTATTCATATTGTATAAAAAGCCCTCGGTCATTTGACTCGGGGGTTTTTTTCGTAAGGTGCGGTTTTTCGAGGAAGGTATTCAATTGTTTCCATTTTCGTAGGAAGTCCACTTAGATATTCAGAATTTTACTTGTTGAATCATGTCATTTCCGAGGAAATAATGACGGAGAGGTTGCAACCCTCATACAAAACGAATAAGATAAGGAGAATATATTCTAGAATGGAAGGGCAGGGTAGTGAGGAAAAGCAAGAAAAGCGCCAGAACTTGTCGAAGCATGACGTATTGACGAAGGGCAAAGGATCAGGGACGGGAAAGCTGATCTGAGCGATAAACTTCAGCATTGCGAATCATGTGGCCGACAAGTTGACGAGGTGGGGGTGTTCGAAATATTCGGCGGGGACCTTCCCGGCTTTCATCGGAGCCGACAATCGGAAAACAAAACGTTCAGGGCAACCGGACGTACAAAAATCCGATACGATGTTGAAAATGACAAGATTGCATGGGATAGAAGATGTCCGGCGACCTGTAACCGGTCGCTTGAGTGGCATAGCGTGAGATGTTTATATCAAGGTGAAAGCCTGAAGTTTAAACGCTACGGATTGCTGGAGTACGAATATCCATTAGGGATCGTCTCGATAGCTTTCTGTATTTGGAAAATGCTTATTTGGAGTTTCCATTATACGGCTTATGCCGCTCGCTCGGCTTGGTTGCGGTCTCTCGGATTAACCTGAGAAACCAAAACGGAGGCTTATATAAATATGTGCGGAATCGTTGGATATATAGGATTTAGAGAGTCGCAGCCCATCTTGCTGGAGGGCCTTAAGAAGCTGGAATACCGCGGGTACGACTCTGCGGGTATCGCTGTTTTTACAGAGCAGGGCTTGGAAGTAACGAAAACAGTAGGACGACTGATGAATCTTGAGAATCGGTTAAGTGGAGAGCCATTACGTGGAACAGTTGGTATTGGACACACACGCTGGGCAACACATGGTAAACCTTCGGATGTGAATTCGCACCCGCACACAGATAATACTTTGAAGTTTTCCGTTGTGCACAACGGGATTATTGAGAATTATCTGGAGCTTAAAGAAGAGTTGATTCATCAAGGGCACCGTTTCTTGTCGGAGACGGATACCGAAGTCATCTCACATTTGATCTCTGCTGAGTATAACGGTGATATCGTAAAGGCTGTTCAGCGGGCTGTTAAAAAAATGCGTGGTGCGTTCGCGCTTGGCGTACTGACTGAATATGAGCCGGATCGTTTGGTCGCGGTGCGTTATGCTAGCCCACTTATCATCGGCGTTGGTGATGGGGAGAAATATATTGCGTCTGATATTCCAGCGATTCTGGAGCATACGCGCGATATTTACATTCTCGAGGATGGCGAAATGGCTGTATTAACGAGAGATGGCGTTGAACTGCTGACAATCGAAGGCGGCTCTGTGGCTAAAGATATTTTTCATGTGGATTGGGATCTGATGACCGCTGAGAAGGGCGGCTATGATCATTTTATGCTTAAGGAGATTCATGAGCAGCCTAAGGCGTACCGAGACACGATGCGTGGTCGTATTAGCGAAGACGGCCGTTCGGTCCAATTGCCTGAGCTCAAGATTACTCCAGAGCAGCTTAAGAAGATTAACCGTGTTCATATTGTAGCTTGTGGTACAGCGCTGCATGCAGGGTTAGTCGGTAAAAATGTCATCGAGAGCCTAGTAAGGGTTCCGGTTGAAACGGATGTTGCGTCTGAGTACCGCTATCGTTCTCCGATTATTACGCCAGAGACACTTGTTATCGTGGTTAGTCAGTCGGGAGAAACAGCGGATACGTTAGCTGCTCTACGTGAAGCACAGCGTTGTGGAGCACGCGTGCTCGCCATTACGAACGTTGTAGGTAGCTCTGTTGCTCGGGAAGCCGATGATGTGATCATCACGCTTGCTGGACCTGAGATTGCTGTAGCTTCTACCAAAGCTTACTCTTCTCAACTGATTGCTTTCTTCCTGTTCGGTACGTACTGGGCACAGACGGTTGGTTCGCAGGACGAAGAGAATGTTGCTTATTTACTGGCAGCCATGCAGTCGTTACCAGAGCAGGTGGAGCATATCCTGGCTCAAGCGGAAACTATTAAATCCGTTGCTGAATCGATCTCTCATCATAGCAGCCTGTTCTTCATCGGCAGGGGCATCGATTACGCGATAGCAATGGAAGGCTCCCTTAAGCTGAAGGAAATCTCGTATATCCACTCCGAGGCTTACGCCGCTGGTGAACTTAAGCACGGTACGCTAGCGTTGATTGAGGAAGGCACTCCAGTCATTGCACTGCTCACACAAGAGGATCTCTACGAGAAAATGATTAGCAACATTAAAGAGACCAAAGCTCGCGGAGCCAACGTCCTAGGCATTGTGAATGAAGGAAACGAGGTAGAGGTAGCGAAGTCAGTCGATCGCCATTTTGCGATTCCTCGCACATTGCCGCTATTGACTCCAGCCCTGTCTGTTATTCCATTGCAGCTTCTTTCCTACTACGCTTCTCTCGCACTTAGACATGACGTTGATAAGCCAAGGAATTTGGCTAAGAGTGTTACTGTGGAGTAGGGGATATTATAGCATTAGAATTATTTGTGACTCATTACAATAAAGTTTTGTTCTGAACAATAAAGTTATGTTCTTGATGAGAGTATTACAATAAAGTATTGTTCTGATCTCGAACAAGAATTATTGAATAATTAGAAAATACCCGATGATGCTTTACTAGATCATCGGGTATTTTTATGAAGGAGCTATTAAATGTCGGGCACTATAGGTGAGCGTGTAAAAAGGATCCGTAAATTAAACCAGATGACTCAAGTTGATTTCTCTTCATCATTAGGTATTTCACAAGTGACGACTAAGTGAAATTGAAAAAGATATAACAAAGCCATCAGCAGATACATTAATTGCATTGAGGAAGAAATTTGGGGTTGATTTGAACAAGCTTTTAAGCGATTTAGATTAAAAATATTGTTTTGAAATGGATGTTCTTAAATAGGTATATCCAATATTGTGTTCGGTTAGTCTAGTGATAATCAAATCATGGTTCTTTTAGCTTAATGTTAATCTAAATAAACAAGCATAGAAGGTGTTTTTATGATTAAGGATCAAGACGAAAGTGCTCTATGGGACTTGGCTGTGATAAAGCGGGAAATACTGTCGAATTTTTAGTAGAGCTGTTTTCCTCGTTTTAGATACTGCTTGCTGAGTAACATGAAGCATCACAGCTATCTCACTATCCTTTGAAAGCGCTGAGTATGCGAGCGTAACAACGATTTTTTGTTTGGAAGTAAGGTTAGAAAAGCCCTCATACAAGCATTCATTGTTTAACTGCTCTTGAAAAACAGTAGGATCTACGGTAACCTGCGGTAAATCATCACCACTGTAAACAAAAGACAGCATTTCACCAATCTCTGCCTCTTCCTCATCCGAAACTTGTTTATTATAAATAGTAAGTTCCCTTTCCTCCGAACGTTTAACTTTTCTGACGAAATCTATTCTCCCGTTGGTAATCAGTGAATTAAGATATTTGGTGAAACGAAGAGCAAAGAAATGTTTTTTAAACGAGAGATTAAGTTTTTCCAGGTTTTCTGGAGTGGTATCGTCAAAGTATTTGCGAACCAAATTTACGTTCGTAGGGTGTGAGCAAAATCCTCTGAGAACAGGATGTTGAAGTGCTACCTCGACATCAAAAAGAGGGGAAGGAGTATGATTACTTTTTCGCATAAGAAGTCATTCCTTTCGACTAAAATTGATTTTAGATTCCTACTTAATACAGTGTCATAACCATCAAAAAGTACAACCACTTAGGAACAAATGTTCCTATTTAATTATAAATTCTTCTGTCCTTTGTGAAAAGGTTTGAATACCATAAATTATGAAAAACGTTATATAGACGAAACAAATAAGGCACAGTGTGCGTTTTATAAAGAGAGGGGATGTTAACATGCTCTAGGATGCTCTCTATGATAAAAAACCATTGAGTTATTAAGTTGGTCCCTTCGAATTCCAGTATGGTTCAGATATATACATCATAATTAAATGAATGATCTAACCTAAGGAGGAAATACGATGAAGAAGACCAAAACTGCGATTGTTTTTTTATGCCTAGTTTGTATCTTTATGATTCTATCCGGATGTAAGTCATCTGAGGATTTGACTCAATCAACAACTGAAGAACAATCGGATTTACCGATTGATCATTCCGTTAGTATTGATAAGGGTTCTAGCCAGCCTGAAAATCCAATACCTACAGAGACGACAAATGATCAACAGCCTCAGTACATAGATGAAAGTAAATATGAAGGCGATGAATTAGGGATCGTCAAGACATTAAACAATATGCAGAAAGCGTTATACGAAAAGGACGTTGAAGCATATAACTCACTCGTTGCAGTAGATGGGACTCCAGTTAAAGTAGAGTCAGATTTTAATGGGTACTTTGTAAGTTTCGACACATTAGACTTCACAGTGAAACCTGAACCTACACCTCCTGATGGTGCTATACCTGTTTGGATAGAATATACAGAGAGGGTTTATGGAAGAGGGGGAATAGAGAAAGACAAGCAACTGTTTACATTTGTTTTCGAAGATGATACCTGGAAATTACTGTACTTAGCTGATTATTTGCGGTTTTAAGATTGAAAAATGCGCTTTATCACAAATTGTGATAAAGCGCATTTTTATTAAATCTTAAAAACCACTGCCATTGTACCATGTAGTAGGGTTAACCCGTACCATGCTGTACACTGGACGGGGAGTGTTGGGATCTGGGTCCGGTTGATAAGATTCATCAATCAGGAAGGAGCCGCCTGGAACTTGACGTTTGTAGCGCAATTGGGAAGAGCCGCCACCATCTAGGTGTGATTCAATACAATAAAGTGTTGTTCTAAACAATAAAGTATTGTTCTTCGAAAAGTAATTACAATAAAGTCTTGTTTTAATTGAATAAGCAAGTACATCATGGGTCGTTCTGAAAAGTCATTTTCAGGACGACCATTTTTATTAGTGAGGTATATAGTATGGAGGCAATCGGTATTTAATGGATGCGCGATACAACTTATATGTTGAGGTATTTGCGAAGTGCACTAATAGAACGTTAACTGAAATCTCCGTGAGCGAATTAAGTGATATTGAATAGAGTTTTATCAATGACAAAGGTTAAAGGCTGACTGGAAGATGAAGATCAAAAGCTTGAAGATCAAAGTAAAAAGCTGTTTTGAAGATCAAGATCAAAGGCTGCTTGAAGGTCAAAGTCAAAGGCTATCTTTTAAAGTATAGATCAAAAGCTGTTGTGACGACCAAAGTCAAAGACTGTTTTGGAAGGTCCAGATCCAAAGCTATTTGAAGATTCAGATCAAAGGCAGTTGAAAGGCAAGGACAAAGAAATCGAGCATAGCGAAATCGGAGAAGTCGGTGACATCAGTTAACACCCTATTCATGCATCGGGCCATTCGGCCCTCGGTCCGGGCAGAAGTTGAAGCGGATTCGACTGGAGTAGTTCAGATTACAGGGAAGTGGAATGCATTAAAGGGAATCCAATAGACTATAAGAAATTCAGGAGCAACTCCACACATGCAGAAGTTCTGTAGATCATCCTGAATGTGCTGAAGCTCAACACGCAGGTGAAGACGTTGTTGGATTCACTTAGCTAATACCATTTCTTCTCCGAACAAAAGGGACCAAGTGTATGCTGCACTTGGCTCTTTTATTTTTAAGATATTAATTAAATCTAGATATCCAATCCCACAAAAGACATTGCATTATTTCTTGCTTCATTAAGTTCGATATAATTACAAAAGGTCGATCCCAAGTGAAGCGATGTAATGGTTTGTGTGACGATTGAAGATCGATTAACTGATTTGACAAGTTAGAGTCCGTACGCAAACTGTACAATCGATAAAAAGGCAGTACAATTGAACCTAAGCGAAAGGGATTAAATGGATAGTACGTGCCGCATGCAGAATTTCATATTAATCCTATTAAAATGGTATGATAAGTAACAGGATAGGCAAAAGCATAATAGACAGGATGATTGAATGTCACAGGCATACGATTCGCAAGAACCTTCCCGTATTCTGGCGTTAAGCAGTATAGCCATTGCGCTAAGCGAAACGCTTAATTTAGATGAATTGCTCTATAAGGCAGTCAACAAGTGTGTGGAAATCTTAAAGTATGACGCAGCAGCCTTGTATTTGCTAGGTAAAGAAAAGAATACGTTCATAGCGGAATATCTGTACGGTTTTCCAGAGCATGTAGAGCAATCTATTAAGGTTTTCCCCATATTCGGACTTACTGCGCGTGTTGTGAAAACGGGGGAAAGTATTGTCGTGCCCAACGTGGAGCCCTACCATGAGCAGCGACCTTATTTATCCGCGTTTAAATCTATCATTATCGTGCCTGTCAAGGTCAGAAAAGAAACGGTAGGGGTGTTCCTCCTTCATTCCAAGGCTACCCGACAATTCAAGAAAGACGAGATTATGCTAATTGAATCGATCGGCCTGCAAATCGGAGTTGCAAGCGAGAATGCCCGTATGTTTGAATCGATGCAAAAAATGACGGGGCAGCTCCACGAGCTAGTCGAGTTCAATAGGAAGCTCTCTACCTGCATGAATCTGCAGGAGATCGGTGAATTGCTCGTTCATGAACTGGATTCCTTGATCGGAGCGCAGACGATCTTGTTAAACCTGAACAATGGAGATCAGCCGATCATACATTCGGCGAAACCATTGGACGTAGACAGGACAGCCGCTCGCTCTTTAATTACACTATTCAAGTATCCTCCTAACCTTGTACATCATTATTCTGACGAAGCTGGCTCGACGGACGAAGAACCCTTTTTCCGCTCATGGGGCAAGGGTACAGCGATGTTCGTCCATTTTCAATTTACGGGTATCTCTCATTGTCTCATTGTCGGCAGATCAACGAATGATTCCTGGAGCGAGACCGAACAGAACCTTTTCGAAGCTGTCAGCAAGATTGTAGATTTGGCTTTGTATAAAGCGCATTTGTTTCAGGAGCTAGATAAGAGCCGCCAATTAAACGCGCAATTGCTGGCTGCCCAAATTGCCGCCCAGGAAAAGGAACGAGAGAGAATCGCCAGTGACATTCACGATTCTATCAACCAATCGATGGTAGGCATTCATTTTCATCTTCAATATTGTCTGGAAGAGCTGCAAAGCGCCCCAGAGCAGGTAAGGCCGATTCTGGAAAAGCTGCTTCAAATGACCGAGAAGAGCATGACTGAGTTCCGCTTAATTATTCACGATCTGCATCCAGTAGCGATTCAGAAATTTGGATTTCTCGGGGCGGTGGAGGAGCTGGTCTCCTCCTATTCCACTCAGAAAGCGCTTCGCGTCGATATGATCGTAACAGGTGAACCGGTTCGTTTCCGCCAGGAGGTTGAAATTTCTCTTTATCGGATATTTCAGGAGAGCATCAACAATATCGTCAAGCATGCCAAGGCTTCCCGTGCGGAGTTTGCTATTCATTTCGGGAAGGATGATCTTACAATTGTTATTCGGGACTTCGGCCAAGGCTTCGATTCGGACAGCCAAGCGTCGCAGGGTACTACTTATGGATTGATTGGAATGAGAAGACGGGTGGAGCAACTGAAGGGGAGCTTCAACATTGATGAAAATGCCGCACCTGGAACCCGTATCGATATCAAGTTGGACATAAGCGGACTTCGCATTCATCAGGAAGTCTAGAAGATGAGGTCTACAAGGAGAATACACGATGAGCAGATATAAAGTTTTTCTCGCTGATGACCATCATATCGTTCGCGAAGGGATGCTCCTGCTGCTGCAATCGACCGCGTTCGAGGTGATCGGAGAGGCTTCGGACGGTGAAGAGGCGCTATTGAAAATCAGGGAGCTGAAGCCGGATATAGCGCTCCTTGATCTGAATATGCCCAAGCTGGACGGCATCGAGGTAACTCGGATGATCAAGGAACGGGATCCGAATATAAAGGTGATCATTCTGACGGTTTACCTTGAGGAGAAGTTTCTGCAGGAAGCCATCCAATGCGGAGCTGACGGCTACGTGACGAAGCTTATACGCAAGAACGAGTTGATTTCCGGAATGGAAAGCGTGGTTCGAGGAGAAAAATTCATCGATCACAAATTGTTGCAGCAATCGTATATCAACAGCCTGGATAAGAAAGACAACAATGACATGATGTTAACGGACAGGGAACTGGACGTTCTAAGGCTGCTTGCACGCGGAAAAACAAACCGGGAAATTTCCAGTGAACTGATCTTAGGTGCAGATACGATCAAAGAGTATGTAGCCAATATTATGCGCAAGCTCGATTGCAAGAATAGGACGGAAGCAGTAGCCAAGGCGATTCGAAACCAATTTATTGTCTGACACCCCCCATTTGGGGGGTAAATACCTCCATTTCGGGGGTGTTTTCTTTTAAACGAAAATAGTATTATTTATCTCAATGAAATAACCACGGAATATATCCGAGTTAGCAGGTGTGTTAAATGTACTATTGTTATAAAGGAAGTCTCTGTCATGGTGGAGAATGAAAATCAGGTGTCAAGCCGACTCTCGCAAGCTATTGAGACGTTGCAACGATACTGTCGGCAGCCGGGCATTAGCGCCCAGGGAGTAGGAATCTCTGAGACGATTGACCTTATCAAGGAAATGGTAGCAGATGCAGGTGGGCAGGTTAAGGTGCTTGACGATCTGGGTGGCAATCCGGTCATCTATGCTGAATTTGAACCGGGTCCGCAAGGCAATCCAGACAAAACGCTGCTATTCTACAATCATTATGACGTCCAGCCCCCGGAGCCTTTGGAAGAATGGATCTATCCGCCATTCGGAGCGGAGATTCATGATGGCAAAATATTCGCTCGGGGAGTGTCAGACAACAAGGCGGATCTCATTGTTCGTCTGCAAGCGATCTCCGTTCTGCAGCAAAAAGGTCTGCCTATCCGCATCAAGTTTCTGATTGAAGGAGAAGAGGAGATCGGCTCGCCGACGCTTCCCCGATATCTTGACAAGTACGCTACGTTGTTCCGAGCGGATGCCTGTGTGTGGGAATGGGCGCAGAAGAACGCCGAAGAGAAGCTGGAGATGGTGGCGGGAGCCAAAGGCTTGTGTTATCTCGAGCTTACGAGCGAGACAGCCGACATCGATATTCATTCGGCTTACGCACCTGTAACGGACAATGCCGCTTGGCGCTTAGTCCAAGCCCTTGCGTCGCTGAAGTCTGCCGATCACCGAATCCTCGTGGAGGGCTTCTATGACGATGTGGAGAAACCGTCCGAATCGTTGAAGGACATCGCGCGGAGCTATCCTTATGATACTGCGGCTGCTTCCAGTCTTTATGGTATGAAGACGACGTCGCCGGTTGAAACAGAGGATGCCAGAGCAGCTCTTCTTTTCGAGCCGACGATGACCATCTGCGGGATTGAATCCGGTTATACCGCTGCTGGAGTGAAGACGGTCATCCCGAGAAGGGCAAAGGCCAAGCTCGATTGTCGTCTTGTTCCACGTCAGAACCCTGAGGATATCGCTCGGAAGATTCGACTCCATTTGGACGCACACGGGTTTGCGGATATCAGTGTAGAGATGTTGAGCTCGAGTCATCCCTTCCGGTCAGATATGGATCATCCTTTCCTCGGCGTTGTGAAGGAAACAGCTGCAGCCGTATACGGCGAGGGTAAATATGCGCTATTGCCTAATTACCCGGGAACTGGGCCGATGCACTTGTTTGCGCAGTATTTAGGTAAGGATATGCCGATAGTCGCCATTGGAACCGGTTGGTGGGATGACCGCATTCATGCTCCGAATGAATCAATTCGCATTCGTGATTTCGAAGAAGCACTCCAATATATGGTTCGCTTCATCGGCGAGTTTTGAATCCTTTCAGAACGAACAGAGGGTTGATCATGCATCTAGTATCGAAGCGAGGTTAGCAGATATGTTGGATCAAGACAAAGAAGTGTTAACTACAGGAGGACTCATTGACGCAGATGTTCACCCTTTCATGAGCTCTCTGGAGGAATTGGTTCCCTATTCGGACAAGACGTTGCGTAAGAGACTTCGAATCGGAGAGTTCAAGAATAGCTCGTTCGGAGAGAATACCTTTACTAGCGATTCGTTCAAGCTACCTTTTCAAAGATACGACAATATCGGCCCCCTGCATGGATTACGCACGGACGCTGTGCCTCCAAGTGGGAGAATTCCGGGTGCCGACAAGGAGTTTCTGGTGAAGGATCTGCTGGACCGCTATGATACGAAATTCGCCGTACTGAACGCCGGTGGCGGCGTCATGGCTGCCTATCACGACGTGGACTTGGCGGTAGAATTTAATCGAACATACAATGACTACCTTTACGAGGAATGGGTTAAATACGATTCCCGATTCGGAATGACGATGATGGCAACTCCTCTTGATCCGCAAGCTACCGTTCGGGAAATAGAACGAATCGGGAAGAAACCGGGTGTAGTGGGCATTAATTTGCAAAATATCAACATTCCGCTCGGCAAGCGCCATTTCTATCCGATCTACGAGATCGCGGAGGCTTACGGACTGCCGATTATCTTGCACCCGGATGCGGAAACTTCGGGCGAGTACGCTCCTGCGCAAGCTGTTGGACCGGCCTCCACGTATATGGAGTGGCATACAACGCTTGGACTCGTCGCACAAAGGCAAATCATCAGCCTCGTATGCGAAGGTGTGTTCGAAAGATTCCCGAAGCTGAAGGTTGCTTTTATCGAATATGGCTTCTCATGGCTACCTTCGCTGTTATGGCGGATCGATAAGAACTGGAAAGCTTTGCGTGAGGAAGTGCCTTGGCTGAAGCGTCTTCCAAGCGAGTATATTTTGCAAAATATCAGAATTGGTACGCAGCCCTCTGAGGAACCGTTCCATCCTGGTGACTTGAACGAAATCATTAAGATGAGCAAGGCAGAGGATATACTGATTTATTGCAGTGATTATCCACACTGGGATGGAGATCCCGTGGACCAGGTATTCCGCAGCTTCTCCCCCGAGTTGAAGGAGAAAATATTTTCCACAAACGGAAAAAAGCTTTTCGGTCTGTAAGGGAAGCCCGATATGGGGATGAGGTGAAGAAGGATGAGTGAACAATGGAATCGGCATGAGGTTTGCGCCGAGGGGGAACTGCTTCCCGGGATGCGTAAGGTCATAACGATCCGAAAGCAGGAGGTTGTCGTTCTGAACGTGGACGGCCAACTGTACGCAATCCAGAATCGGTGTCCCCATATGGGAGTGCCGCTTGAATACGGCGCGGTATGCGGAACAATGGTTCCTAGCGAACCGGGCTCTCATGTCTACGGTTGTCATAATATGATTATCAAATGCCCCCTGCATGGCTGGGAATATTCGTTGGAGAGCGGGCAAAATATTTTCGCCTTGGAGAAGGTTAAAATTCGAACTTACAAGGTTAACGTAGACGATAACACCGTTTATGTATTGACCCCCATAAGATAAAAGAGGAGACTGGAGATAGAGATGAAAAAACAACGGATTTTACAAACATTTATTGGACTTATCGCATTGGCGATTATTATAAGCGGCTGCAGTGGAGCGAATAAAAATGCAAGTGAAAGTAGCAATCCTAGCGAAAGTGTCAACCCTAGCTCCCCGGCAGCTTCTCAGGGCAGCAAAACTTTGATTTTTGGTCGTTCTTCAGATTCGGTGGGCTTGGATCTTTCAACTACGACAGATGGCGAGTCTTATCGCGTAGCGGTTAACATTCTGGAAACACTGGTCGTCTACGATCCAAACAACAAGAAAATCTCCCCTAAGCTTGCGGAGAGCTGGATCATTTCTGAAGACGGATTGACTTACACATTCAAGCTTCGCGAGGGTGTTAAGTTCCAGGATGGAACGGACTTCAATGCCGAGGCGGTCGCATTCAACTTCAAGCGTTGGATGGACAAGAGCAATCCATTGCATAACGAAGAAGGATTCCCCTACTACGAGAGCATCTTCGGCGGTTACTCGGGCGATGCCAACCATGTCATTGCAGGCGTATCAGTTGTAGATCCTTACTCGGTGGAATTTAAGCTGACTAAGCCGATCTCTTCGTTCCTTAGTAATCTAGCGATTCCGAACTTTGGCATTGCTTCGCCGGATGCGCTGAATAACACTTCCAGCAATTTCAATAAAAATCCTGTTGGTACAGGACCGTTCAAAGTGGTAGATTGGAAAGCAAACGACACGATCACACTGGAGAAAAATGCGAGCTACTGGCAGCAAGGGCTTCCAAAGCTTGATAAACTTGTTTTCAAAGTCGTTCCTGACCAAAATGCTCGTCTAACGGCGTTGCAGACTGGGGAAGTCGACATGATCGACGGCGTCAACCCGGAGGATGCGAATACGGTTCAACAGAACGGTGACCTTCAATTGTTCGAAACACCTTCATTAAATGTTGGCTATCTGGGCTTTGATACTGGTAAAGCGCCGTTCGACAACGTGAAGGTGCGTGAAGCTATCGCCGGTATTGTCGATAAACAAGCTTTGATTAACGCTTTCTGGGCAGGTAAGGCTACACCGGCAATCAACCCAATACCTCCAGTATTTATGGGCTACAACAGCGATATCACGGACAGAACGGTCGATTTGGACAAGTCGAAGCAATTGCTCGCCGAAGCAGGTTATCCGGACGGCTTCAAGACCACAATCTGGGCAACCTCCGTATCACGGATTTATATGCCGAACGGAGAGAAAGTAGCGCAGGCGTTACAAGAGCAATTGAAAAAAATCAATATCGACGCTAAGATTCAAACATTGGAGTGGGCAAGTTACATTGAGAAGCTAAGCTCTCACAAAGACACCGATATGTTCCTATCGGGCTGGATCAGTGATACAGCCGATCCGGACAACTTCTTGTTCCCTTTATTCAACAAAGACAGTACTTATAATTTCACCAGCTACAAGAACGATGAAGTGAACAATTTGTTGCAACAGGGACAGGTCGAGACTGATAGCACCAAGAGAGAGCAACAATACAAGAAAATTCAGGAGCTGCTGTTCCAAGACGCACCACTCGTGCCGATTGCACATGCGAACTATTTCGTTGCAGCTGCCAAAAAGGTTTCCGGTTTCGTTATCTCTCCTACCGGTGCCAATGAGAGTTTTGCCAACGTAGACTTACAATAGCAGAATGATAGATAAAAGCTAACATCCAAAGGAGCCTCCAATTCGCTGCCATGCAGACTTGGAGGCTACCTCTTTATTTTTTTATAAAATTTTCAAAGAAAGGGAAGATCCCATGAATCCTCCTGTTCTTGAAGTTAAACGTTTGAGAATTGCTTTCGGCTCCAAACACGGCTTCCTATCGGCTATCGAAGATTTGGATTTGACGATACATGAAGGGGAGCGGGTAGGGATTGTTGGCGAATCTGGTTCTGGCAAAAGTATAACCTCGCTTGCGGTGATGGGGCTTTTGCAAGGACCTCCAGGTAAAATCGCCGTAGAAGGGGAAATCCACTTCAAAGGAGAGGAATTGACGAAGACCGCCTCCAAACGAATGAGACAACTCCGTGGAAATGAGCTGGCGATGATATTCCAGGAGCCGATGACGTCCCTTAATCCGGTATTTACGATTGGCGACCAAATTGGAGAAGCGATTCGCATCCATACCCGTGTGGGGAAGAAAGAGGCAAAGAGACTTGCGGTGGAAGCTTTAAAAAGGGTAGGCATTCCCCGTGCGGAGGAGGCGGCTCGCGAGTACCCGCATCAGCTATCTGGAGGCATGCGCCAGAGGGTCATGATCGCCATTGCCACGGTTTGCAATCCAAGTCTGCTCATTGCCGATGAACCGACAACGGCGCTGGATGTCACAATTCAAGCACAAATCCTGGATCTACTTCGCTCCCTTAATGAAGAGTCAGGTACTGCGATCATGCTCATTACCCACGATCTCGGAGTCGTTGCGGAGTTCTGCAATAGAGTTCTCGTTATGTACGCTGGCCATGTGGTGGAGGAGGGGGATGTTCGTACGATTCTGAAGCATCCCAAGCATCCTTATACAACAGCTTTACTAGAGTCTGCTCCAGGTCGTGATGATCGGGACACGCTTGCATCCATTCCTGGAAGCATGCCTGCTCTCGGAACGGTGACGCAAGGCTGCCGATTTGCTTCCCGTTGCTCCTATACGATGAATCTGTGTAGGGAGCAGAATCCACCGCTGTTCCAAGTAGCTGATGGCCATTTGTCGCGCTGCTGGCTAAATCAGAAGAATGGGGAGGAGGAATGAATTTGGGCGAGTGGCTTGAAGTTAAAAGTCTAAAATCCTATTACCCTATCAAAAAGGGACTGCTCGGAAGAACGGTCGGGATGGTCAAAGCCGTGGACGGAGTTTCTTTTACCATTAGGCAAGGGGAGACGTTCAGTCTTGTCGGCGAGAGCGGATGTGGCAAATCCACGACAGGTCGATCTATTTTGCGGCTGACCGAGCCTTCTGAAGGATCTGTTTATTTCCAGGGTCAGGACATTCTGAAGCTTGGCAAGGAAGAGCTACGTAAGCTGCGACGAGATATGCAGATGGTTTTTCAAGATCCTCTTTCCTCACTCAATCCCCGCCATACGGTGGGAAAAATATTAGAAGAGCCGCTGATCGTTCATGGCTTGGGCAATTCTAGCGAGCGAAAGCGCAGCGTGCGAGAGATGCTTGAAATCGTCGGCTTACCCGCTGAAGCAGCGTGGCGTTATCCGCATCAATTCAGTGGAGGACAACGCCAACGGATTGGCATCGCTCGGGCGCTAATCGTAAGACCGAAGCTAATTGTAGCAGATGAGCCGGTATCAGCGCTCGATGTATCGATTCAATCGCAAGTCATCAACCTGATGAAGGATTTGCAGCGGGATTTTGGATTGACCTATTTGTTCATCTCCCATGACCTTGGGGTTGTTCGACATATAAGCGACAGAGTTGGTGTGATGTACTTGGGGCGGCTTGTGGAAGTGGCGGATAAGAAGGATCTGTTCAACCGACCTCTGCATCCCTATACCCAAGCTTTGTTATCAGCCGTTCCAAATTCCGATCCAGACGCCAAGCGAGAGAGAGTTTTGCTTGGTGGCGACATGCCTAGCGCCGCACATGCTCCTTCCGGCTGTGCTTTTCACACCCGTTGTCCTTATGCAATGGAGCTTTGCTCGAATGTTAGTCCTCCATTAATAGAGAGAGAATGCGGACACGTGGTCGCCTGCCATCTAGATCCAGCCGAAAGCGAGGGGACTCCGTCTTGCTAGCCTACTCCTTGCGTCGTATTGCCATGCTCGTTCCTGTTCTTTTTGGCATGACCATAATCGTCTTTATGATCATTCATGCCATCCCCGGCGATCCGGCTGTCATTATCCTTGGCCAAAAAGCCAATCCAGAAGCGGTTGCTGCGCTCCATGCCAGCCTGGGGCTGGACAAGCCCTGGTACGTTCAGTACTTCAGCTATTTAAAGCAGCTCGCAACCGGCGATTTGGGCACATCTATACAGACCAAGACGGCGATTTCAAGCGAAATAAGGCCGTATCTGACGGCTACCTTCGAGCTGACTGGATTCAGTATGCTCTTCGCAGTCTTTATTGGAGTTAATGCAGGTATCATATCTGCTTGGCGCCAAAATTCATGGTTCGATTATACCGCCATGTTAATCGCCCTAATCGGTGTATCAATGCCCGTGTTCTGGCTGGGACTGATGGAACAATGGATTTTCGCCCAAAAGCTCCATTGGCTTCCGTCGATTGGCAGAGTTAACGTACGCGATCCGGTGGATGCCATTACGGGCTTTTATATGCTGGATACACTGATTGCTCAACGATATGATCAGTTTGTAGATGTGTTAAAGCATCTTGTGTTGCCGGGTATCGCGATGGGAACCATTCCCATGGCCATGATCGCTCGGATTACCAGATCTGGGATGCTGGAGGCCATGACCTCCGACTATATTCGAACGGCACGCTCCAAAGGAGTTAGCGAATTTTTCGTGGTATATAAGCATGCGTTGAAAAATGCGTTCATTCCAGTGCTCACCGTGATTGGGCTACAGACGGGGATGCTTCTGGGTGGGGCTGTACTCACGGAAACTATTTTCGGCTGGCCGGGCATTGGGCGTTATATTTACTCGGCAATTTCTAACCGTGATTATCCTGTCATTCAGTCTGGGATTCTAATTATAGCCGTCATCTTTGTGTTCATTAATCTCATAGTGGATCTTCTGTACGCATATTTCGATCCGCGGATCAAGAACAAATAAGGAGAATATAGGCCGATTATGGGAAATCTAAAGAGTGCCAACCAAGTTCAAGTGTTGAAGGAGGGTCCGGACCTGCCGCTACTAACGATGTGGCGGGTGCTGAGAGCCCATAAGCTAGCTATGGCTGGATTGACCGTGCTTGTCATTTTTGTCGTTGCTGCGATTTTCGCGCCTCTGATTACTCCGTACGCCTTCGATCAAGGGGATCTTCTCAATACGAATCAGCCACCCTCTTATAAGCACTGGTTCGGAACGGATTATGGCGGAAGGGACATCTACACGCGTATCGTCTATGGAGCACGTCTCTCGCTCTGGGTTGGACTTTCGTCCGTGCTTGTCTCCGTTGTGGTCGGCTCAATTCTGGGCCTGCTAGCCGGATATTATGGCAGATGGATCGACATGCTCGTCTCCCGTCTGTTTGATATTATGCTGGCTTTTCCAAGCATCCTGCTGGCGATCGCCATTGTGGCCATGCTGGGGCCGTCCTTGCAAAACGCGCTGCTGTCTATCGCTATCATTAATGTGCCAACGTTCGGTCGTCTGATTCGCTCCAAGGTCGTTAGTCTTAAGGAAGAAGATTTCGTACTGGCGGCCAGATCAATCGGGATGAAGGACAGGCGGATTTTGTTCCTGCATATTCTGCCTAACTGTTGGACTCCGATCATAGTTAACGGTACGATGTCTATCGGTACGGCTATACTAGAAGCTGCCGCGCTAGGATTTCTCGGTATGGGTGCCCAGCCACCGGAGCCAGAGTGGGGCAAGATGCTAGCAGATTCCAAGGATTATCTACTTAAGGCTCCTTGGACAGTGCTAGCTCCAGGCTTGTCCATCATGCTCACAGTTATCGGATTCAATCTGTTAGGCGATGGCCTAAGAGACGTGAGTGATCCAAGAAATAAAGGTTGAAGCTTTCAAACAGTAAAGCGATCGCTCCTCAATGGAACGATTGCTTTTTTCGTCACATCTGTGGGATCAGATTCGTACTCTGTACCTTATTGCGGCTGAATGTGTGGATTGGTGGCTCATAGTGAACGTTCCGTACCTTATTTCGGAAGAAAGCCTGGATTGGTGGATCATAGTGAACGCTCCGTACCTTATTCCGGAAGAAAGCCTGGATTGGTGGCTCATAGTGAACGCTCCGTACCTTATTTCGGAAGAAAGCCTAGATTGGTGGCTCATAGTGAACGCTCCGTACCTTATTTCGGAAGAAAGAGTGGATTGGTGGCTCATAGTGAACGCTCCGTACCTTATTCCGGAAGAAAGCGTGGATGGGCGGCTCATAGTGAACGCTCCGTACCTTATTTCGGCTAAAAGTCTGGATTGGCGCCCCATAGTGAAACGCTCGGAGGCTGTCGATTAACTGAGCACTCATTTTGAAGTTGAGCCCTTATTTTCATCACTATAAGTTTGTCTGAAAAAATTCAGGTAATTAAGCACTACACTACATTATATCAATTTTTATATTGCCAAAAAATGGATTTAAATGTATGTTGTTCTTTGTAGGCATGAACATTATGAATAATCAAGAAGTTTCAAAGTTTTGAATTATTTTTTTACAAAAAATGTTTGATATGATAAATAAAAAAACCGTTTATAAACAGGCTTTGGCTCAATCAAGAGGTATTTGTTAAGAAAACACCTCTTGAATTCAAGTTGATGGCTTTGCGAAAGGAAGAGGTAGTTTGAAAAAAATAATAGGTTTGCTTGGCTTGGCTTGTATATTGATTCTATGTAGTTGTGATGACAATTCCGAAAACGAAAAAATACGCGATTCTAAACAAACAATTACCGCAAGCACTTCGATTTCAAATGAAAAAATTTCAATTTATGACATTAACAATGCAAAAATCGGACAAATTGAACGTTATGGAATCTTAGTGCTAACCGATGACAGCATTATTTACAATAAGATTCCGAATGGGTCTGTTGACTCAATAACCGATATGGATTACTATCGTTACATTTTAAAAACAAAAGAAAATATAAAATTGGGTACAGTTAAAGATTTTTCATACGAAGCAAAGTATGAAACAACAGTCATTGGTAACTCTTTATACATGTTTATCACAACTGGTGAATTTGCGGAAATTAAAAACAGAACGCTCCATCTTTATAAAGTGGACTTAATCAGTAACACGATGTCCGTTATTTTTTCTCAAAAAGGTGGATTTCCCTTCAGCACCATGACAGCTGTGGGAAATAAACTGTTAATGGATAGATTAATTGCTACCGGCGGTTCTGAGTTAGAAGAATTTAACACAGAAACGAACGAGAGAAAGATTCTAAAGAAATTTGATTTTGATGACAAAGCAAATATAGGAGAAGCTATCCGACAGATAACATCTGACGAAAATACAATTTCATTATTACGGTTGAAAATGGAATCAGGTGGTAAATCAAGGTTGTACCTGGATGTATACGACCATGATATGAATTTCCTGCGTTCTGTTGATGTGTCAACGATTCCATCTCATTCTACCGACTCGCCCGAAAATGAATTACGTCAAGGAGTATCAAATTTTCTCGTTGCAAATGATTATATCTACTATGCGAATTTTAGCATTACAAGGTTTTTAGGGAAAATTGAAAATGGCTCCCTACGCTCTATTATGGATGTTAATCCAGAATTTGAAATGTCTTCAGAAGCTGTAAAAAGCAAATTTTCGGGTTTATTTTATCAATCGTTCGACAAAAACAATGACTTATATCTACTAAACTACAAAGACGGCACGCTGAGAAAAACAACGTTTAATGTTGATGACGAAAGGTACAATATCATCAACATTTCGAGAAATACGAATGACAATCTCTTAATTACAATGAGATATAAGAACCCCGACACAGGAGAGGGACTTGTGCCAAGATTATACTATGTTAATTTGTCAGATTTGGAATTTTCATAGGATCACTCCCTAAAATCAAGGATTTGAGGAACTCGGCTTGTCGTATACCAAGAGCATGAGTAATTATATTCTCGTTGAACTTGGCTAGGAGATGCAGAACTTGCAAAGAAACCGTTCCTTTCGTAAATGGTAGGTCGTACTCCCATTTTACGAAGAAACGGTTTCTTTTTTTGACAATACGGACAAAGGGACGTTACTCTGTCATGATGACTTTTGGGACAGTACCAAATTTGTATATAAGTTTAGTCCATGTTTATCTACACTCTATTTCACTAACGTAATACCGAAGGAAGAACCGGCATTTCCAGCAAATACGATATATCCATTCGCAGGCAGTACGACTTCATTCTTACCGCTAATGACTGTATTATTCACTAGTGCTCCCGTTTCATCGTATACCATAAAACCACCTTTAGCTGGCATCTTGACTATCATTTTCTTTCCAGCTGCTGATTCGGGAACGCTGAACCATCTGGCATAACCATCCGCTTGAATCGTAGTTATCGACGATTTGCCTTTATACAGTGGCTTCACTCCGTCCTCGCTCATATACACGGTTGCAGCCGCATTAAGGTACTCTACGCCCTCTTTAGCATAAAAAAGAATACTCAGTGTATCTCGGCCTGCTGTGCCAGGAATCTGATGCAGGCTCTCAGCCGTATTGGCACCTGTTATTTTTATATCATTGAAATAGCCTTCGCTTGTCTTTATTGTTGGCCTAATAATGCTCATATTGGCAACGGAACTGAATTTCTCGTTGACTGGATAGTAGGATTTCCCTTCTCTTTTGGCCCACGCATCTGCCGTTTCTTTATTCAGTACTACACCTTCCACTTTCTCCGCCTTGTATTCAGAAAACGCAAGCTGGCCTAATTCAGGCACCGAAATATACTGGCTCATCCACAAATAAGTCCGTCCGTTGCTTTCTTTTACAAAACTAACCTTTGTGTTTCCATCTTCATCGACAAAGGTTTCATCCTTTGTATATATAAATTTCTGATCTGGAGCAAACGTTCCTGACAATGAAAGTTCCCCGTCTTTTATAGCTACATTCCACTGATCGCCTTGAGTGCTGTAATAACCTGCGTACTTCACAAGATCTTTTGGCATGTCAGCCTTAACCGGCTTGCCAAATGATTTATCCGGCTTGATCTCTTTAATTGTGCCCTTCTCTTTCATCGCCTGAAGGAGCAATTCACTCGCTAGCAGCTGATTTATTGAGGAGCTACCGCCTGAGGTAATAACTGCTGCCGCCATGTTCTGCTCGGGAAGCACGACGAGGGAGGAATGATACATCTGTGTGTCTCCTCCTTTGACGAGGGCTTTTATACCATAATTATTGAACGGGAATAAGCGTACGCTGTCCCAACCAAGTCCGAAGTCCATCGAGTTATCAGCGTCTTTGGGCCATAATCCCTTCCTATACTCTTCTTGCTCCATAGCCTGTGCTGATTTAATAGAGAGTACGTCCGCTCTCTTCCCAGTAAAGATTTGCGAGAATCGGACCAAATCCTCCGCAGTAGAGTAGATTCCGCCTGTACCGATCGCATTAGTCGTCTCCGTTGGAAGCTGGCCCTCATATGCAGGAGAGTAAAGGCCGGCAAATTTGCTCGTCTCTACCATGTCTTGTGGCGTCATAGTATGGTTCATACCCAAAGGTACAGCAAAATTGTCATGAATGAATGCAGTAAATGTCTTATTACTGACTCTTTCTACAAGAATTTCTGCGAGCGTGAATCCATCATTACAATACACTGAAAAAGCTCCCGGTTCTGCCTTTAATTTCTGTGTAGACAAGTTCTTTAGCAGCGAATCGTGTACGTAAGTATCTGGATCATTGAATAAAAATGCACTGTTTAAACTCGAACCCTGAATACCGGATGAATGATTCAATAGCATGCGCGGAGTAATTTTTTTATAACGCTCATCTTCCATCTTAAAGTCCGTAATATATTGTACGACTGGGGTATCGAGATTGATTTTACCTTCATCCACTAATTTCATGACTGCTGACGCGGTAAACATTTTGCTCGTAGAGCCAATACCATAGATGGTTTCCTTCGTTAAAGGGATTTTTCCTTCTATGTCGTTAATTCCTGATTGTCCCGATACTGTAATCACTCCATTATCGATCAAGGCATACTGCACGCTGGGTATTCCATATTGTTCAGTTAGAAGCGCCGCTTTCTCAGAAGCAATCTTCTCTAGCGTCTTAGAAGAAACCGAAGCCGCGATGCTAGATGCCATTACGTTCGTAGGAATAAGTGGGGTAAGAACTAAGGCCGCTGCAAGCGTCAATGTGAATCCTTTTTTCATGTCATACACATCCTTATGTCTCTTATTTTGAATGATTACGAATTTCCATGATTCATTTCTAGCCCGTACTGATTCTCCTTTCTTACCGTCATTCTAGCAGTCCAGTCTTACGTGCTATTAAACTTAACCTTAATTCTATCTTACATATGTAGTAGACAGTTGAGCTCATGCTAAGGCCTGCTGCATAATAGAGTAGTATTGGTTAATTATGCATAGTATCCGCCCTTTGTTGGGTACTCGTAATGTTCAAGAAAGTACTTATAGATCTTACCAAACACTTTGTTCGCAGCTGCTTGTGACTGGTTCCTATTCTTTAATATTACTACTTTACAGATGGGGGCCTTCATTGAAATATCGCCATGTATCAACCCTGGTAGATCAACCTCAAATTCACCATTAAGTTCCTTTAGACATTCACCAAATCGATATACTGCAATAGTTCCTCTTACAGTTACTAACTCGAAGTTCAAGCAAATTGCCATAAAAATAACCTCACTTTGAAAATCAACTATTAACGCGGATTAACTTTCGTTCCCAGCACAATCGACAACTTAGTAAGCAATCCTTGATTTAAATAATATATGAGTTAATTGTCAGAAGAAAATAATGTGTTAGAGTAAAATAAAGTATTAGACTGACGGTGCTTAATTAAGCTAAAGGTCAGCAGAGCGTTGTGGCCAACTTTTAATCATTGGGCAGATTATGTAGTGATACAATGGGATTTGGTAAAGTAATTTTAGTTACGAGAGAGGAACCTTATGGGCTTAGATATTTTATTGTACGATAATAAAAACAGTCTTGTTTCGATACTTGAAATAAAAGCAGAATTACATGAAGCGATATTTGCATCCCATAAACGTTGGAAGAGCTTGAGAAAGCTCAGTGACAATTATAGTACCAATGCGGAGTTCAGCGGAGAAGGACTGGAAGGACTCGTAACTGACTTGAAAAACTATAAGTCCCTCATGATTGTCGAACATCAAAAAGCATTCCATATGTTGCTTGAAGCTTTATCTGATAATAAGGTCCAACGAGTTCAAATTAATGGCGATTAGTAATAAACTAAACGGGTACGATAGCTCAATAAAATTACAATAAAGTTTTGTTTCAATTGAATAAGCAAGTACATCCTGGGTCGTTCTGAAAAGTCATTTTCAGAATGACCATTTTTATTGGTGAGGTGTATTGAATGGAGACAATCGGGATTTCACAAGGAAGATTGGGTGAGATCGAGCAGGATAAAACGAAACCCGCTGCAGACACATTGATTCAACTTAGAAAGCAGTTTAATATCGATTTAAACTGGCTTTTACATATTAAGTAGCCATAGAAAGTTTTAATATCAGAGTTGCAAGACTGAGTAAACCAATATACTCCGGTCTCATCATTAAACTAACGGGCAGGATAGTCTAATCATTTTACGAATTCTTATAGTACGGGAAAGTTCAAGAATTGAGGTTGAAAGTGATGGCGTTAATAAGATGGCTACAAAATAAGTACGCAATATCTTGCCCTCACTGTGGAAATGAATTGAATTGGTTTGATTCAAGTGTAACGGAAGATTACTTGAAATGTATGCCCTGTGATATGTTCTTTATTAATGACGTAGCATTAATACCAACAGTTTCACCAAGAAATCGCATAGAGCATTTAAAAAAGATGTATGAAGGTTATCATGGTGTACCAACAAGTTACTTTTATAAGCCTAAATGGCTAAGAAAAATAGAAAACCTACTGAAGATTCACTAAAAGCCGTACAGCAATAAACAGTACGGACATTCAACTAACTGGGAACTATAGTGCTGGGGCTGCCGCAGACGGCCCCTGTTCGAAACGAAACAAACCTTCTTGTATGCGTCACTTTAACCATAACGGAGGAGTGCCTAAATGTCTTTTATTCGCATTGAAAGAGATCAGTATCATGTTGTTAAGGGATTATTATCTGGGGCGGAATCGGCATTTACGCCCTTTCCACTCTCAATTTTAGAAGAAACGATTGATGGAATCGTTTATGTAGATAACCAAGATCATCCTCAGTGTGCCGCTGTAATGTCCAGCGATTTTATCGGGGGACGTTTGATTGGTGATGCTGTTAATAAAGCGTTTAACGAAGGATTTATTGCTACGATGAAAGATCATTTTTTCGTAGATGGTTCTGCCAATGACTTTAGATTATTCTGGTCAACCGCCTCCGAATCATGGGATGAAATCATTTTTCGCGTATTCGGTTACAAGGTTTTTTGTATTAGTAGGACACAATTTGAATTTGACCGTCATGTTTTCGAAAGTCTAGGACTAGTCGAAAATGACGAAGGCATGTTTAGAATGGATGCAGCGATGCTTCAGTCGTATGAACCACTACGTAGAGAGATAGAAGGTCTTTGGGGAAGTATAGAAAAATATCTACAGCATGATGTTGGATGGGTCGCTTTCTCATCAGATGGACAAGGGATAGGACTGTGTCATGCTGCATTTATTGGGGGCGGATTGGCAGAGCTCTCCATCCATGTGAATAAATCAGCGCGAGGTCAGGGTTTTGGCTTTCAACTTGCGAGAAATTTCATTGGGGATTGTTTGAATCGAGGTGTAATACCGAATTGGACTTGCGATACTCAGAACGTGCCTTCATTTCGAATGGCACAAAAATTAGGATTCAAAGAGAATAAAAAATACAATTTGTTCTCTTCGATCTATACTCCAATTTTGCATGAACCGAGTAGGACATGACTCTTTATTAAACCTCAGGCTTTCCCCTTTCTTCAAAGCCATTCCCCTTCCGTGATGCCATCTAAAGCTTCAACTGCGGACGAGAAATGCTATACCAATAAATTCCGATTCTCATTACGCTAACGGGGAACGTTAGTTCAACTAACTATTAGATGGGGTTGAATTATGACAATTAGTAAAAATGGATCAAGGAAGATCAGTGTCGGACAAGAAACATTTAATTGGGTAATCACTCCTTTAGTGAAGGGTATTCTTGTTTTAAATGTGCAACACGATGAATATAAGGGACAATTAATTAGGGTTAATATAGAATCAGATATTAATGAATTTTGGATTGAATTTCCGAACGTTGAGTCATTGAATAATAAGATTGTGAAACCTGCAGAAGTTGCAACTATCATTACAAAGGCAATCAAGCAGGGTTGGAGCCCTAGGGGAAGAGGTTCACCATTAAGCTTTAAACTCTCTGGCGAAAATCTGATCCCATGTTGACCTAACGGGAAACGATAGCACAACAAAAAAAGGCTACCGATAATCGGTAGCTTTTGAGCTATACCAGCTAATAGCTTGTCAACATTACCAATGAAGCAGATTAAATCTATGTGGGTACAGATATCTAGACCGAAAATAGGATTCATACAAGTTCTCCTTGAAATAGATTTTCCGGCAACCCTATGAGTTCATCTTGTCGCTACTTAGCATCGCTTGTTATACTGACAAGTCCCACGGGCAGGTAAGCGAAACAATTACTCTCCAATTGCGTTAAATATTGGGAGTAGTAACTTGAGGGGAACATGGGAATTGATCATACAAGGAGGTAAAGATGGCCTATACACGTTTGATTGTTTTGGTGATGGTGTTTGAAGTGCTTATCACAGCTCTAGTCGGACTTGGCATTTATTATGGATTTTCCATATTTCCTTATTCTCAGTCCCTAGTAACTACAACTGGTGCTGCTGTGCAGACAGTCGGGTTCAATGCGACCATTCCATTATATATGCCGTCACTAACGGACCTAAAAATCCCATACACGTATCTTCAGGCCGGGGCGCAAGTATGGGGAATCACGGCATTCATTGTATCTGCGGCTGTAATGGGATTGCAAAGTTTTATCCGGGGCATGTACCTCGGCGGTCTGAAAGGATGGGTTCTGAACCGTAAGACAGTCCCTCTGATCACGTATGGGCGCAGGTATTTCGGCGATATGATAGCATGGTCTATCTTTCAAAACGTGATTGGCGCGTTGGTTGTTTACCTCGCTCTATCTTTTTTCCCGTTTGGGCTTATATTGATGATTGCTTTAATGTTCTACTCGCTTACACCATATTTGATTGTCCTCCAAAATATCACTTTTAGTGATGCATTGGCTAAGGCGCCACGCATGTTTCGGCGCTATTTCGGCACATTGCTGCCACTTGCGCTGCTAGCTATGCTTTGCACGCTAGTTGTCAGCCTATTCCGGTCACTGACATCTCCATGGGGATACGCGGTACCGTTGCTCGCTTACGCATGTATTGGAACCTTACTGATCGGTGAGCTTATGAGAAAGCTAGCAGTGAAACTAAAGCTGGACGGTGAACAGACTCCGGATCTGCCATTCGGGGAGAATCGCGCTAGTAGAATGGTAAACGCTATGATTGTGTTGCTCGTACCGGCACTAGTCTCGGTGGGTATTTTTGCAGCTTCTGGCAGGCACTTAAGTGCGTTTGAAATCGGTAGTAAAAATCGGATCGAGGGTTTCTCCTACAATACGAATTTCTCAGACGTATTCTATGCGTCAGAGCAGAAGTATACCGCTTACGAGTGGCAGACTAGAGATTACAGCATTGCCATAAGGCTTCCGGACTTGTCCGGCGAGCGGAAGCCTGACGAACTGCGAGGAATAGCCGACATTACGTGGCAGGTGAATGAGGAAATTCGCACTGTACAAGGGAATTCAACCTTCATTGACGTGAAGCCGATCATGCACAAGAGCCGGTTAATATATCGACTTGTCCGGGAGACAGCTAACAATGGCAGCTTCTACTACTCAAGTATGAGTGGCTCTGCTTCAATCATACCGGGAGGGGAGCGGCCGCGTGAGCCATTGTCCATTCAAATCATGATTAGTGGGGACGGCAGCCATATATTTATAATGCAATACCCAACGCGCTTTGATATCTCACAGGTATTCCGTGTTTCGGATGACGGGCGGTATTTGATCCCAGGAACAAGCCAAATGAATCCAATGGATTTTCACGCTTATTGGTTCACCACAGAACAGAGTACTGAGAATCTGTTTAAATTGCTTGCCGCCAAAAACAAAACGAATTACATTGCGACGATTAACCGATCTTACTTGGCGCTTGCTTGTGCCATGCAGGAAGGAGATGGGCGGATGGTCGTCAATCTACTGGAGACGATGCGGCAGGCCGGCTTAAACGTGAAAGCCCCCGATTGGGATGAACTGACGTGGACAGACAACTTGCATGGCCGGTATAAAGGTGCCACCTTGCAGAGAACCCTGGAGCTAATGACCAAGGCTGGCGTTCAAGGGGGTTATGAAGGCAGAGAACTACTGGACGAAAGCGATGAAAAGATCGGTGTTTACCGGTTCGAGGTACCGTTCCCGGACGGAATGCTTCCAATTACTTATAAGGAATCTAAGGAAGACGGCAAGCTACTGTCCGTAAGTGTAATGGACTAGATCGAATAGAATCTTTGGATACGTTATTGCCCTGTGGAATCAGTCGACTGGCATCGTGCCGTTATCGAAGGAACGGTGTTTGAAGAAAATAGTTCATATTCCATAACGTTAGGTCGGACTCTTTTAGAAGAATGGTTATTGAACGAACGATTTGTTGTAAAGTGATTCAACTAATGGGCACAAGAGCTCATTGTGCAACCAGAACGAGGCTACCGACGCAGTCGGCAGCCTGGTAATATAAGTTAAGGTATAAAATAATGGAATAAAGTCTTTTAAGAGGAAGCATGTAAATGATAGATGATTTCGTCAAAAAAAAGGTAATCCAGATTCTCAATGATATGATAAATGGAACGACAAATATCATTCTTGGATGCCTTGAACTAGACGCTTTATGGCATCAAGGTCATGAATTTATTGGAATAGATTTCGGTGAGCATTATACCAATTTGTCTCAAATTCCTTTACCTGCCCATTATCATTTGTGGAACAAAGATGCTTTAAGTGAAAGGCTACATGAACTAGAAGCATATAAGGGTAATGTGCTATACACAGCAAGATTATTGTTAGAAGAACTAAATCAAAGAAATGGTAATTAAAACGTTGGACATTAACGGGACACGTTTGTTCAACTATTTATTAGATGGTATAAAATATAATATATATACATTAAAAAAGAGTGTAATTGTAGGGGAGTATCTAGTTATGAGGAAGTTCTACTTATTTTTACTTGTTATGGTTATTTTGTTTTTATCGGCTTGTCAAAAATCTGAACAATTAAAGCCGATAAAAGAAGAAACAATTGATTTCGACATAAACACTGCAATTGAAATGGTTGAGAAGAAAGAAAAAATGATCATTGATTTAGCGTTGAGAGAAAAGGTGTCAAAACTGGAGTATAAGGAATTAGAGAAATCTTTTACCGAAGAGTTTGGAGTCCATGCTAAGGATATTCTATCTATATTATTTAACAATAATATGGATTCTAATCCCGAGTCAGATATGTATGTACAACAGAAAACATTATACCCAACTGTCTTTCATAAAGGAATAACGATAACAAATGCGGTCATCTATAAGAGTTACTTCGAGAATGAGTTTTTTAATCAAACTAGATTAAGCGTTAAGGAAGAATATGTTGGTGATGATGAGAAGTTAAAGGATTGGAAAAGAGAATACATTTTTACTCCAAACAAAAGTGGAGAGTGGGAATTAAATGGATTTTCTGGAGTGATGAACTTCTTAGGAGAAGATTATAATATGAATTATTTAGAGTTAAAGAGGTAAATAGTTAATCATTGAAGACCATCTCGTGTCGATATGGCAAAAGAATCTCATGGAGTGCAGGCCCATTTTGCTCAACTAACTGGTAGGATAGTTCAATCGTTTCTCGAATATTTTCTGAGTTGGATAATCTTATGAACTTTTTGAATATAGCATCATCTGAAAGATACGCCAAAACTTAAAAAGCACTCAAAGGACGGGAAGATTAAATGGTTGTACTTCTTACTATTGTACTTATTATTGGACTTGTTGGGATTATTGGTAATCAATATTCGGGAATTAAAAGGATGGAATCAATTCAAAGATCCTTAGATGACATTAATCAAAAAATAAGAGATATGAATAGCTTAAATAGATAGATAGAGGGACAGATAAGGGTGTTAACTTATGTTAAGATGAAAATTAATCCTGTCTAGTTAGGGATATTATTGTCGATCAACTGCGGAGGAATATAACTTGAAAAGACGAAATCGGCTTATTCTTTTGTTACTAGTAACTGTACTATTAATCCCACAACCTTCATTTGCGGCTGATAGCGCATCTACTAAGTTGTCCAAACTCATGACAGAGCTTTGGTTGCCCATTACTATTAAAGATGGTTGGATTTATTATTTGCCAAGTGTTAAGGACCAGACCAGTCTATATCGAATTCATACGGACGGTACTGGCAAACAGAAGGTAAATAAGCCTTATTATATCAATCGTGACAAAAGCATTGTCGAGTTGTTTGAAGAAGGTAGTTTTTTAGATCAACTATCGAAGGATAATTTAACGACAATATATGATATCGTTGGCGAATGGGTTTACTACTATCGATGGCCTGATGATCAGGGCCAGCAGCAATCGGAATTCTTCTTCTATCGAATAAAGAAGGATGGGACTCAAGAGACTAAATTGGCAGCCTTGAATGATGGAAAGCCACTTAAAGACGGTGGAGTTCTTGCTATACAAGACGACTGGGTGTACATTCAGGGTTTTGGTAGAAGAAATGCAAAAGGCGTACCTTTATCGGATCTTTACCGCATATCAACTAAAGGCGGAAAGGTTGAAAAAATTATTACGGGTTATGAAGAAATTAACCTCAGAGCAGAGCCTAAGAGTTATAAAGAAATCAAGTTCACGGCTTTTTACCTCAGCGCTAACGAGCCATTAGCGATAAAGAACGGATACATTTATTATATAAATTCATCCGATAATTTTTACCTTTACCGATCTACGTTGGACGGGAAAAGCAAGAAAAAAATGGCTTCCATGCCTGTTGCGGGTAGTCTTATCATCGATTCGGACATCGTTTATTTTAATACCATTAATAAACAAGGCAAGACCTCATCCTTAGGCGACATGTATCGTGTTGGAGTGGACGGTACGAATCTTCGCAAGCTCGGGGATGGCCGCGGAGCAATCGTGATGGTACTTAACGGCTGGGCATATTTTCAGCAAGGGGATTTAGTTAACGGGTCCATGTCAAGGATTCGCATAGACGGAAGCGGGAAGAAAAAACTTACAGATTATCCGACTTTACCGTTGGGAGCTTACGGTGACTATATGAGATATGTAAAATATTCAAAAGGTTCTCCTGCTGGGGACTACAGAATGAAGCTTGATGGTTCCGAGAAGACGCTGATCAATCGATAAATAATGCTAGATTAGCGCAATATCAGTTCGTAAATCAATAATTTAAATATTTCCAGATTGACCCTTTTGTGATTCATGCAGAAGGGTTTTTTGATGTTTTATTTCTTAGTTTTTGGACACCTCGTTTACCCAAATTTTTGAGCGTCTTACTGGTAACGGTACAGAATTCTCCTACCAGCGGGTGATGCCAATTCTCCATCTTTCACTTTGAATTCTCTTTACAGAGGCGTCTGGGTCTGCTAGAATGACCAAATCCGATTGTTAACCTATATAAAATATTATGGTTAACAATTAAATGATTAACGGATGGTGATAATTTGTGATAACGGATTACGAACGGCTTGCTGCGATGAATAAGGATCACTTATGGCATCCTTTTACTCAAATGAAAGATTACAACAACTCTGATCCACTCATTATTGAACGTGGCGAAGGCATCATGCTGTATGACGTGCAAGGACGCGCTTATTATGATGGTTTCTCATCCGTTTGGCTGAACGTACATGGACACAATGTTCCGGAGCTAAATCAGGCAATTACGGAGCAGTTAGGGCGAGTCGCCCATTCCACTCTTCTCGGAATGTCCAATGTACCCGCAATCGAGCTTGCAGAAAAGCTGGTGGGGGTAAGTCCGGAAGGATTAAATAAAGTGTTTTACTCAGATTCAGGAGCAACCGGGGTCGAGATCGCAATCAAAATGGCGTTTCAATACTGGCATAACAAGGGAATACGAGGTAAAACGAAGTTTATCACGATGAATCAAGCATACCACGGAGATACAGTTGGAGCAGTGAGTGTCGGTGCAATACCTCTGTATCATGACGTGTTTCGCCCCATGTTATTTCCTTCCCACGTCATTCCATATCCCTACTCATATCGCCATGATGGCGGTGAGGCGGGGGCATTGGAAGATACGCTAACCGCACTACGTCATTTGCTAGAGACTCGGGCGGATGAAATTGCGGCTCTCATTGTGGAGCCCATAGTGCAAGGGGCTAGTGGCATCATAGTCATGCCACCAGGCTGTTTAAGCCAGATGGCCAATCTGTGCCGCAAGTATGGCGTACTGCTCATCGCTGACGAGGTGGCGACTGGTTTCGGTCGAACGGGGGCTATGTTCGCTTGTGATCTCGAAGATGTTTCACCTGATTTGATGGTGATCGGGAAAGGACTGACCGGCGGCTATTTGCCGGTGGCAGCGACGCTTGCGACTGACGAGGTGTACGAAGCGTTTTATGCCGATTACCAAGAGCAGAAAACATTTTTCCACGGTCATTCCTTCACAGGAAACCCACTCGGCTGTGCCGTTGCTTTGGCTAGCTTGAAGCTAATGGAAGAGCGCAACATGATCGAAGGAGTAAGAGCTAAGGCATCATTTGTTGAGCGTAAGCTCGCAGCGCTTAAAGAACGCCCGCATGTTGGTGAAATCCGACAAAAAGGACTGATGATCGGAATAGAGCTCGTACGCGATAAGATATCACGTGAGACGTTCGATTGGGCAGAGCGAATTGGTGTTCGCACGAGCTTGCGGGCCAGAGAGCTCGGAATGCTAACGAGACCGCTCGGAAATGTGATCGTCTTCATCCCTCCACTTGTTAGTAGTGAAGCTGAACTTGATGCAATGACAGATATTTTGGAGGAATCAATAATTCACGTCACTGAAGGTGGCTCGGTTACATGAACAAAGTGAGCATGGAAACGATACGCGGATTATTTGTGACAGGTACGGACACTGACGTCGGGAAAACTGTTGTAACGGCAGCCATTACTGCTATGCTCCGAGCTGAAGGGCTGAATGCCGGTGTTTGGAAGCCGGTTCAGTCCGGTGCTCTTCTTGGTAGCGGACTTACCGATGCTGAATGGCTGCTGAAAAGCACGGGAATCATCGAACGGCCGGAGGCAGTCGCACCATTTACATTTGAAGCTCCACTTACGCCAATGCTCGCCGCCAAGCAAGTTGGGGTAAATCTTACGCTAAAGGAAATTATCGCCGCAGGTTTACCACTCACTAAACGTTACGAGGCATTACTCATCGAAGGCGCGGGCGGCGTCGCTGTCCCACTGACCGATGACACCCTCATGGTGGACTTAATCTCAGAGCTTCGGATACCTGCATTAATTGTAGCGCGTTCTAGCTTAGGAACAATTAATCACACACTCCTGACTGCTTCCTTCCTTCGGGATCGTGAAGTCCCGATTGTTGGCGTCATATTGAATGATGGTGAGTCAATGGAACCCCATGATGATCCAAGCGTTGCTACGAATGCACAACTCATTGAACAATACAGCAGCCTTAAGGTTCTCGGTCGGTTTCCCCGTTTACAAGCCGAAGCTACGCCTGAGATGTTGATACATACCGTACGAAAAACCATAAAATTCGAGCCTATCAGAGAGGCATTAGCAGTTCAAACTATAGGAGGATGATTGAGATGAATACTATTGCAGCGGAGATGGATTGGCTGTCACTTGCCCAAAAAGCATTGGACGGACAATGTTTAACGTTAGAGGAAGGGCTTGCTGTGCTCGACGCCGACAATGATGAGGTACTACTGCTCATGCAGGCTGCGTTTAAGGTGAGAAAACATTTTTACGGAAAAAAAGTGAAGCTGAACATGATCATCAACGCCAAAAGCGGCCTTTGCCCGGAGGACTGTGGCTACTGCTCGCAATCGATTGTTTCGACGGCCCCGGTTAAAAAATACACCCTGCTTGATAAAGACACGTTGCTTTCAGGCGCACGTGAAGCGATGGCACGCAAAGCCGGAACCTATTGCATTGTAGCGGCTGGGAAAGGTCCAACAAACAAGGAGCTGGATCAAGTAGTGGAAGCGGTTAGAGAAATCCGTCAAACAATGCCACTGAAAATTTGTGCATGCTTGGGTATTCTCAAGGACGATCAAGCCGAACGTCTTGCTGAAGCTGGCGTACATCGCTATAACCACAATTTGAACACCAGTAAGGCCAACTATCCTTCCATCACGACGACCCATACCTATGATCAACGTGTTGAAACGGTGGAGAAGGTAAAGTTACACGGCATGTCCCCTTGCTCTGGTGTCATTATCGGCATGGGTGAGACAAATCAAGAAATTGTTGAAATGGCATATGCACTCCGCGAGCTAGATGCGGATTCGATTCCGATCAATTTTCTGAACGCGATACCTGGAACACCTCTGGAGCATGCAGGCCGCACGCCATCTATGAAAGCGTTGAAGGTACTAGCTCTATTTCGTTTCATTTGTCCTTCTAAAGAAATCCGCGTGGCAGGTGGTCGAGAGGTCAACCTCCGTACGCTGCAGCCCTTATCGCTGTTCGCCGCAAATTCACTCTTTGTGGGTGATTATTTAACGACAGCAGGCCAAGACGTTACCGCTGATCATCAAATTATTGAGGATTTGGGCTTTGAGATTGAATTAAATGCCCTTTAAGGCGGTGCCAACGATGTACTGGATGGAAAAAGAGCTTGAATTAATGGCTGATGCTTCGTTGGAGCGTTCCTTGCGTACAAGTAACTCAGTGTCGGGATCTCCTGGCTATACGTTGCGCGGAGAACAAGTGTTACTCAACATGTCGTCCAATGACTATCTTGGACTCTCCCAGCATCCTGCGATACTTGAAGTGATGCGTGAGGCTCTGCTTACGGAAGGAGCTGGCTCAGGAGCTTCACGCCATGTAACAGGTAACCACATGTCTTATCGTCGACTAGAAGAAGCACTGACCGATTGGCAAAACTGCGAAGCTGCGCTAGTTTTTGCTAATGGATATATGGCTAATTCAGGTGTTATTAGTGCACTAGTAGACCGAGGAGATGTTGTTTTCAGCGATAAGTTGAACCATGCGAGTATGGTGGACGGCATTGTATTGAGCCGTGCGGAGCATGCTCGGTACCGTCATAACGATATGGAACATTTGCGTACGCTATTAAACAAGTATCGTGATAAAAGGCGTAAGCTGATCGTTACAGACTCTGTTTTCTCCATGGATGGCGATCAGGCTCCATTGCGTGTGCTAGCTGAGCTTAAACGCGAGTACGGAGCGATGCTGATGGTGGATGAGGCACATAGTGGGGGAATCTACGGGGGGCGAGGCGAGGGATTGTGTCATGAGCTCGGGCTGCAGAATGATGTGGATATTCATATGGGAACATTCAGCAAATCCTTCGGTGTCTATGGCGCTTATATTTGTGGTAGCCGCACGCTAATTCGATGGCTGGTGAACAAGGCTAGACCGCTCATCTATTCAACTGCGTTGCCACCTTCTATCGTAGCTGGCATTTCAAAGTCGTTAGATTTGGTACAAAAGGAACACTGGCGTCGAGAAAGGCTTTATGCGGCAGCCGGGTTATTTCGGTCCTCGCTTTGTGACGCCGGGTTTAACATCGGTGCAGGCAACTCCCCAATCGTACCTTTAATCGTCGGCGATAACGATACGGCCTTACGCTTCAGCCGAGCGCTAGAAGAAGAGGGGATCATAGCAGTTGCCATCCGTCCACCTACTGTGCCTGATGGCACAGCGCGCATTCGCTTTTCCTTATCAGCCGTTCACACTGATAAGGAGTTGATCAATGCAGCCGAACGCATCCACAGCATCGGACTTCGACTACGGGTGTTGAGTCCATGATTACATTGGATTTTGATTCAGTGAAAACTCAGCCACAGACAAGCGGCACCATTTTATGGCTGTGCGGATGGAGTATGCCGGATACGATATTCGATCGGACTCGTGAGTTACTTCCGGATTTCCATCATATTTCTGTAGATTACAGTGATGCTGATTCTCCAGAGGAAATGCTGCTCTTGACTGAAAGAGCAGTAAAAAAACTTCTGTATTTGGATGGAGAGGCTTGTAGGACAAAGGCTTTCCACGGTCCACTGTTGATCGGAGGATGGTCTCTCGGAGGTTTACTGGCACTGAGACTAGCGATCCAAGGGTTCGCTGATGGCCTTGTGTTGTTCGGGGCAACTGCTCAATTTACGAGGTCCAAAGAGGAGTCTGACCTCGGTTGGGCAGATATATACGTTAGGAAAATGATTACAGGGCTCGTTAAGGATCGGCAAGGCGTTGAATCAAAGTTCCGACAGCTGATGTTCACTGAGTCAGAATGGAAGACTCATCTAGGCGAATGTCTTCCCTCAATCGGTAGCTGGACAAACCCAGCGCTAATCGCAGGTCTTCAAGTCTTGCGAAGCGAGGAATGCTTGTCTCAGCTGAAGAGCATCACTTGTCCAGTATTTCTTGTGCACGGGACTGAGGATAGTATTTGTCCTTATGGCGCTGCATTGGAGCTTATCGCCCAGTTACCAAAAGCAAAGCTATTGACGATACCTGCCTGCGGGCATGCCCCGTTCTTAGGAAGGGAAGACCAAATAGCTAATGAACTTAGGAGATGGTGGCATGAGCAGCAGGATAAGTGATATCCGACGTCAATTTAACCGTAGTGCCAATTCGTATGACGCTCACGCTCATGTTCAGCGTTTGATGTCAGATCGGCTTGCAAAATCTTTCTTAGGGTGGAAGAACAAAAGTAACATAGCCGGGCCCCACATTGTTGAGATCGGCTGCGGCACGGGGGCGCTGACCGAGATTCTAGTCACGGAATGGCCCAGTGCGAGCATTACTGCAATTGATATTGCGCCCGCGATGATCCAATTGGCTGAACAACGTGTCCTATTAGATGAAGCGAACTTTAATCGCATTAGAAAAATGACTCCGGATCGTTTACGTTTTCTTCATGCTGATGTTGAAATGTGGGCGGAAAATGCTCCGACATCCTCGTTTGATCTCATCGTCTCCAACGCCTGCTTTCAATGGCTGAGCAATCCTAAGCAAACACTTGGTCACCTTCGGCGGATGCTTCGTCCTGGAGGCGCGCTCATATTCACGACATTCGGGCCTGATACATTTTGCGAGATGCATAAGGCTTTCAATGAAGTTTATCGAGCCAATGGAATGGAGCCGCAGCGGCACGGACTGCGGTTTCTATCGCCAAATGAATGGAACAGCGTGCTCAAGGAATCGGGATTTTCAAGTATCCAATCAGAAAGCTCGATTCATACGGAAAAGTATGCTTCAGCAAGAGATTTTCTTCACACGGTAAAAGCGATGGGAGCCAGTACTTCTGAGGCTGTTACTATACGTGGTCTCAGCTCGCGACGACTGTTCGCCAGCATGTATAAGGAATACGAGGGGAAGTTCAGCATACAGGGAGGTGTTGCTGCTAGCTATGACCTTCTATTGATCCAAGCATCTTAGCCCAATTACGGCAGCGGCGTCTAGAACATTGTTTTTAATGTTCCAGACGCCGCTGTATTTTTTAAAGCGCTTTGAATCCACTTCATTATCAAGTTTCCCAAGATTCGAGTCCTAACAATTTGCATCCTAATGGGGAGAGGTATGTCCAAAACGGTTTCGCATGCCAATACTGCACTCTTTCTTGTTTGGTCACGTCATCGAATTTGTTAGCGGGGATCATGGTCAGGGGGAGCCAAAATGAATCGAAGTCTAAATCAAGGTCAAGATGACATCTTTCCGCATCGAAAATAATGAGATCGCACTTATTAATCCTCTGAGGACTGTTGCCTTTATGAATCATTATCTCTGTTTGCAGACATATCCTTCCTCGAATTTGATTAGTCTCGCTCGGATCGAGACTAACCATTAATGCCTGCTCACCTAGAACTTCGCTGAAGGCATTATAGACAGGCTCATACATTCGAATATCCCATAACGATTGATGATGAGTGGAATACGCGGCATTCGTTCCGCCACTTATCAGCCATTGCAGATAACGGAGAACATAAAAGTGAGTCACAGCTTTGGGATAAACAACAAATCCGTGTTGCCCCCAACTGGAAACATCCTTTATTTTCGGTATGTCCAATGTATTCTCCTACCTTTCATCACAATGCATATTGAACTGTAAGGAAAAAGAGCACTATGCTTATCAAGTTTTTAAGAAGTTGTGATCAGTGTAGCAGATGATGCCTTAAAAAAACAAGTTGTAATTGCATGATAAACACTTATAATGGCTTATAAGTACTTAAATATCTGCAATTGGTGGTGAGGGTACAATGTATCAGGAAGAACGTCTCAACAAAATTGTTGATTATATAAAGCAGCATGGGCGTGTTAGCATTCAGGACATTTGCAATCTTTTCGGAGTATCCCGTGACACGGCTCGCCGTGACCTTTTAAGGATGGAAGAGATCGGTCAAGTCATCAGAACGCATGGAGGAGCCATTCTCCCTAAACAAGCGAATGAGGTTCATGAATACAGAGAACGTCTGGTACGTGAATCAGAAGAGAAGCATAGGATCGGGGTTTTTGCGGCCTCTCTTGTTAACGATGGCGACTTCATTCTGATGGATGCTTCAACGACGGTCCAATTTGCTGCCGAACATCTTACTTCTACTAATGTAGTCGTTGTTACAAATTCAATCGATAATGCGGATGTACTCTCCAAGAAGCCTGCTGTTCGAACGTATCTTCTTGGGGGAGAATTGCATCCTCAGCATAGGTTCTTATTTGGACAATCGACAATCGACAAACTAAGGGATTATCAAGTAGACAAATTGTTTCTTGGGGCTTGTGGCATTACACCTGATGGACTCTTTTACCTGAATGAAGAGGATGGGTTTGTTAAACGTGAGATGATTAAACGAGCAAAGCAAATTGTCGTGTTAGCCGACCATACGAAATTCGGGACACAAATGTTCTATCGAGTCTGTGGGCTTGAAGCCATTGACTTGCTGATAACGGATAAACAGCCTGAACAGGCTTTTGTAGAGATTCTTCAACAGAACAACGTTGAGTTGTTAATTGTTTCAGAAGAAGGAATGACTGAATAACTCATGCGCACTTACTAAATACCTTCATTTTGATTGTTTTCGATAATCTTGTGGCACCAAACCAAGCTGTTTTCGGAAAATAGATGTGAAGTAACTACCGCTTTGGAAACCACAAGCCAGTGCTATTTCGCTTATTGATCGTTTTGTTTCCTTCAGCATTTCACAGCTTTTTTGAATTCGATATCTAGTTAGATACGTGTTAGGGGTTTGACCTACAAACTTATTAAACAATGTGCAGCAGCGACTCTTGCAAACAGTTCCCGCCGATGCTATATCCTCTAGCGTTATTTTTTTCTCGTAGTGCTGGCGGATGAAATGGGTCATTTTCTGAACATTTGTCCACAAATTTATGTCTTCAGATTGCCCTACCTTCCGTTGTAGGTGATCTCCGGTTAAGGCACATAAAGCTAAAGCTTGTGAAGCGAGGCTAAGCGGATTTGGGGAATGGCTATCGTGCATTTCATCATAAATCGCTTGAAGAGACAGCAATATGCTCTGTTGCCAGGCAACATGGTTTGTGAGTAATACAAAGTCGTCTGTGGTTTGACTGAATTTTTCGTTCCAATAGGTTTGAAGTGGGGATACACCTTCGCCAAGAAGGGCGGGGTGAATGACAACAACTATGAATAAACAATCGAAATGATTATGGGAGAAACCAAAATGTATTCGGCGGCTATTCACGAAAATTCCATGCCCTTGTTCTATGCGAGTAATATGTCCGTTAACAGAAAAATCCATTGCTCCTTTCAGAACATAAATGAACTCTATATCTAAGTGCCAATGCGCTGCAGCAGCATAATTATTAAATTGATTCAAGCTTCCTTTACGAACATAAAGGGGCAAATCAGGAAGATTATAATTCAAGCGTTCCGATAAATCCGAAAACACCTCTAAGTTTTTAATCAAGTTGAACACTCCTTTGATCTATATACGATTCTTATAATAATATAGTCAATTTTAATAGATTGGACAAAAATTTTGTTCTATATTGATATCATTCAATTTTTGACAGGAAGGAGAGAGGGTAGAATAAGGTGAAAAATCCTATGCAACTAACAGCACCCATGAACCGTGATTTTAATCGGGAGCTTATGACTCTCGTTATTCCCATTGCATTGCAAAATCTGATCTCAGCTTTGGTCATTTCAATAGATGTGGTCATGGTGGGCATGATTAGCCAAACTGCGATGTCGGCTGTATCGCTCGCAGGACAAATTACCTTTGCGTTGACCTTGTTTTACATGGGAATGGCAACAGGAGCGGGTGTTCTTACTGCGCAGTATTGGGGCAAGAAAGATCTAGAAACGATACAGCGCGTTCTCAGTATAGCTTGCACATTCTCGCTATGTATCTCTGTTATATTTTTTTCAGTTACGTTCTTTGCTCCGGAAACGCTAATGCGATTTTTTACAAAGGATAACGAATTAATAGAATATGGTTCAAGGTTTTTACAAATGATTTCTTTCTCGTATATTGCAATGGGTCTTTCACAGATGTATCTCACCGTAATTAGAAGCATGGAAAAAGCACGACTGAGTGCTTCAATTAGCTCAATATGCTTAATTTTGAACATATTGTTCAATGCAATCTGCATCTTTTTTCTCTTTCCGACGATGCCTAAGCTCGCGGTTGCGGCTGTTGCCCTTTCAACGGTTTTAGCTCGTTTCATTGAACTTGCCTGCTGCATTGTACATTCCGTTACCAGAGGGACGATTCGCTTCCGGCTTCCTACACCTAAAGGCAGCCAGATTAATTTGTTAAAAGATTTCTGGAAATACACCTTGCCTATCCTAGGCAATTATATGGTCTGGGGCATTGCTTTAACTGCGACAGCCGCCATTATCGGTCATGTAAGCTCTGACATGGTTGCAGCTAACTCCGTGGCATCTATGGTCAAAAATCTGGCTGTTGTACTATGTGGAGGTATTGCCAGCGGTGGATCTGTATTAATTGGTAAATACTTGGGGCAGGGTGAGATTGAGAAAGCGAAGCATGCGGGTAACAGGATGAGCCTGTACGCTTTAGTTTTTGGATTTATTGCTGGCTGCACGATTTTGGCGCTAAAACCACTTGTTTTCTCCATCGTGAGCCTGAATACTACTGCACAAAATTACTTGGATGGCATGCTGTATATCAGTGCTTTTTATTGTATTGCCAAATCGATGAATGCCACGATCATTGCGGGTATATTTACTGCTGGCGGCGATTCTAAATTTGGGTTTTGGTGCGATACGGTTGTGATGTGGGGCATAATATTGCCACTTGGTTACTTATGTGCTTTTGTTTACCAAGTACCTCCCATCGTGTTGTATCTCGTAATTAGCTTGGATGAGGTCGTTAAGCTTCCTGTTTCTTATATCAGATATCGTCAATACAAATGGTTGAACAATATTACAAGAAACTTTGAACAAGCTCATTAAAGAAATTGGTATAAGTCATATCCAGAGGAGACTAATGAATGAATATTCAAGAGCGAATGAAGAACGGTCAATTGTTCACCGATCACGATTCTAATTACCCAGAGGAAGCTGCTGCTCTATCTCGTGCACGCCAGCGTGGCAAAACTCTGTGCTACGAAATTAATCAATTGCATCCCGATGATCTGGATGGACGGAAAATTCTGATGAAACAGCTGTTTGGGAGCATGGGTGAAAATGTATGGATGGAGCCCCCAATCCGTATGTCCTACGGGTCGAATACTACGGTAGGTAATAATGTGTATATCAACTTTAATTTAACGGTTGTTGATGACTATAAGGTTACGATCGGAAATGACGTAATGTTTGGTCCAAATGTAACGATTGCTGTGACCAACCATCCAGTACACCCGGAAAAGCGCAAAGAAGGTGGAATGTTTGCCTTACCGGTCATTATAGAGGATGGCGTTTGGATCGGTGGCGGCGCAATCATTTTACCGGGTGTTACGATCGGAAAGGGAAGCGTCATTGGGGGAGGAAGTGTAGTAACTAAAGATGTTCCAGCCAATGTAATAGCAGTCGGTAATCCCTGCAAAGTCCTCCGAGAGATTACGGATCAAGACAAAATCTTTTATTACAAAAACATGCGTTTTGATCAGGTGGAATGGTAAAAATAGTATTGTTTCGATCGAATAAATTGGAGATGAAAATATGACTGAAGAAGAACGGATTTTTAAGGGAATTTTATTTAGTCCTGGTAATCCTGAGTTAAAGGCGATAAAGCTTCGTGCACATAACCTTAGCAGTCAATATAGTCGCACTTTTGAGGAACAGACAGAGGAACGCAAAGAGATACTTGAACAGCTGCTTGGCAAGCTGGGGGAACGTAGCTTCATTCAGGGGCCTATCTTCTTTCATTACGGGGTTCACACAGAAATCGGAAATCACTTCTTTGGCAACTACAATCTTACCGTACAGGACGATGCAAAGGTTACGATTGGGAATAATGTCAGCTTTGGGCCTAATGTAACGATTGTTACACCCATTCATCCGTTCATCGCCTCTGAACGCAGGCAGATGATTGATCAAAATGGTGATCTTAAGTCGCTATGCTACGCCAAGCCTGTGACGATCGGAAACGATGTGTGGCTCTCAGCGAATGTAACGGTATGCGGCGGTGTTACGATTGGAGACGGATGCGTTATAGGAGCGGGTAGTGTGGTGACTCAAGATATCCCAGAAGGCTCCTTTGCTGCAGGTGTTCCATGCAGAGTAATTCGCCAGATTACACAAGCGGACAGTATGGAGTTTAAACCGGAAGTGTTGGCAGATTGCCGTGTGATTCCGGATTTAGAGTCCTAAACACGTAATGAAAGAGATTCATTTAACGATGATTGGCAAGTTATACATTGCTTCAATTTAAGGGGAAATAATATGGCTACATGGTTTTTAATCATTATATATCTTGCTTTTATCAGCCTTGGTCTTCCAGATTCATTGCTTGGATCAGCTTGGCCTGTAATGTGGCAGGACTTAGGGACATCAATGGGATCGGCGGGAATTGTGTCAATGACTATAGCCGCTGGGACCATCGTGTCAAGTTTAGCTAGTGGTGCTATAGTGAAACGTCTTGGTACCGGAAAAGTAACTCTAATCAGTTGTTTATTAACAGCAGGAGCGTTACTCGGATTTTCAATTTCACCTTCAATGGTGTGGCTCATTATTTTTGCTATTCCTCTTGGACTCGGTGGTGGATCTGTTGATGCTGCTTTAAATCATTATGTAGCTGAAAATTACAAAGCTCATCATATGAATTGGCTCCATTGTTTCTGGGGAGTTGGGGCTACAATGGGTCCAATCGTAATGTCAGGCTATATAGGGGATAACGACTTCTGGAGGGGAGGATATGTTGCGGTAGCCATTGTTCAGTTTTCACTCGTTGTTATATTGCTTGTTACGCTTCCTCTTTGGAAACGTGTGGCTGCCAAGCGTGATGAAGAACGTTCAAGAATGAGTGGAACTCCAAATAAACCAGATCGTGAGCTGGTCGATTCAACTGTAACGAAGGTAAATATCCTACAAATCAAAGGTGTGAAACCTACTCTAGTCGCTTTTCTATTTTATTGTGGCGTGGAGATGACCATAGGACTATGGGGAGCCAGTTATCTGGTTGGTCCGCGGGAAATGACAGCTAAGAGTGCTGCCGAATGGATATCTTTGTATTATGCTGGAATTACTCTAGGGAGGTTAATTACCGGCTTTATTTCGCTCCAGGTCAGCAATCGTGTCTTAATTAGATATGGACAGTTAATAACTATTGTAGGGGGAATCCTTCTTCTACTTCCTTTACCGGATACAGTTTCTCTCATAGGGATTATTCTTATAGGATTAGGTCTTGCTCCCATTTATCCTGGGCTTTTGCATGAAACTCCTGCTCGTTTCGGAAGAGATAATTCAGCCAAATTAATGGGGTACCAAATGGCCGTTGCCTACACTGGAACAACATTGCTTCCCCCTCTGTTTGGCCTTATTGCTTCACAAATTGGTTTATCCCTATTTCCAATTGTTGTCTTAATATTTCTTGCCCTAATGATGATAAGTGTAGAAATAGTGAATCGTATCTTAAGTAAACAAGTAATCGGGAGTAAACTGTGAAAATCGTACACACATCCGCTTCGCCTACAATAAGATGAGTCTAGAAATCTAAAGAGGTGAGCTAATGGCAGTCGTAAAAGCCAGAAAACAGGATGTTGATATGTTGGCAAGGTTGCTTCGAGCTGAAGCTGAGACCGAAGGCGAAATGGGCATGCTCCTTGTTGGAAATGTTGGCATTAACCGAATAAGAGGGAATTGCTCTGATTTTAAAGGAATCCGGACAATTCCCCAAATGATCAACCAGCCGCATGCGTTCGAAGCGTTGCAGCATGGTCTTTACTATCAAAACGCAAGAGAGAGGGAACGCCGTCTGGCGCAACGGGCTGTGAATGGGGAGCGGAATTGGCCAGGCAAATACTCCCTTTGGTATTTCCGTCCGGGAACGTTCGAAAATCCTGGACCATGTCCGCCAACCTGGTATAATCAGCCGCAAGCAGGACGATGGAAGAAGCACTGTTTTTATGAACCGACCGCGGAAGAATGTGAAAATATTTATAATACTTGATATTCAACTATCAGGGAACGTTTGTTCAATAAACTCAAAGGGACGACAGCCGATGTTACCGGCTGTCGTTTTCTCTTAATATATGCAACGATAAGGAGCCGAAAACGAACCAAGCTAATCTCATCGTCGCAAAATGCAACGATAAGGCTCCGAAAACCAACCAAGCCCAGCTCATCGTCGCAAAATGCAACGATGACGAGCCAAAAACGAACCAAGCCAATCTCATCGTCGCAAAATGCAACGATAAGAAGCCGAAAACCAACCAAGGCCAGCTCATCGTCGCAAAATGCAACGATGACGATCCGAAAACGAACCAAGCCCGGCTCATCGTCGCAAAATGCAACGATAAGGAGCCGAAAACAAACCAAGCCCAGCTCATCGTCGCAAAATGCAACGATGACGATCCGAAAACGAACCAAGCCCGGCTCATCGTCGCAAAATGCAACGATGACGATCCGAAAACGAACCAAGCCCGGCTCATCGTCGCAAAATGCAACGATGACGATCCAAAAACTAACCAACCCTTGCTTATCGTTGCAAAATGCAACGATGACGATCCGAAAACGAACCAAGCCCAGCTCATCGTCGCAAGATGCAACGATGACGATCCAAAAACTAACCAAGCCCATCTCATCGTATCGCAAAATGCAACGATGACGAGCCGAAAACAAACCAAGCCCATCTCATCGTCGCAAAATGCAACGATGACGAGCCGAAAACAAACCAAGCCCATCTCATCGTCGCAAAATGCAACGATGACGAGCCGAAAACGAACCAAGCCCATCTCATCTTCGCAAAATGCAACGATAAGGAGCCGAAAACAAACCAGGCTCGGCTCATCGTAGTATTCGGTGGATCAGTAACTCGTGCAATTGAGCATGGGTCTATTAGATTTCAATAAGGGTAGGAAGTTCCTTGAACTCCCTAATTTCTTATGCGAAGATCATATGTAAAGGGGGTTGCTAGGGATGAAACGATTTGGAATGGCAATATCGGGAGTCATGCTGTTGGTAAGCCTTACGGCTTGCTGGGGCTCAGAAGAGTCAGTAGTTACTCAGCCGGCTTCTGCCGAAGAGAACACGAATGCAATTGCAGTTAAGAATGTTTTTGGAGAACAGCTCTTTGATAGGCCGGTGGGCATGGAGCTTCGACAAGGTTATGCCGATCTCGTATACATCGTCGAGCAATCTGGTCGCATCGTAAGCAAGAATATTAAGCGACCGACGGATAAGGCCGAAGAGGTGCTAGATATTACGGATCGCGTCTACAAAAAGGAGGGCGAGCAGGGATTACTGGGACTTGCCTTTCATCCGACCCGCAATAATCTGGCGTACGTGAATTACACGACAGAAACACATACCATTATCGCACGCTTTGATGCTGATCCGTCAAACCCGGGACACCTAGATCCCACCAGCGAGCAGATCCTATTAACCATTGAGCAGCCGTTCTCCAATCACAATGGAGGACAATTAGCATTCGGACCGGATGGCTATCTATATATCGCTACAGGAGACGGCGGAAGTGGCGGAGATCCGCACAATAACAGCCAGAACCTTCAGAGCTTGCTTGGCAAGATCCTTCGAATCGACGTTGATCGGCCAACGGGGGAACGCTCATACGATATTCCCTCTGACAATCCTTACATAGATCAAGGAATGCCAGAAATTTATGCATACGGACTTCGCAACCCATGGAGATTCAGCTTCGACGAAGCAGATGGCAAGCTATGGGGGGCTGATGTTGGTCAGAATCTATATGAAGAAATTAATGTTATAAAGAAGGGTGGAAACTACGGGTGGCGCATTCAAGAAGGTACCGAGTGCTTCAATCCTCAGACCGGTTGTGATAAAGAGGGATTAGAGCAGCCTATATTTACATATGGACGTGATCAGGGGGTATCTGTAACGGGAGGTTATGTATACCGAGGTGAACGATTGCCTGAGCTGGAAGGCTGGTATATCTATGCGGATTACGGTTCGGGCTCGATTTGGGCGCTGCATCAAAGCAAGGATGGGAAGGTAGAAAACCGGATGCTACTGCAATCAGACGCGAATATTACTTCTTTTGGCAGGGACTCTTCGGGTGAGCTTTATATTTGCACTCAGGACGGGCAGATTTTAGCGATAACGCCTCTTCAGACCTGATATTCGGTGACTGGACCGCGAGTCTATCATAGGCTAATCATCTTATTGCGTTCATTCTCAAATTCTTTATCAATTACTATGCACAGGCCAATAGCCTGTGTATTTTATTTGTCTAACGATAATATTCCGACTAGTACACCTTCTCTTAAGTACAAAAAAACCGGTCTATAATTGCAAGATGAAATGCAAATCTATTTGAGTATTCGCTAAAGCTTAAATCGGAATGATAGAGACAAGCATTCCTTCAATCTAAACAATAGAATCCATGTTTAAGTAAAAGGAAAAACAACTAATAACTAATAAAAAACAATAAATTAACTTGTACTTAATAGTGAGTTTACACTTCTATTTTATATTGAGAGAAGAAAGAAAATTAGATAACTAGGGAGAGAAACAAAAGCCATGAAAAAGCAATTATTAATTATTTTAACGTTGATCCTCACGATGACGATCGTTGCAGCATGCGGTAAGAACGAATCCGCAAACAACAACGGCACGGGTAATGTCGACCCAAGCAATGCATCGACTAGCCCAACGGCATCAGAGAGTCCCGAGGGAGTAAAAATTGATAAGGAAAGCAAGGAACTAACGATTTATACCGCATTGGAAGATGACCAAATTCAAGCTTATCTTGCAACATATAAGGCTAAATATCCGGACGTTAAGCTGAACTTCGTACGTGATTCGACGGGAATCATAACGGCTAAGCTACTTGCCGAGAAAAGCAACCCGCAAGCCGATTTAGTCTGGGGCTTGGCAGCGACAAGCTTGCTCGTGTTAGATCAGAACGGGATGCTTGAGGGATATTCTCCGGAAGGCGTAGATCGCATATTACCGGAATTCAAAGATTCCCAAAACGAACAAACGCGTTGGGTAGGCATCGACGCTTGGGAAACGGCGTTCGTTGTGAATAAAACGGAAATAGAAAAGCTCGGCCTGGCCATTCCGCAAAGCTATGAAGATTTGCTGAAGCCGGAATACAAAGGTTTGATCACGATGCCTAACCCGTCTTCTTCCGGAACTGGATACTTGACCGTATCGGGCGTTCTTCAACTAATGGGACAGGATAAAGGCTGGGAGTTCCTAGACAAGCTAGACCAGAACATGGCAATGTACGTTCACTCTGGTTCTAAACCTGCCAAGCTTGCCGGAACGGGAGAATATCCAATCGGCATATCATTCGGCTATCGCGGAATTCAAGAAGCGCAAAAAGGTTCTCCGGTTGAAGTTGTATTCCCCACTGAAGGCTCGGGATGGGATTTGGAAGCCAATGCGCTTATGAAAAAAGAGACGATTAAGCAAGCCGCACAAAATTTCCTAGATTGGGCGATCAGCGAAGACGCTATGAAGGAATACAACAAAAACTATGCTATTCTTGCTGTGAAGAGCGATTCCACTGCTATACCAGAAGGATATAAAAAGGATCCTGTTCAACAGCTTATTAAGAACGACTTGAGCGAGGCCGCGAAAAACCGCGAAGGTACTTTGACGGAGTGGGACAAGCGTTACAGTACGAAGAGCGAACCGAAAACTTAATAGCCAATAACCTAAAAGCCAATAACAGACGAAACATTGAATAGCTGATACGCAAACTATCGTTTGCATCAGCTATTTCTTGTTTTAAACCGTCCAATCATACAAAGTCCAAAGCGATTCAAAGCAAAACCAACAAGACTGTCATCTCTATGGAGAAATAAATATCCAGATCCTACTATAATGTGGAGCAATCTCGATAGTCTAGCATAGCACACAAGAACAGAATGACAACCAAACAAAACTAAATAAAACAAAAAACAAACAAATTACATTGCGTTAACATGGGGTTATCATTTCTCTTTTATACTAGAAATAGGAATACACAACCGAACAAAGCTAACTAAAAGTTGTTATAAGGGAGGACATGATGAACAAACCTCATCTGACAATTCAAGGAATTAATAAATCATTTGGCACGGTTGCTGCTTTGAAGGACGTTAATCTTGAAATTCATAAGAACGAGTTTGTCTGCTTGCTCGGTCCGAGCGGCTGCGGCAAAACGACATTGCTTCGCATTATTGCGGGCTTGGAAAAGGCGTCGAGCGGCCGCATATTAGCTGGTGGGAAAGATATTTCCATGCTTCCGCCGGCGAAGCGAAACTTCGGAATGGTATTTCAGTCCTATGCCTTGTTTCCGAATTTGACGGCCTACCAGAATGTGGCTTACGGGCTGCAAGGCAAGAGCTTCTCCAAGAAAGACATCGGGGAAAAGGTACAGCATGTTCTGAAGCTGGTCGATTTATCTCATGCAAGCTCGCGTTATCCTTCCCAATTATCCGGAGGACAGCAGCAACGAATCGCATTAGCGCGCGCAATCGTATTATCTCCAGATTTCCTGCTGCTCGACGAGCCGCTGTCGGCATTGGATGCGAAGGTAAGGGTGAGGCTTCGCCACGAAATAAGAGAACTGCAGGAGCGACTAGGCATAACGACGATTATGGTTACGCACGATCAGGAGGAAGCGCTCACGATGTCCGATCGGATCGTGGTCATGAATAATGCTGAGGTGCAACAGATCGGTACTCCGCAGGAGGTGTACGAGCAGCCGAACTCTCCTTTTGTGGCGGACTTCATCGGCTCGATTAATTTTCTGCATGACAAGAGCGAAGGTGCGGCTCCGACTCCGCGTTGGGCTGTTCGACCCGAGCATATACGCATTTCCGCCGAAGGAACGGGCGAAGGCGTGTCCGCCATTGTCAAAAACATTGAGTTTCGCGGTTCTTTCTACAGGCTATTGCTCGAAACAGAGTCCGTAGAAGCGGGTGGTGGTCATGATTCGATCACGGTCGACGTCTCCGCGCATGTTTCGAACCATCTGCAGCTGATGAAAAATGGCATTGTTTCGTTGGAAGTGCCTAAGGAGAAGCTGATCTCTTTTACGTCCGAAGCAAGGATTCATGCTTAAAGAGGATGTTCAAAAAGCAGTAGGTTTCGCCAAGACTGCTTCTCAGTCCCTAGCTTCATCCAACCTTTTTGGTGCTGAAAACCGGACTTTGTGAACTTGCACTTAAAGGAGAACCAACGATGATTATGATTAGAAAGTTACGTCAAAGGTGGAGCGGCACCGACTTTATCCAGTGGGCGTTAATCTTAGGCACAACGCTTGCCTTGCTGCTTACAATTCTTCTTCCTCTTTGGTCGCTATTCTCTAAAGCGTTCGAGAATCAGGGAGGTAGCTTTGTTGGATTGGCGAATTTCGTGAAGTACTTTTCATCTGCTTCGCTTGTCCAATCATTAAAGAATACGCTGTATATTTCTACGGTTTCGACCGTCATTGCGGTTACGTTGGCTTTCTTCTACGCATTCGGAATTAGCCGTACCGGAATTCGAGGCAAGGGCTACTTCAAATACGTGGCGATGCTTCCCTTATTCGCTCCGACGATGATGCACGGGATATCGTTAACTTATTTGTTTGGAAATCAAGGCTTGGTGACGACTGGATTTTTCGGTGCGTTTCCGGGCATCAAGCTTCCGTTATACGGCCCATTCGGCATTATCGTCTCTGAAGTCATCTATACGTTCCCGCAAGCCTATCTAATCTTTATTACGACTTTGGCTATAACGGATTACCGCTTATATGAAGCTGCGGGAAGTCTTGGAGCAGGTTCACTACGCAAGTTTTTCACAGTGACACTTCCTGCGATGAAATATGGACTGATCAGCGCGATTTTCGTTTGTTTTACCGCTAGCTTTACCGATTTTGGTGCTCCTCAGGCAATCGGCGGACAGTTCAACGTGCTCGCCACCGATATTTACAAGCAAGTCATCGGCCAGCAAAACATGTCGATGGGAGCGACAGTAGGCATTCTGCTCACAATCCCTGCAATTATTGCATTCGTGGTAGATCGAATCGTTGATCGCAAACAGAAATCCATGCTCTCTGCGAAGTCGACTCCTTATCGGACGCAAGAAGGGAAATGGCGGGATACACTTTTCACCGTTTATTGTGTCGTAGTGTCTATAGCGATCTTGTTACCACTCCTGACGACGTTATTCGCTTCTTTGGTTAATGTCTGGCCTTACGATTTATCTTTTGGCTTAAAGCATTTTGATTTCTCCAAAGTAGCCGCGGGAGGGCTTCAACCGTATTTGAACAGCCTGAAGGTATCCTTCTTAACGGCTATTATCGGTACGTTATTCACCTTCCTTTTTGCCTATATGATCGAGAAATCTCGTTTTCTTAAGGGTTTGCGTCAAGTAAGCTATTTCTTGTCTTTATTGCCGCTTGCGCTTCCCGGAATGGTTATCGGCTTGGCCTATATTTTCTTTTTTAATGATCCTCACAATCCGCTCAACGGATTGTACGGAACGATGTGGATTATCGTACTGGCGAACATCGTGCACTTTTATTCCGTTCCGTTCATTACTGCGACCGCGTCGCTTAAGAAGCTGGACAAGGAATTCGAGCTTGTCTCCGAATCGATGAGAGTTCCTTTTTACCGGACGTTCCTGAAGGTTACAGTTCCATTATCGCTTCCGGCGATCATTGAAATCGCCGTTTATTTCTTCGTCAATTCGATGGTGACTGTGTCTGCCGTCGTTTTCCTCCGGGCCGCGGATTTCAACCTGGCTTCGGTATCGATCGTTAACATGGACGATGCGGGAGATACGGCAGCAGCAGCAGCCATGGCTACTCTGATCGTTGTGAGTAATATTGTCGTTAGAACCCTATATGAGACAGTCGTGCGTAAGCTGAAGCAAAGGACGGAACGCTGGCAAAATGTGAAATAACAAACGGCCATTGGCGGAATACATCGAGCGCGTCCGTATCGGGTAAGAATTAACGAGGTTATCACATTTGCTGGAGGGCTCGTACATGTCGTTAATCGGTGAAGAACGGAAGGATTACATTTTGCAACAGCTGAATTTGGAGGGGAAGGTCAAAACCTACGATTTAGTCGAGAAGCTGAAAGTGTCTTCCGAAATGATTCGCCGTTATCTGGAGGAGCTCGAAGAGGATAATAAGCTTAAGCGAGTATACGGCGGCGCCATCAAGATTAATGTTGCCCGCGAGGAACCTATCTATTTCAAGAGAGAGGTTTTGTTCTCGGAGGAAAAGCGACGGATCGGCCGGGCTGCTGCTTCTCTGGTGGAGGATAACGATGTCGTCTTCATCGATGACGGTACGACTACGCTACAGATAATCGATTATTTGCTAAATAAGAAAAATATTACAGTGCTAACCATATCGGTTGCCGGCTTATATATGCTCATCGATTACAACAATAGAGGATTGTTCAACGGGGAAATTTATTTCATCGGCGGTAAGATCGACTCTTCCCAATCCCGCTCGTCGGGTACGTTCGCGGAAAAGATGGTGGAGTCGTTCTACGCGGATAAGGCGTACATTTCCATTGACGGCATGATGGTAGACAAAGGCATTACCGGCTTTGACGTACAGCGAGGGCAGCTGGCCCGCAAGATGATAGAGCGTTCCAAGCAAACGATCGTTGTAACGGATCAATCGAAGTTCGGGCAAATGCAATTTTTCAAAATCGCGGATTTGAAGGAAATTGATCTCATCATCAGCGACATATCCGCCCCAAAAGAATGGATTGCTCCGTTGCATGATAAGCATGTGACATGGATCGAAGCGAAATAAAGCGAATGAGTAATGAACTAAATACCCTCGAGTTCGCTCGAGGGCATTCTTTTGACCATCAATCAATGATAAAACAATTAAATGAAATTAAATTGTGTATTAAATAAATGTTATTTGTTTCGAATGTGGAGGGATAACGGATGAATGCTAAAGAAAGAACACAAACCTTAACAGCATTGCCTAGCGAAGAATTAGTGGAATGGAAAGGCAAAATTGAGAGCTTGGGCATCTCGGAAGCCATACACTCCCCGGCTTTAGGTCTGGTTATGATGAGGGCTAGTGAGTCTGTCACAGGTCAAGCGTTTAATGTCGGTGAAATTCTCATATCCGATTCCACCGTCATGCTAGATGGAACGCTTGGTTACGGAGTAACGATGGGGAATGACGCGGATAAAGCTTACACGCTAGCACTCATAGATGCGATTTACCATTCCGATGACGCAAAATGGGATAGCTTAAAAATACAATTGCAGGATTGGCTGCATGTGCAACAAGGAATTCAATTGGAAGCTAGAAAGCAAAGCTTCCAACAGATCCAGCGTACGCTTGTCGATTTTGAAGTGATGGACACGGAGCAGGAGGAATAAGGATGGAAGCGATTGTTGAAAAGGTGCATTATACGCAAGAAACGTTCCGAAAGCTGATGGATGCTATGGCGCGTCCGGGCAAGATAGTCGAGATACAGCCATTTTCTTATCATCAGAGAGCATTCGCTCTTCGATATATGCTTGGAATCGGGGCGACGTTGCTCGATCAGGAAGTCAGCTTCCACCTATGCGGAACGGAAGGTGCGTTGGCGAAAGATATTCAGTTGCTTACTCATTCCAAGACTAAGCCATTGGAACAAAGCGATTACGTATTAGTCACGGGGGGAGTCGTGTTCGACGTTGCAGGATGCAAGCGGGGAAACTTCCACTATCCGGACGAGAACGCCACGATCATCTATCAAGTAAACGCAATTGGCGAGCAGTCTCTTGGCGGAGGAATCGCAAACGGGCTCAACAGCGTACGACTGATCCTAACGGGACCGGGAGTTAAGGGAGAGAGCCGCGTCTTTCTGGATGGCTTCCCGCCGGCGCTGGTGGATCAATGGCAAGAGAGTAATCAACAATTTCCGCTTGGAACCGATTGGATATTCGTGGATTTAATCGGCAACGTATGCTGTATTCCACGCAGCACTAAGCTCCAATGGGAGGTGCTCTAAAATGGCTTACGTCGCTGTCACAGGTGGTCAACGCGCGATTAAGGAAGCGGAAAAGCTGCTGAAAGTATATAGGTGCCAAGCCGGTGATCCTCCGATAGAGGTCTCCCAAATCATGAATCAAATGCGGCTCGCCGTCGATCGGGTGATGGGAGAGGGCTCACTTTATGATCCTTTGCTTGCGGCCCTTGCGCTGAAGCAAGCGGAAGGCGATGCGATTGAGGCGTCCTTCCTCATCAGGGCGTTTCGTTCCACGCTTCCACGTAACCTCTACTCGCAGCCGATCGATACGTCGGATATGGACATTATCCGTCGTGTGTCGGCGACCTTTAAGGATATTCCGGGAGGGCAATACCTAGGTCCGACTCGAGATTATTCGAGAAGAATGCTGCAGATGGAGCTATTGGATGAGAACGAGGAAAATGTTCGTTCATTTCTAACTGAATATTTCAAACACTCGGAAATTAACGAGATAGATGGAGAGTCGAAAGATGAGCCGCTTCCATCGTTCCCACGCGTAATTGATTTACTTCGTAGCGAGGGTTTATTGGCGGACAAACAGGTGGCAGAACAAGAGGACGCCACGGTGGATGATATCACGCGCAATGCTATTAGTTTTCCAGCTTCCCGCGCCGCTCGCTTGCAATTGATGGCACGTGGCGAGACGGGTGCCTTGCTTGCACTGGCCTATTCCAGCGCAAGGGGTTACGGTGACGTTCATCCAACAATCGGAGAGCTTCGCGTCGGTTACGTTTCGTTGGAAATCCCTCATCCTATATATGAAGGAGAATCGATATGCATCGGAAAGGTGCTTATTTCGGAAGCCGAGATAGTTGTGCGTGAGGATGACGAAGCTAGCGATTCTGTACAGTTTGGTATCGGATACGGCTTATGCTTCGGTCATAACGAAGACAAGGTTATCGCGATGGGTATCTTGGATAGCTCGATGAAATCCGAGGCGGGCCATGCGGCAACCCCCGCGGAAGACGAGGAGTTTGTCCTCTACCATATCGACGGCATAGAGTCATCCGGATTTATTTCGCACTTCAAGCTGCCGCACTATGTAGATTTCCAAGCGGAACTCGCGCGAGCCCGCTCCATTAACCGGAAGGGGACTTGATGCATGAACGCTTACAATTATGGATTTCTGGACGAGAACACGAAGAAGGAAATCCGCCGCAAGACACTGAAGGCTATTGCGATCCCGGGTTACCAAGTGCCTTTCGGCTCTAGGGAAATGCCGATTGCCCGAGGCTGGGGGACGGGAGGTCTTCAGTTGACGCTGGCGATTACCGGTAAGAAAGACGTATTAAAGGTCATTGATCAAGGAAACGACGATAGTGTAAATGCTTGTAATTTACGAGAATTGATTAGCAGATCATGTGAGGTAGATACGACTGTCGATACGCTCAAGGCAACGGTAATCCAGACAAGGCACCGTATTCCTGAAGAAAGAATGTCTGCAGATCAGGTGCTTGTCTTTCAAGTCCCGCAGCCGGAAGTGCTACGGACCGTCGAGCCGAGTGAGCAGGAAACGAGAAGGATGCACGCGGAAAGGGATTACAGCAGAATGTGGGTGCATCTGTACGAAGATATTGTAAAGTGGAACGAAATCCGGATTTCGTATGATTATCCTGTGCTGGTAGGAAGCCACTATATTTGCGATCCGTCTCCGATTCCCCGGTTTGATGTTCCTAAGCTTCATCAAGCGGATACTTTGTTTCTATTCGGAGCGGGGCGCGAAAAACGGATTTACGCCATTCCTCCCCATACAGACGTCGTTCCGTTGCAGTTCGAAGACTTTCCGTTTACGGTCGAGAGCTTTGAAGGCGGATGTGAAAAATGCGGCAGTAAGAACACGTACTTGGAGGAATCGTTCGACCGTAACTCTGGAGAACGCCATTATTATTGCTCGGATACGAGCTACTGCGGCAAGAAGCAGCAGGAAGCCGAAGGCGAAACCGTGAGCATAGGAGCTGAATGGCATGAATAACATGTTGACTTTGCGTAATTTAAGCAAGCTATACGGCAGAGGCTGTGCTTCTTGCTTGGAGCTTACCGGGCCACAGTTTGCTAGCAATATTTGTCCGGCTTGCGGGACAATAGTGGCTTGCGCCGATGTATCGTTCGATGTCTATCCTGGCGAAGTGCTCGGCATCGTCGGCGAAAGCGGTTCGGGAAAGAGCACACTCGTAAAGACGTTGTACTTCGATGAACAGCCGACTTCCGGGGAATATCTGCTGCAAAATTACGAAGAAGGCAGAACGAATTTATATAGTCTCAACAATCGCCAGCAGCGTTGGGTTCGCAATCATCTTATGGGTATGGTCTATCAGAATCCCCACCTCGGATTGAGGCTTGATTACTCCACGGGCGGCAATATTGCCGAGAAGCTACTTATGGCGGATTGCTATCATATCGGAACGATTAGGGATCGTGCGAAGGAGCTCTTGGGCAAAACGCTCATTCCGATAGAACGTATTGACGATCAGCCGCGATATTTTAGCGGTGGTATGCAGCAGCGCGTTCAAATCTCGAAAGCGATGGCGAATAATCCGCCGCTCTTGCTGCTGGATGAGGTAACGACAGGTCTAGACGTATCTGTTCAGGCGAACGTGCTGGACCTGATTAGGCAAATTCAACGGGAGCTCGGGATTACGATGGTTGTCGTATCGCATGATTTCTCTGTAATCCGAATGCTAACGAATCGGACGATCGTCATGAAAAACGGACGTATCGTTGAGCAAGGCTTGACCGATCAGATCATGGAGGATCCGCAGCACGAATACACGCAGTTGCTGATTAACTCGTTATTGTAGGGAGGGTTTACCGAAATGCCATTGCTGCAAATAGAAAACCTAAGCAAAACGTTTCATCTTCATCAGTTCGAAGGAAAACGAATTACTGCATGTACTGACATAAATCTCACATTGAAGCATGGCGCTTTTATCGGGATTACTGGCAAAAGCGGCGCAGGAAAGTCGACTATTCTTAAATGTATATATCGGACCTACATTCCGACAGAAGGTACGATGGTTTACGAATCTGATTGTTTCGGCAGAATAGACCTGGCGAAAGCCACCGAAAGGGAAATCGTTGATATTCGGTTGAAGGAAATTGGTTATGTATCGCAATTCCTGAAGCTGCTTCCAAGAATTACAGCGCTTGAGGCGGTAGAGCAAGAATTGGTGGCCGCAGGTTCTCATGTAGCTGCTGCATCTGCCGAAGCACGTGCGATACTAAGTCATTTCGGTTTATCTCCATCGCTGTGGGATACGTATCCCAATACTTTCAGCGGCGGTGAGAAGCTACGGTTGAATCTAGCACGCGCCATGGTGAAACGTCCTAAGTTTCTATTATTGGACGAGCCGACAGCCTCATTGGACAACGGTTCTAAAGAAGCGGTGCGCGATATGATTATGGATCTTAAGAAGCAAGGAACTAGCATGATAGGCATATTCCACGATCTGGATTTCATGGAGAAGGTTGTGGACGAGGAATATAACATGCGCGACGGAAGGTTGATGGGAGTATGAACGGGTTAAGCGGAAAGCCGTTAGTGATCGAAAATGGGCGAATTATTGGACCCGATCGGGTGTACGAAGGGGATGTAATTGTTCGCGAAGGACGAATCGCGTCTATTGCAGAGAGTGGAACGGGACGTTTCGAAGCGCCAGAGGCACAGGTATTGGATGCGGCGGGAATGTTCGTTATGCCTGGCATTATCGAAACCCATAGCGATGCTATTGAGAGGGAGGTTCAGCCGCGTCCGGGGTCTATATTCCCACTGGAGATGGCGATGTACGAGCTGGAGAAGAAAATGACGGCTGTAGGCATTACGACTTTATATCATTCTATTTGTTCCTCAGACGGGACTCCTGTACGCAATGATGAGATGGTAGCGCGGATCGTTGAATTCGTGGCTAGCAAACGAGGCGAACCTGCGATGATTCGTCATCGCATCCATATGCGTTACGAGATAACGAACGTTCCAGGTCTCGATATGGTGAAGGGAATGCTTGACCGTGAGCAAATCGACTTGCTCTCCTTAATGGATCATACTCCAGGCCAAGGCCAGTACAGCAACCGTGAAGTGTATCAGAATTATTTGATGGGCAGCGAGAACATGACGCGTGAAGAAGCGGACCGTACGATAGACCAGCTGAGCGGCTTAAAGGATCAGGTCGATTGGAGCCGGATAGCTGAAGTCGTCCGATATGCGCAGTCCAAAGGGGTCGTTACCGCATCGCATGACGATGATACGTTAGATAAGGTGAATTGGATGCATGAGCTAGGCGTGGCCATCAGTGAGTTCCCGGTAAATCTGGAAGCAGCGCAAGCGGCCGCATCCAAAAGGATGCACGTAAGCGTTGGAGCTCCCAACGTCGTTAGAGGGGCATCTCATAACCATAACATGCGCGCGATCGATGCGATTAAGTCAGGCGCTGCGGATATTCTATGCTCGGACTATCATCCTTCTTCTTTACTACCGGCCTTATTCCACATTGTGGCGAGCGGAATTGAATTGTCTAAAGCTGTACGCATGGTTACTTATCATCCGGCAGAGGCTCTTGGAATCGAAGCTCATTTTGGTTCAGTAGAAGTAGGGAAAGTCGCCGACTTGGTCGTGTTGGAGCTTCATGACGAATACCCGATCGTGCGCAGCACGCTAGTTGGCGGAACCGTCGTCTATGCGGCGAATTTCTTTGAGGAGGAGAAGGGCGCATGATTGATCTGCACTGCCATACGAAAGTATCCGACAATTCCTTCACGATACGCGAAGTGATTTCCATGGCAAAGGAGGAAGGGGTATCCCACTTGGCCATCACGGATCATGATACGACTAGCGGATTGCTAGAAGCCAAGCTCATTGGGCATGAGCTTGGAGTTCATATCATTCCAGGAATTGAAATCTCGGCGTACGATTATTCCAGGCAAACCCGTGCGCATATTCTTGGCTTATACGTCACTCCGGGGCACAATGCGCTCTCTGAGCTATGCGAGCCTATGATCAAGAAGCGGCACGAAGCATCTTATGCCATGGTTGAGAGGATCATAGCCGCAGGATACGATATCTCGTGGGAACTGGTAGAAAGCTACGCAGTAGGCGGAACGGGAGTTTATAAGCAGCATATTATGCACGCTTTGCTCACCAAGGGGTACACGGAGACGATTTACGGCACATTGTACAAAAAACTATTTTCCCGCGGAGAAGACGGGGCAGCTGAAGGGATTGCTTACATGAAGCTGGATTACGTGAACGTCTATGACGCTATCGATGCCATTCGTCAAGCAGGTGGCGTTCCCGTACTTGCCCATCCGAAGCAATTTAATAATTTTGCGGCTGTACCAGCATGGAAAACGGCGGGGCTACAGGGAATTGAAGTTCTCCACCCCCTTCATGATGAGCAGGCGGAGAAGCTGTCGCGTCAAATCGCGGTTAATTTTGGCCTGCTGCAAACCGGAGGATCGGACTTCCATGGCTTCTACGGTGAACGCGAGGGATGTCCATTGGGCAGCAAAAGCATTGGGGAAGAGCATCTGATGAGATTGCAGGAAAAGGCTACTTAAGAGGGATACCAAGCCAGACAGCTCAGACAGGGAGGATTCAGATAAAATGATACGTAGGCTACTAATACGATGTACCTGCTTGCTGGCTTGCCTCGGATTGTTGTTTATGGGAACAGCATCACAGGTTTCGGCTCACGCTAATAGCGCTTCATATGGTGTTTTAACCGTATCAGAACAGATTGTAACGTTTGAATTCTCGATTGATGAGAAATCGGTAATAGAAAAGATAGACTTAGATAGTAACCATAACAATAGGGTAGAAAAGGAAGAAATTGTTCAAGAGGAAGCTAGCTTAGAATCTTGGATAGCGAGCAACCTTCTATTAAGCTATAATGGTTTGCCTCAGCGAGGTAATATTATTGATATTGTACTTGAAGACATGACGAACGGGACGATGCTTACCTTTGCAATAGAATTTCCAGCTGTAGCTCCCGGAAGCACTATTCGAGTGGAAGATTCGTTATTTCTGAATGATTCTATTTCTAATTATGTGCATTTTTTGGTTTATCAGTATAACGGTGAAATGGTAGAAACGATTCTAAAGGGAGACACACGTAGCTGGGAAACACAGCTTCCCGAGAATGCGTCCCCCCAGCCCAATGAGGGCAATGTTTCCAATCCCAATCTTATTTCTACCCTAAAAACCTTTTTCTTCTTCGGTGTGGAGCATATTTTGGGCGGGTACGATCATTTATTGTTTTTATTAACGTTTCTACTTCGACCCCAAACGATCCGCCAGTATGCCTTAATTGTAACTGCATTCACAGTAGCACATAGCCTAACATTGACTTTAGCAGTTTTAGGGTGGGTGGATTTCCCGTCCAAATGGGTGGAGATCATTATTGCACTGAGCATTTGCTATACGGCCATTGAAAATATTTGGGGAAAGGGCCTTTCTCGTCGTTGGATAATTGTTTTTCTTTTTGGCTTGGTGCATGGATTAGGATTTGCTAGCGCATTGCAAGAGATGCCAATTACTAAGGAGCATCTTGCTGGAGTGCTTATTAGCTTTAATCTAGGGATCGAAGTGATCCAGTTGATTCTAGTTTTGGCGCTATTACCTTTGCTGTCGTGGTGGCAGAAACGCTCTTTCCATATGTGGACTATGCGGTGGTTATCGGGTGTTATCGTTGCGATAGGTCTTTTCTGGACGATACAACGGTTAATGCCTTGAGCTGAAAAACAATGAATTTCAATCAAAAGTAACCAATGTACGGAAAAAATTTTGCAAATACTTAAATGTTCTCCTATAATTGCAGAAGAATACAACGGCTAAGGGGGAATTCATTTATGTCATTAATAGGTGAGGAGCGCAAGAATTATATATTGAATCAGCTAAACCTAGAGGGAAAAGTGACTACAAACGATTTAGTGACTAAACTCAAGGTGTCTTCAGAGACGATTCGCAAGTATTTGGAGGAGCTGGAAGAGGAAAATAAACTAAAGCGTGTATATGGTGGCGCTGTTAAAATTAATCTCTCTCGTGAGGAGCCTTCCCATCTGAAAAGAGAAGTCATCCACGCTGAGGAGAAGCGAAGAATTGGCAGGGCGGCTGCTGCTCTGGTAGAAGACAATGATATTATTTTTATTGATGATGGCACGACTACTTTGCATATGATTGATTATTTATTGAACAAAAAAAATATTACGGTGCTTACGGTCTCTGTTCCTGTATTACACTTGCTGATAGATTACAATAATAAAATGATCTTCTCAGGCGATATCTTTTTCATTGGGGGGAAGGTTAACGCTGCACATTCGCGGGTCGCAGGTTCAGTCGCAGAAAAAATGGTGGAAAGCTTTTACGCAGATAAAGCGTTTATTTCTATAGATGGAATCATGATGGATAAAGGGATTACAGGCTTTGATGAGGAACGAGGACGAATGGCTGGAAAGATGATGGAGCATTCTAAACAATCCATTGTTCTTACCGACCAATCGAAGTTCGGCTTGATGCAATTTTATAAGATAGCGGATTTGAACGAGGTTGATTGCATCGTAAGTGATGTGGCTGTTCCAAAGCAGTGGAAAGATTACCTTGGAATAAAAGATGTTAACTGGATTCACGCTAAATAGAAAAATACGTTTATTTGCCCAGTGAAAAACTTGGGCTTTTTGTATTGTCAGGTCAGCCAGTTTTTACTGGTTGGCCTATTTTTGTTGTCGGTTGGTTGTAATTTTTTAATAAAAGCATTAGTTTGTTCTTACTAAAAAAACAAAGTCAAAAACAATAAAAACAAGTAAAAAACAATTAATAAACATGCATTTAATATGTGTTTAACAAAACTATTATATAGTTAGAGAAACAAACCAAACCAAAAGAAGGTGAACTTGTTAAGTCAGAATACTAGTAAGCCATTGATAGCAAAAGCAAAATTAAGCTAGGAGGACAAATAAATGTTCATTATTGAAAAGAAAATTAGCAAATTGATAGTAAGCTCACTAGTATTTTTTCTACTTATTTCATCTTTCAATATGCCATCTTATGTGAAAGCCGTTCAACCAGGAATGTTGGACGATCAGCTGCTTTTTCTGCCATTTGAAGGAAGTGTATTAGATGGCTCAGGCAACAAAAATCACGGTACCGCTCAAGGGACGTTATCTTATCCCGCTGGGACGATCGGAGATAAGGCTATAGATACAACTGGATTAGGATCAATTGGATTAGACGCCAATAAGTTTAAGTTTAGCGATTCTCAAGATTTCACTATATCTTTCTGGTTGAAAACGAATGATCAAAGTCCTGATATGACGATTGTCTCCAATAAAAATTGGACAAGCGGGGCCAATCCTGGTTGGCAGATAGGAGTATCCGGAGGGAAACTGACTGTAAATTACAAAGGTGCCTTAAAAACACGTGTGGATTTACCAAAAAACTTTGTTGTGAGCGACGGTAGCTGGCATCATGTTGTTGTATCCTACAAACGCAGTAGTCTCGCAACCGTATATATCGACAATGCGTCCAAGGGCACACTTGATATTGCTAACACGGGTAACATCGATACAGCCTTGAAGTTAAATATAGGTAAGGACGGTAATGACGGCTGGTCTTATAAAGGAAGCTTAGATGATTTTAGAATTTTTAAGAGAGCGCTAGACAGTACAGAAGTTCAGCAATTGTACACCATTAAGACTACACAGAATAGCAGTAACGCTCCACTCTGGCCTGTGAACAGTTCTCTAACGGGAGTTCCCGTTAGTCCAACTGAATATCAGTTAACATGGACAGCGGCAGAGGTTAATAATTCGGTAGATAGCATAGGCGCAACGCTGTATCAGATATATAAAAATGATAAGTCAGTGGGTACCGTAAGTGGCGACACCTATTCGTATACTGTGACCGATCTTATTCCAAATGAGAAGGTCACATTTAGGGTAGAGGCTATGGATAGGCTGGGGAATGTAAGCAATAGTGGTCCTTCAAAGAGCTTCGGGGAAGTTGTCGAAGCGGGAATGATGGATCAACAGCTGCTTTTTCTGCCGTTTGAAGGAAGTGTGCTTGATGCTTCGGGCTACAATAATCACGGTATAGCTCAAGATAGGCTCTCTTATAGTGAAGGAATAATCGGGGAGAAGGCTGCCGATACAAGTGGATTCGGCTCGATCGAATTAAACGCAAGTAAATTTAAGTTCGGCACAGCTCAAGATTTTAGTATTTCTTTTTGGGTGAAAACCAATGATCCAAGCTCAGAAATGACGGTCATTTCCAATAAAGATTGGGATAGTGGCGGCAATCTTGGTTGGCAAATAGGTGTGACTGCGGGGAAGTTAACGGTGAATTACAAAGGAGCATCGACAGCTCGAGTGGATTTGCCAAAAACCTTTGTAGTTGGTGATGACAGCTGGCATCATGTTGTCGTGTCCTATAAGCGCAGTAGTTTGGCACAAGTGTATGTTGATAATGAACTCAAGGGATCGCTCAATATTGCGAATGCGGGCAACATTGACACAAGCCTAGGTTTAAATATAGGTAAGGATGGCAAGGGAAATTGGGCTTTCAAAGGAAATTTAGACGATTTTAGAATTTTTAAGAAAGCTTTAGACGATGCAGAAGTACAGCAATTATATAAAATTAAAGCAACCCAGAACAGCAGCGGTGCTCCGATCTGGCCGGCCAACAGCAGCTTAACGGGCGTACTGACTGGCCCAACGGAGTATCAATTAACATGGCCAACAGCAGCGGCTAATGCTGCAACGGATAGCGTTGGTGCTACACAATACCAGGTATTTAAGAACGATAAGCTACTGTCTACGCTTACTAGTGCAACGCATTCATATACTGTCGCTGATCTGAGACCAGGCGAGCTGGTTTCATTTCGGGTAGAGGCAATGGATAGGACGGGAAATTTAACAGATAACGGTCCTACACTTAGCTATAGGCTACCAGGTATTAGTATTAACCATGCGATAGCAAAAGTGGTAACAGGAGAAGCTATTGTGCTAGCAGCAGCTGTTTATCCGGTGAGCTCACCCTTGCAATGGGAGGTTGATCAAACTGGCATTGTACAAATTGATGCGACCGGTAATAAAGCGGTCATTACTGGATTGTCTGCAGGTACAGTGAATGTAAAAGTGAGTGACGGGACGCTGACGGCGACAACCAAAGTGATAGTGACTGCAAAATCCATACCTGACATAAACGGTAAAGTCATAGCTTCCGTAACAGATGATACCTTCGTTCAAGCGAGTCCAAGCACTGACAATTACGGTAGTCAGCCGTTTGTAGACATCAAAAATAGCTTAGCAGCTAATACAAACTTGCGTTATGGGATTTTGAAATATGATTTAAGTGGCATCAGTCGGGAGGATATGGAAGACATTGAATCAGTTACGCTGAATATGTACGGTTCAATTACTGATGTAAGAGCTACCGACAGCATAATTCAGCAAGTTACCGCGTTTGGAATTTCAGATAATAATTGGAATGAGAACACGATTACTTTTGCTAATATGCCGAATATGAATGAAAGCCTTCAAAGCTTGCCATTTTCTAATAAGCTGGGATGGCGACAGCTGGACATTACTTCCTATGCTAAAGCTCGGTTGGCCTCTGACAAAGGGGTCAGCATTGGGTTGAAGGAAGTATCGGGCGATTATACAGTGAGCCTATATAGTAAAGAGAATACTGATAGTACCTACAAATCCCATTTAGTCATAAAAATGAAGATGAAACGCCCCATAGAAAAGCTATGGCCTAATGGCACCCAGATCGAACTTAAACCCGGTGCCGCAGGGGGATTACAGATTTCGTGGCCGGAAGCTGTAGACGAATTTGGCATAGACAAATACCGAATTTCGATGGATGGTCAGAACATTGCTACCGTATCTAAGCTTGATCGACAATTTATACTCAAAGCGCTGCGGCCCGGCACCACGTATACCTTCAAAATAGAGGCGGGCGTTTCAACGGGAGATTGGATGTCTCCAAGTCTGTCGAGAGCATATCTCATCCCAGGAAGAATTATGGCTGGAGAGAATGAGGTACCAGAGCTCGATTATAGCTTTGAGCAATCGGCTGTTATAGACGGTGGCCCATCTCATCATGATGGTGAAGCGATAGGTTCACCGGGAGTAGGCTATGATCCAAGCTTTGGTAAGAATGTCTTGTCGCTTAATGGTAGTGACGCATATGTTCGTGTTCCACATCAACCGTCACTAAGTCCAGAATATATGTCCATTATTACAGCTTTCTCTTTGGAGGATATATACAGTGCTCAGACGATTGTTGCTAAGAACAAGCAGTCTGATTATGTCATGGAATATAATCCGATCAACAAGAAGCTAACTGCTCGTTTCTATGTATGGGACATGTTCAATAAAGCGGGGACATATGTAATCGTCAATAGCACTACAAGCTTGGAGGCTAATAAAATTTATCATGCTGTAGCAACGTACGACGGGTATACAGCAAAGCTTTACCTTAATGGCGTGTTAGAGGCTAGCCAATCTGAGAGTGGGGCTATAGGCGGCTCAAGCAAAATAGATCTGACCCTTGGAGCCTCTTTGGATGCTACCGGGAAAGCATTCAATTATTTCAATGGTAAAATCGACTTTGTTCAGCTTTACGATAAAGTGTTTTCAGATGCAGCTGTGCAAGCTTTATACAGCTTATATGCATCCAGTAAAACTCCAGAAGAAATAACCTCTATACGGTGGGACATTCAGAGCGATTGGACGGTTGGCCTGACAGGACAAGCCGTCGTCAAGAAGAAGGATCTGAATGATGTAGAAACGATTATTCAACAGCGTGTTATCTATATGAGCTCGAATCCAGATATCGCTTCAATATCTGATTCAGGACTAATTACACCATTACGCAGCGGAACGACGAAGCTGACAGTGGTATATGGCAAACTTGTCGCAAGCAAGATAATCACGATAACGGAAGATGCACCACAGCTGCTATTACTAGAAGGACCAGGATCATTGAAAATCGGAGAGTCCGCGTTGCTTAAAGCGAAAATAAGTTATGCCAGCAGGCCTATTGAGTACGTAGCTAACGGCGTGATTTATACCTCAAATCGACCGGATATCGCTACGGTTAATCCTGTGACTGGCGCAATTATTGCTGTAAGCCGTGGGATTGCAATAATTCACGCCTCATTCCGGGGTCTAGACGCGGATTGGGTGATCAACATTACGGAGCAGCCCGTCGTAATTGACCCCGAAGAGGCGCAGCTGACATCACTCGTATTTACCGGTCCATCTCTATTGGACATAAGTAAAAGTGGTACGACCTCGTTGCAGGCTACCTTCAGTGACGGGTTAGTAACGCAACCAGAGCAAGGCGATGGTGTGGTTTATCGAAGCGAGAGTCCTAATGTCGCTACTATTGATCCCGTGACCGGAGTAGTCAATGCCCACAATTATGGCACCGTTCAAATTACGGCAACATATCGCTCTTTTACCGCTGGGTTTATGCTAGTTGTTAAGGGCTCTACACCACCCGTTGAGTCGGAGGACGGGTTGAAGTCGCTGCGCTTAATAGGACCATCTAGTATTCGTGTAGGAGAGTTGGGTACGTATCTTTTAGAAGCGGCTTACAGTCAGTCGGCAGCCCGCGATGTTACCCAATGGGCAGAATGGTCAACGCAGAATTCCAATATATTGCGGATTGAAGGTCCGGGAGTGATTAAGGGCTTACAGCCAGGGACATCGGTTATTACAGCGGTGTACAAAGATTTAATAACCAGTTATCCAATAACTGTGGAGCTTAAATCAGACGGGAATAATGGTGGTTCATCCTATAACCCTGTCGTTGAGCCAGCTAATAAACAAATTTATCGAATCAATAACTCGGATTTTACGGGACCTTCAGCCAAACAGAGTATTCAGCTGAAAGATGATGTAGAGCAAGCTGTTTTTGCGGTTGATGCCGGTACGGTTCTGGGCAACCGTTCGGTGGAATTGAAGAAGAACGGACTTATCCTAGAAGTGCCTGGAAATCTATTGCAGTCATTACAAGCACAATTTTCGGACAACAAAATAGAGAAAGCCCCTATTGTCTTATCATTCCCAGCTCTTGTGGAGTCTGCGAAGAAAGAATGGGTGCGTAAAGCAGAAGAACGGGTTTCGGCAGGAGTAAAGCTTAACCCCGTTACGGCCATGTATGAAATATCGTTTAACGCGTTGTCTGATAATAAAAATTCGGTCCCTATGCCTCAGCGGTTATCGAAGCCTATACAAGCGGTATTCTCGGTAGCGCCAGGAGCTGACAGAGAATTGTATGGGGTGTACAGACTGTTAGACGATGGAAGCATGAAATACGTTGGCGGGAAAGCGATTGAAGAGGGTATTCGCGTTGACATTGAAGAAAGCGGACGTTATGTCGTTATGGAGTACCGTAAAGGATATGGAGACGTGATGCCAGACCACTGGGCTTATCGAACAATTGAAATCATGAGTGCAAAGCATAAGGTTGAAGGCGTAAGCGAGAATAAATTCGAACCTAATAAAGCAGTAAGTCGGGCTGAATTTATTGCTATGCTCGTAAAAACCTTTAATATCCCGCAGCAATCAACTGATAGTTTTGGAGATGTGCCTGCGGATGCCTGGTATTCAAGCTATATTGGAGGCGCTGCAGCGCTTGGCTTAGTGAAAGGGCGGCATGGTGATCAATTTGAACCTAATTCAACTATCACACGAGAAGAAATGGCTGTCCTTCTAGTGCGGGTTTATGAAAATCTTAGCGGTGTGCTAGCAACTGCTGCTAGTCAAAGGTTTGCAGATAGCAATAGTTTTGCATCCTGGTCGCAGGACGCGATCAATTTCTCGGCAAAGCTTGGTTTGCTTGAAGGTTCGGGCAACAAAATGTTTTATCCACAGCATAATGCAACGCGAGCGGAAGTAGCACAGGTGCTGTTAAAGATGCTAAATAAGGACATCAAATAACAAACTACAAAAGATTAACAGAAGGAGTCGATTATAGTGCACTTATTTATGCGATTAAGAAAGAGTTGTTCGTTAGTATTGGCGCTGCTTCTATTGTGCGAGTTGCTGCTGTCGCTTCCATTACAGCAGGTTGCCCGCGCAGCAGAAGCTCCAGTACCGTCGCAGTGGCAGGACCCAGATCGAAATTACCGAATTAAACTGAACTTTGATAATTTGGTAGGTACAGAGAACTTGACTAATTTCTCAGTGCCCATTCGACTTGATTCCTCGATGATTGATTATAAGGTGACTAATGAAAGTGATCTGAAATTTTATAGCAATGATCAAACAAAACAGCTTCCTTATGAGGTTGAAAAGTGGAACGTTAAGGATGAAAGCATTGTCTGGGTGCAGGTTCCTTTCATTGGCGCTGCTTCCGACCAGGATGCGATTTGGCTATACTACGGGGGAACTACATTAGTAGATTCACAGGCGAAAAAGGTATGGGATCCTAATTACCTGTTAGTCTATCATTTCGGCGAACGGATTGAGGATTATTTTGCCAAGGCGGAAAGGGTTAAACAGTTTTCAGATTCAACCTCAAACGATAATACGGGTTTGCGCAATACGATAGGTGCCGGTAATAGTGGGGTTTCTTACACCATTGAAGGCAAAGAGGATCCCTACAATATGGTGGGGCGTTACTATGAAAGCCATCGTGGGTACGTAAGAGCAAAAAATGGAAACGTTGGAGATGGTGAAGGTCAAATTACGATTTCAGCTTGGGCGCGGGCTAATGAGTATGAATTTACAACACTCAGTGCGAATTTAATATCAAGAGTACGCGGCACTGCAAGCGTAAATGACGCTTACGTGCTTAAGCTGTCCGCAGGTAAATGGATAGCAAACCTGTTTACGGACAGTACAGATTCAGCGGTTAATGGAAAGGCGACGGGAGCTGAATTGGTAGCTTGCGATGTGACGAAGGATTGGACGTACCTTACCTTAACCTATGATAAAACGAAACCAACGGATAACTTAAAGTTCTATTGTAATGGTGCTTTGGTTAATACAGCAACGCGCGCTGGCTCTTTAATTACAACAACCGGCTCGGCAACAACGCCGCTAACCATCAGTAAAGCTTCTGACGCAAGCTTTCAGAATGGCGGAGCCTTCCGTGGTGGTGTTGATGAGGTTAAAGTATCCAAGACATCACGCAGTGCAGCATGGATTAATGCCGAATATCGCAGTATGGGCAAGCAAAGTGGATTTGTTGTGAAAGGCAAGACAGAGGTGAAGAGCTCGCTTGTATTGACAATACAGCAGCCTAAGCAAGAAGCCGTCTATTATACGCCAGATTTAACTATAGCCGGCATAACTAACCAACCAGCCAAGATTAGCTACAGCTTGGATGGTGGCACATGGCTTGAGCTGAACAACGAAATGGACGGTTTCCAGTCTATGCTGAATGGATTGAAGAGTGGTGTCCATACACTGGGAATTGAAGCAGCTTCCCTAACTGATCCGTTGGAAAAAGAGAGTAAGGTGATTACATTCCAAATCGATGGCTCGAAGATGTCGCCATCTATAATAGCTGATGAAGAGACGGGCTCGCTTGTGCAGGGAGAGAGCTCAGCGCCCCTTAGAGTATCTACTTATTCGCCAACTGGAGAAACAATTGATGTCAGATTTTACGAGAAATCCACTCAAATGGTAAAGGATTTCAGTACAAAAAGCGTCACGGATGGGATTTACGAACAGTCAGATGCCAAAATTCCGCCCACAAATGCAGGGGAGGGTACAGCAGTCCCCATTGCTTCTGAACTTATCAAAGCAGCGGACCAATCCTACTATACCACTAAATCTTTGTGGAACTACCCGTATCAGCGGTTTGAAATGACTATAAACGATGATATTTCGCAGATGGATGAGCTTGAGGTAGTCTGGGAAGGACATTCCAAAGAACAGATTATGTTATATGCTTGGAATTATAATACTTCCAAATGGATTCAGATTGCGTCACAAGTAGGCAATAGCAACAATAAAGATTTCAAGTTAATTGGCAAGCTGGATAAAAGCAGCATGGTGAAAAACAAAATAGCTAAGCTATACGTTGCTGCGACTCAGCCAGATACGATGCTACCTGGACGTAATCCTTCGTCCGACGAATATGATTTTTCGTTTGCATGGATGTCGGATACACAGCATGAATCTGATAAATTTCCCTATGCCTACAAACGGATAACACAATGGCTTGCAGATAACAAAGACGCACAAAAGCTTCAATATGTTATGCATACGGGAGACATTGTGGACAATGCAGGTGACACAAGACAATGGAGAAATGCCAATGAAAGCATGCAGATTCTAGATGATGCGAATATTCCCTATGGAGTTTTACAGGGAAATCATGATTTAAGCAGCAGTTATTTCTCCTATTTTGGTGAGCATCGGTTCAAGAATAAACCACAATATGGAGGACAAATAAACAATAACGAGCATCATTATGATCTTATTACCGCAGGTGGTATTGATTTTATTATCCTATATGTCGGTTGGAACGGCATTAATCAGGCTAGCAGCTTAGCATGGGCTAATCAGGTTTTGGAGCAGCACAAGGATCGCAAGGCCATTCTTGCTGTACACGGGTATTTGAACTATGACCTCGGCCGTGAAGCTGGGGAGAACGAATACGATTCAAGTGGAAAAGCGTTAAGGGATGCAATCGTAGTTAAGAATACAAATATATTCATGGTGATCTCTGGGCACAGTCAAGCCTCCTATTCTAATGTTAAGAGGCTTGGTGGAAAGGTTGTATATGAATTGCTACAGGATTATCAGGATACAGCAATGGGCGGAGCAGCCTATTTCAGAATGTTATATTTCAATGTAAAAGACGGGGAAATTAATATGGTTCCCTATTCGCCGATTACCGATGATAATTACGGATTCTTTCAGGAAAAAGCTGAGTTTTTCACGATGCCGCTTTATACGGATCCACATCCTACTGAACTAGCTACGGATTATATTCAAATTAAGGGCAGCAAGATAAAATTACTTGGAACAATACCAGCCAATGAGGCTAATGGAAAAGCAACCTACGAATGGCCGAATTTGGAGCATAATAAGGAATATACTTGGTATGCAGTAGCCAAGGATGCTAACGGCAATGAAGCTAAGCTTGAAGAGAAAGCTCTCTTGATTATCGAGCCTATTATGCAGTCGATCCAAATAACAGGGCTGGCACCTATGAAGATAGGCGATATAATCGGACCCCAATCAGTAGAGGGGGCGGGAAGCAGTAGCTTAGGCTATGCCATCCAAGCTAACTATACAGATGGCAGTACGAAAATGGTTGAGGGCTTTGCCATTACCAGCAGCAATCCGTCGGTTGCTTCGATTGAAAGCAATAACACTATTAAAGCGAATGCAGTAGGAGATACCGTTATTACGGCAACAGTAGGAACCCTTTCAGGTTCGTACCTCTTGACGGTAAGGGAAGAGCTGTCGCAAGAGCCGACCTTGGAATATATCAGGCTAAGCGGATTAGCTCCAGTAAAAATAGGAGAACAACGGCAATCAGTAATAACTGCCGTATACAGCGATCAGCATACTGTAACGCTTTTTGATGGGAGTTCACCTGCTGTTGAAGGGTTAATACTGCACAACTCATCGCCTGAAGTGGCTCTTATGGATGAGCAAACGGGTCTTGTCAAAGCTCTAGCAGTAGGACAGACGACTATTTCGGCAACCTATCACAATCTTAAAAGCAGTGTGACGTTCGTCGTCCAAGCCAATGATGAGGTAACACCTATCCCCAAGCTGCAATCCATCACAATTACCGGGAGACCAGCTTTAAAAGTGGGAGAGTCAGATCAATTAAACGTTTTTGGCCAGTATAGTCATGGTGCACCTCCGCAGCTAATTAAGGATGGCGTACAATTTACAAGCAGCTTTAATACAGTAGCATCGGTAAATGATAAGGGGCTGGTCACTGCACAGTTACCTGGAAAAACCTATATTAAAGCTATTTATGAAGGACTCGAAACGAGTATTGAAGTGGAAGTGTTGCCTCTACCATCAGGCCATAACGGAGGTGGACCTGGAAACGTTGGTAACAATCCTGGGAATGGCGGCAGTGGATCGCCTGGAACAGGAACAGACATTGATCAATCGATGATCCAAAAAGTCGATCCAACGAAAATAATTGGAGCAGGCAGCTTAGGAGCGGTAACAATACTAGCAGAACGGGAGAAAGAAAGGATAGAGATACCATACACAGTATCCAAGCCATTGGCAGGTGCTGATTTGGATATTAAGTATAATTGGGGGAAAATCCGGTTTCCTGCCGGTTCAATTCCAGCTGTCGATCCTTCCCAGACCTCTGAGGAACAAAGGATATCTTTATCTTATAAAGTATGGGATGACGATTTAATGTGGTGGTTGAAGCGGATGGATACAACCGGCGCTTATGATGTGCGGCCATCCTCCTATATGATACATCTGGATTGGGATACACCAGAAGGAATAAAGCTGGCATCTGGTGTTAACGTAGCAGCCTTAACGGCGAAATCAGGTCAAAAGGCAAAAATATATTTACCGCTGCCACTGAAATCCAATGATCTGCCTCTCGTTTCGAACATAAATAATAAGAGATTGGGACTTTATCACTTAACAGAGGATGGGGAATGGCAATTTCAATCAGCTAATAGCTCCATTAGCTCATCCGAAGCCGTCTTTGAGCTTTCAGGCGGAGGGACATATATGGTTCTGGAGTATAATACGATTTATGCTAACATGAAACAGCATTGGGCAAATGAAGTCGTAGGCGATATAGCTGCCAGACATTTGTTCGACGACCTTCATATTGAACCACTTGACGCTTGGGATGAACCGTCAGACTTTCACCCAAACAAACAGGTTACTCGTGCCGAGTTTGCAGTGTTGCTTACACGCGCCATTGGTATAAAGCCATCAGGAAAAATACGCTTTGAGGACGTTCCGGATAGCTTATGGTATGCAGATACAATTTCGGCGGCTAGCGAAGCGGGCATTATCCAGGGGATTGGCAACAACAAATTTGCCCCCGAAGCTCTTGTTACGAGGGAAGAAATGGCTGTCATGCTGATGCGTGCATGGGTCATTAGTAAAGGAAGCTTAACTGGAATCAAACAAGGCAGCAAATTTCAAGATAAAGCATTAATAAGTGGATGGGCAGAGGATGCCATTCAATCGGCGGTCTCGCTTAACTTACTTAAAGGCCGTCAGAATGGTAAGTTTTCTCCGAAGGAGAATACGACCCGCGCTGAGACAACGCAGGCGATACACAATATTTTATTTCACAAGTAACCTATCTTTAGCTTGTTGCAAAAATTAGTATGATGTCACCCCTATGAAATCGTGAACTTTAACGATTCTAGGGGTGTTTTTTTATTGCCTATTTTCCTACCCGATTCGATGTAGAAAGCGACATTGATTTGCGGTTTTAACGAACTGGTACATAAAAAACCACATTGTTCACAGCAGAAACTACTCCTTTTTACTAAGACAATAAAGATTTTCACTACTCGTGTTGGAAGATCTTCTCTATATTTAGATTTGTCACCACGAATAATGGATTATGGCAAATGAGGAGGTCAGAGAGAACGAATGAGATTGATATCTGGATTTTTTCAGGATCTAGCAAAAAATAAAGTGCTCGTTCTAATGTTACTGCCAACGATTGTGTTCTTTCTAATTAATAATTACTCACCGATGGTTGGCGTATACTATGCGTTCATTCAGTTTGATTTTAACAGTGGATTATTCGATGCACCATTCGTAGGTTTTCAGAATTTCGAGTTTTTATGGAAATCAGGCAAACTATTAGAGCTGACAGCAAATACGCTCGGGTACAACGTTGTTTTTATTTTCTTAGGAAATGGCTTATCTATACTGGTGGCCATTTTACTCAGTGAGGTCGGCGGGAAGTGGTTTAAGAAGATATCCCAATCGGTTTTGTTTCTGCCGTACTTTGTTTCGTTCGTCGTACTGAGTGTTATCGTGTTCAACTTGTTCAATTATGAAAGAGGCGTACTGAATACGGTAGTTAAGTCACTTGGTATGGAACCTATCGATATTTATGGCCAGCCTAATCTCTGGATTGCAATCATTATTATCTTTTATTTATGGAAGAACGTTGGCTATAGCATGGTAATCTATTTTGCTGCTATTACGGGGATTAGTGATGACTACTATGAAGCGGCGAAAATAGACGGTGCGAATATGTTTCAACGGGCTAGACATATCACGCTACCAATGCTGAAATCGACTTTCGTTATCCTTCTTCTGTTCGCACTTGGCTCCATCATGAAGGGGCAATTTGATTTATTCTATCAATTGGTTGGTAACAACGGGCTGCTATTCAGTACAACTGATATTCTCGACACCTATGTGTACCGTTCTCTTCGAGTAACATTCGACTTCGGTATGGCTACAGCTGCGGGTGTATATCAATCTATCTTTGGATTCATTCTAATAATTACGGTTAATGGAATTATTCGCAGGTTGAATCGCGATTATTCACTGTTCTAAGGGAGAGAATGACTGATGAAAGTAAGAGATGATAGTTCCGCGAAGTGGTTTAAACTGCTTGCTTATGTTGTTGTAATTCTAGGCTGCATATTTTGCGTTTTGCCCTTTTTGTTAATATTATCGGGATCGTTTTCGAGTAATGAGTCCCTAATAACCTCAGGATACCACTTTCTTCCAAGAGACTTCACTTTGGATGGGTATAAAATAATATTCGAGCTTCCACAAGAGATTTTACGCGCATACGGTGTGACGATTTTCACAACAGTTGTAGGAACGACTACCGGTTTATTTTTAATGACTATGGCTGGTTATGTGTTGCAACGAAAGGATTTTAAGTCAAGGAATTTCTTTTCCTTCTTTATCTATTTTACGACGTTATTTGGCGGTGGTTTGGTGCCTTGGTACCTCCTAATGACGAAGTATCTTAAGTTCGGTGATTCTTATTACGCTTTGATCTTTCCTGGTTTAATGACACCTTTCCTTATCATTCTGATGAGAAGCTTCATTAAATCGACTATACCGGATGAGATTGTTGAATCATCTAAAATCGATGGAGCAGGTGACTTCAAAATTTATTATCGAATCGTCTTGCCTTTGTCGCTTCCTGGAATTGCAACGGTAGGATTATTCTTGGCTTTGAACTATTGGAACGATTGGTTCTCTTCAGCACTGTTCATTAACGATAGTTCGAAATTCCAGCTGCAGTTTTACCTCTATAACATCATGAACACTGCGAGCTTCTTGGCAACGTTCGGGGGTGGAGGAGTATCTTTATCAGGTGGAGTACCAACCGAATCTATGAAGATGGCGATGTCAATCGTCGTCATCGGTCCGATTCTGTTCCTCTATCCTTTTATCCAACGATACTTCGTAAAAGGACTGACAATCGGAGCCGTAAAAGGTTAGGTTAGCCTCTTCCGGGTTAAGATCCGGAAGACTGACATATAAGCACTATTACTAGAAAAGGGAGGATTCAAATGTACAAGAAAACGAGTAAATGGCTTGGACTGGCAATTATTTTATCCATGTTAATCGTAGCTTTGGCAGCATGCAGTGGCAACAAAAACAACAACGAGACTGCAGCAACTAACCCGGCTCCAGCTTCGACGGAATCGGCAACTGCTCCGGCTACACCGGAAGGGTTGGATATCTCCAAGCATGTAAACCTTGAATTCTGGATGTTAGGTGATGCTCCGAGAGACCTGAAGAAGGTTCAAGATGAAATCAATAAAATGGCTGAAGAAGATCTTAATGTTACGGTTAAATTCAACTTTACGACATGGACAGACTGGGATCAAAAGTATAAGCTGATGCTCTCGACCGGCCAACCTGTCGATCTGATCTTTACAGCGGATTGGACGCAATACCAATCGTATGCGAAGATGGGAGCATTCTTACCTCTTGATGATTTACTTCCTAAAGCAGGCCTTAAGCTACAAGAGCTTGTACCTCAGAATATGTGGGACGCAGTTCGCATTAACGGGAAAATCTACACGGTACCTGCAACATACAAAGAGTATGTAACTAATGGCTTTGTATGGCGGGAAGATCTTCGGAAAAAATATAACCTTCCTAAGCCTGTAGATGTTCCTTCTTTCGAAGCTTACTTAGAGGGAATTAAGAAAAACGAAGCTAATATTCAACCGGTCGCAATCGGCGCCGGCGTTCAGGATTCTCTGCAAAATATGTTGCTTGAAATCGCTCGTAATGAAGTCGGGCAAGTGCCTTATGGTATGTTTGCAACGTATGACGACCCAACGAACATGACATCATACTGGGGTTCCCCGGAGCAGCTTGAGGACTTGAAGCTGTTCAAGAAATGGATGGATAAAGGCTACTTCTCCAAGAACGTGTTGAATGAGCAAAATATTATTCAGATGGATAAAATCATTAACGGAACAGCTGCCTCTATGTTTGGAGACAACCCGAATCGTTTTAATGAAATACTGACAAAAATGAAAGCGGCGCATCCTGATTGGGAGCTGGAATACTATCCATTCCCACTGACAAAAGGCTATGCAACTCCGGTACATCCAATCCATAACGGATTTGCTATTCCGAAAGCTAGCAAAAATCCAGAACGTGCACTCGCGTTCTACGAAAAAATGGTTACTGACAAACGGTACAACTTGCTTACACAATACGGCTTTGAAGGCGTAAACTACAAAGTTGAAAATGGTTATTATGAAACGATCGGCGAAGAGTCTGCGAGCGGCTTCCCTCGAGAAGGAATGCACGGCTGGGCATGGCGTAATCCTGAGTATATGCTGTTTCCAGCTTCATATGATGGCGTTAATGCAATCTTCAAAGAGCTGGATAAAATCGAGAAACCGGACATTTACACTGGCTTTGCAGAAAACTACACGGAATACCAAGCAGAGAGAGCGGCCCTTGAGCAGGTTGCTAAGCAGTACCTGTGGCCTCTAATCGCTGGACGTATTGACGATGTAGAAGACGGTCTAAAAACGTTTATGAGTAAAGCGAATCAAGCTGGTCTGGAGAAGGTGCAAGAAGAGTATAAGAAACAATGGCTCGCTTATCTTCAGGAGCAAGGTATCAAATAACGCAAATGGTTTAACAAAAAGGATTGGGCGAATGCCCAATCCTTTTTGTTGAACTGTCACTTCAATTCGATTCTTCATGTGCTTTTCTGTAGTCTGAAGGTGTAACGCCATTAAATTTCTTAAACAATCGATGGAAATAAGAGCTGTTTGTATAGCCGGTTTGTTCTGCAATTTCCGCAATGGAGCTGTTTGTTTCCAAAAGCAGCACTTTCGCTTTGTTCATCCGGAGTTGATTAATGACATCAAAGATTGATTTAAGCGTTTGTTGACGATATACGCGGCTAATATAGTAAGTGGAAAGGTTCAATTCGTCAGCAATCATATTTAGGCTTAAGTTGGGATCCGGATATCGTAAATCAATGATTTCATTAATCCTTCGAATCAGGTCCTCGACTTTGTTCGATCTTTTATCAACTAAGGTCGACTTCACTTCATCAAATATTTTGAAATATTCTATGGCGACTTCATCCAGCGTTTCACTTTTCAATATCTCCAATGCTTGGGGCTTCATACTGATGTCAAACTGAATGGATGCATTCTTCTGAATTTCGTTGAGTACATTCGTTAAAGTGTTCGAAATGTGCGTAAGCGCAGATTCCACAACAGAATAAGGGTAATCTTTAGTATCTTTCAAGATTTCTATAAACAGAGCTTTTGTTTCGTCCACTTTACCTGCCATCAGAGCACTAGTCATTTTCTTTTCCTTTTCTAACGGAAATGCATACTCGTGACTAGGCAAATGATTGAGATCAGCCATATGGTAAACGAGTCCGTATCCGAAAAAGAAACGTCGTAACGAAGCTGCTTTAGCTTCTTTGAAAGTCGTATGTAATTGCGAAGGGTTTTGCACTACGGGACTTACGGCGATCGTAAGGCTGATATGGAAATATTCCATGCATACTTTCTGAATCTCGCCCAGCATAGGTCTAAGCCACTCCGGATCGGTGGGTTCATTACCTTGTAACGTATTCAAGAGAAGAAGAATACCGTCGTCATCTACGTCCACCGTTTCGACAGTATAGTATTTTGATCCGATTTCAGAGCCTATGTTCATAATCGCGAACTTGTAAGTTAGAATGTCAGGTGTCTTTAGTTTGTCATACTGATCGATTTTTATATAAGCTATACGGAATGGGACATTAAGATTAAACGAAACGCCAAGTAACTTTAGTTTGTTTTGCTGGGCTGCAGGGTCGAGATAATGGATTTGGAGCAGCTTCCTTAAAGCATTTTGCCGAAGCGTATAGCTGCTTTCCCGTCTTTCGAATTCTAGAACGTTTACCCGCTTTTCCATCCGATTGATTGGCACATATAAATACCTGGACAACAATAAAGCAAGTAGTATTCCGCCTAATAGAACGCCTCCGGCGATTTGTAAGGTTATATCACGAACAGCTTTGATTTTCTCCGTAATATAACTGTACGGTGTAATTCTAATGTAATGCCATGCAAATCGGTCTGAAGATGTATAGGAGACCAGTGATTTCGTTCCATTAATATTAGCCACTTTATATGCTGTATCTGTCCCCTCAGAGAGCAATTTGATAACATCGGTACTGGCTTCTTGGATGTTTAAGGGCTCCAAATTATCTGCAGACATTAAGCGATTTTGGTCATCCATGATGTATGTTTTACCTGGTCCAGGCAGGACACCGCTACCAATCTCTTTGTTTATCCAGTTTGCGGAGACATTAACGATAACAGCAGATGTTATTTTTCGATCGAAGTTAATGGCTTCGTAACAAAGATAGGTATAGATCGGAATAGTTTCATTACTATTCCTGTCTATTTTATAGCTACGTGGTATTGGATTGAAGGCGCTGTAGTTTTGGAATTGATCTAAAATATCAATTAGCTCGTTATCGACTAACTCATCTCGAGTAAGGATGCCGTTATCGCCTTGCCGGGATACCGCGAAAAACTGATCAAGCTTAGGATTATAGACATATATGGATTCTATATAAGGAATCGATGAAAGATAGTTGCTGAGGTCAATCATACCGCCTTGTATATCAAATCCGTTTGGCTTGTCATATAGAAGCAATTTTGAAATGGAGCTATTTCTATAAATCTGAAAAGAAAGAGATTGGGCGCTATCCGTCGTACTTTCAACGGCTTTACTTGTGCTTCTTAAGCTCATTAAATCCGTTTCATAAGCTTCAAATTGTAACAATCGTGAGTAGCTGAAGAAGTAAAATGATGAAGTTACGATGATTATTGTGGCAATCGCTACAGCGAAGCTGAGCAACAGCTTGACGTATAATTTGCCGTTTCGTCTAAGCTTATGGAATAACATTCGTATGTCCCCCTGGGCACAAAAGTTCAGTTGTATATCTCGTCTCATTATATCCTTGCTTAAAGCAAGCCGAAAAGTATAACTCAGAACAGTGTTTGAATTATATTGCTATGTTCGACTGGATAGATTGGTTAGCTGTGTACTTTTTTGTTGTTTCTTTATTAGGGCGGATATGATGGCAAAAAAGTTCATATAGGGTCCTAATTTACGGTCAAAATATGACCATTCCGTTCACATAAGCTCCTAAAGTACGCTATGACGGAGTCGTTCTCCGGTGTATGTTGAGGAAAGATGTACAACCAGAAACACGGAGGAATGATTGTGGAGACGATGAGTGACCTTTCGAAGCCGGAGCTTAAGTGGTTGGAGGATGTTAGTATTTATCGAGTCAATCGATTGGATGCTCACTCTGATCATCGCTATTATGACACGATGGAAGAAGCACAGCTTAACATCGAGATGACTATGCGTCAGTATCTTAATGGGAAGTGGAAGTTTAGCTTTGCCGGAACGCCAGAGGAGAGAGTGTCGTCCTTTTATCTCGCTGATTACGACTGTCGAGGATGGGACGACATCGAGGTGCCTGGACATATTCAATTGCAGGGCTGGGGCAAGCCTCAGTATGTCAATACGATGTATCCATGGGATGGATTAGAACAGCTTCGCCCCCCACAAGTCCCTAAGGCTAATCTTGTTGGCAGCTACGTAAAGCACTTTGATTTACCTAACTCCATGGACAATAAACCCGTTTTCGTTTCCTTTCAGGGTGTGGAGTCTGCCTTCTTCGTATGGCTGAATGGCAGCTTCGTCGGGTATGCCGAAGACAGCTTTACGCCTTCGGAGTTCGATTTAAGCCCGTACATTCAATCCAAAAACAACAAGCTGGCAGTTGAAGTGTACCAGCGAAGTACTGGAAGCTGGCTCGAAGATCAAGACTTTTGGCGGCTTTCGGGTATATTCCGCGACGTTTATTTATATACGGTACCCGAGGTGCACATCCAGGATCTCCACATTCGTGCCCAGTTAGGTGACAGCCTAACTGACGCAACATTTGAAGCTGATTTGAAACTATTAATGCCGTCGATTGGAGCTTCTGCTCAAATACGTCTCATTGATGTGAACGGGAACGATGTTGGCGCATGCGAAGGGCGTTTCACCTCAAATAAGCTGACGCTGTCCATGTCACTCCGTAATCTTACGGCATGGAGTGCAGAACATCCCTATCTCTACCGGGCATGCATATCCGTTAAAAACCCAAATGGTAACGTGGTTGAAGCCATCGTTCAGAAGGTTGGATTTCGTCGCTTTGAAATAAAGGACAAGCTTATGCTACTCAACGGTCAACGAATCGTCTTTAAGGGTGTAAATCGGCATGAATTCAACCCCGATAGAGGTCGAGCCATCACACGTGAGGATATGCTGAAGGATATTGTTATCTTAAAGCAAAACAATATTAACGCCGTCAGAACGTCACATTACCCAAATCAGACGCTATGGTATGAGTTGTGTGACGAATATGGTATATACGTCATCGATGAGATGAACCTAGAATCGCACGGGTCTTGGCAGAAAATGGGCATTGTTGAGCCTTCATGGAACATTCCAGGCAGCTTACCAGAATGGCTTAATATCGTCATGGATCGAGCTCAGTCCATGCTGGAGAGGGATAAAAACCACCCCTCGATCCTAATCTGGTCGTGCGGCAACGAGTCGTATGCAGGAGAAGTCATTCTCAAGGTTTCCGACTATTTTCGAGAAACGGACCCGAGCCGATTGGTACATTATGAAGGGGTCTTTCACAATCGGACATATGATGCTACGAGTGATATGGAGAGCCGTATGTATGCTAAACCGGCGGATATTGAGGCTTACCTGAAGAGCGATCCTGAAAAGCCTTATATTAGCTGCGAATATATGCATGCCATGGGGAATTCCCTCGGAGGACTTCATAAGTATACGGAGCTTGAAAGCAAATACCCGATGTATCAAGGAGGGTTTATATGGGACTATATCGATCAAGCTCTTCGCAAGAAGAACCGGTTGGGCGAAGTATCATTGGTTTATGGCGGAGACTTCGATGATCGGCCGACAGATTACAGCTTCTGCGGCAATGGTATCGTATTTGCTGACCGCAGTCTCACACCGAAAATGCAAGAGGTCAGGCATTTATATCAAAACATCAAGCTGGAGCTGAGCCAAGACGCAATACTCGTCAAGAATGAGAATTTGTTTGTCGATACATCAGACAGTGTGTTGTGCGTGCGTCTATACAAGGAAGGTACTGAGATATATTCGAATATGATCGAAGTTACTGTAGCGGCCCAGAGTGAGAAACGGATTGCAATCAGCCTGCCGGATGTTCATGGAGCTACGGGAGAGTATTGCGTTCAAGCCATTTTGCGCTTAAAGACCGACAATGCTTGGGCGAAAGCGGGGCATGAGCTTGCATTCGGCCAGTTTATCTTCAGGCTTGATGAAAAGGAGATGGGCGATGCTGTTCGGCAGCCTGCTCGAATGAGTGTTATAGAAGGCGATGTGAATATTGGTATAAGGGGAGAAGGATACCAGGTATTGTTCTCGAAACAAGCGGGCTCTATCATTTCTCTGCGTTACGGTGATCAAGAGATGATCGCCACACCGCCATATCCGAATTTCTGGCGAGCTACAACCGATAATGATAAGGGTTACGCATTAGGGTTCCATGCGGGAGTATGGCTGGCAGCCAGTATTGCCAGAAAATGCGTTAGCGTCACATTAGGTCAAACTACAAACAGTGCAACGGTTACTTACGAATATGAATTCAGCTGCAGCTCACAAATTCGAGTTTTTGTGCATTATACCGTAAATGCCGACGGAACGATTCTCGTTCGGTCAGTATATGAGGGTGCGGAAGGATTGCCGGACTTGCCGACGTTCGCATTGTCGTGGCGGTTATCGGATCATTTCGACCTGACGGAATGGTATGCGTTGGGACCGGAAGAAAACTATGTGGACCGCAACCGCGGTGCCCGATTATGTACGTTCAAGCGTAAAGTGACTGAACTGCCGACGCCTTATCTCGTACCGCAAGAATCAGGCAATCGCACAGGTGTGCGCCGCTTGTGTGTAACGAATGCCGATGGGTGTGGAATTGAAATAAAAGCGTTACCGAGTGCGCCGCTGGAATGCAATGTTTCTCCCTATACGGCTTTTGAGCTCGAGAACGCGACACATCGCTGGGAATTGCCGAATATTAACTACACGGTGTTGACGGTATCCGGTTGCCAAATGGGTGTTGGCGGGGATGATAGCTGGGGAGCTCCGGTTCACAACGAATACTTGATTCCTTCGAATCAGCGGATTGAATTCTCTTTTCTCATTAATCGTATTGTTTCAATTGAATAAGGAAGTATATCTGGGGGGCTGTCCCATAAGTGACTTTGTGGGCAGCCTCTTGCTATTTGTCTATCGATCATAGTTTTTGCGGGGAAGTATCTCCTTCCGGGTGCTGTTGGAATCGTGAAATCTGAATGGGTAAAACACAACAAGGAGATTTCACGATTCCAAAGGCACACGTCAAGATTATCATTTACGCCTACACTCAGTGAATCTACTCTTCAAGGCAAATCGCTAAAGCCGCGCTGGAGACGGTTTTTACCTCCGTTCTCAATCCTCCACTCTCTAAATGATGATTCAGCTTGTAGGTTATGCTATACTAATTAAGACGGAGAAATAGCGTTCAATAGAGAAGGGGTTTTCAAAGTGTCACCGAGAAACATAAAGAGAGATCAATTAATACGTGAAGAAAAAAAACAGCAGATTTTGGACTCTGCTTTGAACTTAGGTGTCAGACTTGGAATCGGTTCAACGAAAATTAGCGATATTGCAACGGAATCCAACCTGACGCAAGGTCATATTTATAATTTTTTTGAATCTAAACATCAATTGTTTATGGTGCTGACCGAGCAATTGCAACATAATTACAGTAACCAGCTGAAGGAAGCTGCTAATCAGCCAGGAACGGCTAAGGATAAGCTTTTGCATTTAGTTCGGATATTCATGGACGAAAATAATAAGATAGCAGAAATTACTTTGTTTTTAATGCAAATGCAGTTGTCTGAAATGGTAACGAAGGACGAGAAAATTGATATCGTCGAACGATCGAAAGAAAACTTTAATACTGTTGTTTCGATTGTAGCTGAAGGTCAAAAAACGAATCTTTTCAGGCAAGGTGATACGAATGAGCTGGCGTTGGAGTTCTACTCTATGTTAAGCGGATTTGTATTGCTTCGTTTGCGTCGAACAGATATTAAAGTTCATCTTCCGGAAGATCACTTTGTTCAAACGATTGTAGCTGCTCACTTAAGATTATGAATGGAATATAACAGTATTAAAATAACGTATTGACAGTGAATAATTTGTCTTGTAGTATGCAATATATAAACTTATTGAATAAATATTTATTCAGTAATGCTTAAAAGCCGACTAAAATAATGTGTATACTTTGTTTTATCGGTTGGTTGACCAGACTGCTGGAAACGTTTGTTTTATTGATCATATATGAATTCAATCAAAGGGAGGTAAATTCTTGGAAGCTGATGTTCTTGTCATTGGCGGCGGACCGGCAGGAGCTTGGGCGGCTATAGCTGCAACGAATGCAGGAGCCAAAGTTATCCTAGCGGACAAAGGTTATTGTGGGAGTACGGGGGCAACAGCCGCTTCGGGAACGAGTGTGCTGTATGTTCCTCCTGATCCTCAGAAACGCCAGGAAGCCATAACGGGTCGTGAGAAGCTAGCTGGCTATCTTGCTGATAGCAAGTGGACAGAACGGGTCATTGAGCAGACGTATACGAATATGAATCTGCTTGATCAGTGGGGTTTTCCTTTTCAGGTGGATGAGTTCGGCCAATCATTTCGGGGGCGTCTGTCGGGTCCGGAATATATGCGTCTTATGCGTAAGCATGTGAAGAAAGCTAGAGTGAAAATTCTTGATCATAGTCCGGCATTGGAATTGCACGCGGATTCGCAAGGAGTAAGCGGAGCTTCTGGAGTTCATACGATTACCGGTGAAGCTTGGCAAGTACGGGCCAATGCAGTGATTATTGCGACAGGCGGCTGTGCTTTCTTAAGTAAATCATTAGGCTGTAATGTGCTCACAGGAGATGGATATCTCATGGCAGCAGAAGCGGGTGCAGAGATGTCCGGCATGGAATTCTCTAATGCCTACTCCATATCTCCTGCTTTTGCATCGGTCACGAAATCGGCTTATTATACGTGGGCTACTTTCTACTATGAGGATGGAACAGAAATTGAAGGAGCGGGCGGGAAGTTCGGACGTTCTCAGGTAGCCAGGGCACTGATTGATCAGCCTGTGTACGCTCGTCTGGATAAGGCGACTCCGGAAATGCAGCAGTGGATGCGGAAGGCGCAGCCTGCCTTTTTTCTTCCCTTTAACCGTAAGGGGATTGATCCATTTACACAAATGTTTCCGATTACCCTGCGTCTTGAAGCAACCGTTCGTGGTACGGGAGGTATTCGTATTACGGGTGAAGATTGCGCGACATCGGTTTCCGGTCTATATGCAGCAGGAGATGCCGCGACTCGGGAGCTGATCTGCGGTGCCTTTACCGGAGGAGGAAGCCATAATTCCGCTTGGGCAATTTCGTCAGGGCAATGGTCCGGTGAATCTGCAGCTAAGTACGCCTTGAATATCAGCCGTTCCGGAGCGACAAGGCAAGGTGAAGGATTGTCTGTTACCCCCTTTAAGCAGAACGAGAAGAGAACAGCAATCGAATCGCTGGTGCCCGAATTGGTGCGTACAGTTCAGGATCAAGTGTTTCCTTTGGACCGTAATTGGTTTAGGTCTGAAGTCAAGCTGAAGCAATCTCTAACCTTGTTGGATCAGACCTGGAAGGCCTTAAGAGAGGGGATACAGCTGTCAACGGATCCTGCTCAGCTAGTGAAGGCTAGAGAAGCGGCTTCCATGATTGCAACGGCAAGATGGATGTATACAGCGGGATTAGCAAGGACGGAGACACGGGGGATGCATCGTCGGGATGAGTTTCCTAACCTTGATCCAGCACAGCAACACAGTATCATAACCGGAGGGCTAGATCAGCTCTATACGAAGCCGGCAAGCTCGGTTCCTGGAAGGGAGTTGAAGCTCCATTGATTGAGATTCTGAATGAATCGAAATGTATATCCTGTAATCAATGCGTAGATATTTGTCCAACAAGAGTATTCGATTCTGTCAAAGACGGAGTACCGATTATTAATCGGAAGGATGATTGTCAAACCTGTTTTATGTGCGAAGCATATTGTCCCGTAGATGCCCTCTATGTGGCGCCCGAAGCGGAAGAGTCCGTGACAGTAGATTACAATGAATTAGAGGAAGCTGGGCTCATTGGCAGCTATCGTTCTCAAATTAAATGGCGTCGTGATAAGCAGACAAGTGAAGAAGTTGATGCGAATTATCACATGTTGAGACTCTATTTTAGCACCTAATATTAAGTCGGATGAGGATTGCGATGTTAACCTACGCTAGAAGAAGATTACTTGCTATGATTCCGATTATTTTCATCTGTGCGGTTATCGGATTTTTCATTACCAATTTGATGCCTGGAGACCCCGTTCGTGTCATGGTTGGCGAGTTCGCATCGGAAAAACAAGTTCAGGAAATGAGTGAGAGACTTGGGCTGGATAAGCCAATTCAGATGCGATTTGTCATGTGGCTTCAGAATGTCATGCAGGGGGATTTGGGGGATTCGCTTTATTACCAAACTCCGGTTACAGAAGCGATCGTGAGCAGATTGGAGCCAACGCTGCTGCTCGCTACTGTTGGATTGTTCTTCGGTGTCGTAATGGGAGTTTCGTTAGGTATTATAGCTGCTGTTAAACACAGAACGGTCGTAGATCAGTCCGCTATGGTCGTATCCGTTTTTGGCGTTTCAATTCCGAGTTTTTTTATAGCAATAGTATTAATATTAGTATTTGGCGTAAAGCTGCAATGGCTTCCCGTTGCGGGATATGAGCCAATTGCGAAAACGGGCTTTGGCGTCATTAAATATTTGCTGCTGCCGGGATTCTCGCTGGGACTCATACAGAGCGGTTTAATTGCTAGAACGACGCGTAGCGCAATGCTGAATGTACTGAATCAGAATTACATTCGTACGGCGTATGCCAAGGGCATTCCCAAATATAAAGTGATTCTAGTTCATGCCTTGAAGAATGCGCTTAGCCCTATCGTTACGGTTATTGGCTTTAGCTTGGCGCTACTACTAGGAGGTACCTGGATTATTGAGACGATCTTCAATATTCCCGGGACGGGTGCATTGGCGATCACGGCAATATCGAGAAGAGACTATCCGATTATTCAGGGCTGTATGCTCTTCTCCACCCTTATCTATCTTATTGTTAACTTTTTGGTCGATATCAGTTATTCGTTCTTTAATCCAACTGTGAAATATAAATAGCAGGCGAAGGCTGCGGAGTGACTAAGGTGAAGAAAAAACATGCTTATCTTTTTATCGGTGCGTTCATAATCATTTTCTTTGTCCTATTGGCCCTGTTTGCCCCATGGTTCACCCGATTTGATCCATTAGCCCTTGCAGTGAAAGAACGACTGCAGGCGCCGAGTGCTAAGCATTTACTGGGGACGGATGCACTTGGAAGAGATGTGTTCAGTCGGATATGCTATGGCGCGCGAGCATCGATGTTCATCGGTCTTGCAGTTGTTTTTCTAACGACTGTGCTAGGTGGAACTTTGGGCTTAGTTATTGGATTCTATCGGATTGCGGATTCGATTATCTCACGCATACTGGATGGTCTGATGGCTTTTCCTGAAATTATACTTGCTGTTACGCTCGCTGCGCTCTGGGGTGCAGGAATCAAAAATATTATTTATGTTCTAACCTTTGCGTACATCCCAAGCATGGCAAGAGTCGTAAGGGCGAGCGTGATTTCAGTAAAGTCGCTCGAATATATCGAATCCGGCAGAGCCGCAGGGGCTCGCAATATATACTTGATCTTTCGGTATATTTTACCGGCTTGTCGTTCTGCTATTATTGTTCAAGCTACCTTTTGTTTTGCGGCAGCGATACTGGCAGAGGCTTCATTAAGCTTTCTAGGCGTTGGCATTAAAGAGCCGACACCAAGTCTTGGCGGAATGATTAGCGAGGGTAGAGATTACTTGGGTGTAGCCTCATGGCTCTCCGTTGCACCCGGTACTGTAATCGTGCTGGTCGTGTTGGGATTAAACCTGTTAGGCGATGGGCTGAGGGATCATCTGGATCCTAAGCTGAAGACAAGGTAATGAAGGCAGGTACATCTTACATTTAAACTAGGAGGATTTATTCATGAATAAACCACAGAAAACAAGGTTCTTCACAATGCTCTTATCATTAATGCTCATTCTTTCACTCGTATTGAGTGCATGCAGCTCGAACGAAGCACCGGAAGCAAGCCAATCTCCGAGCCAAGAGTCTTCTGATGCAAGTCCGAAGGCTTCTGAGCCTGCGGCGAAGGGTGAACCTATTAACGGAGGTAAAATTGTCATCGCGTGGCCGGCAAATCCGGCAAACCTGGATCCCGACTTAACGACAACCTCATTGACTAACGATGCTCTATCCCATGTATATGAAGGATTATTTGAATTCGACGGGAAGGAAGAGCCGGTACCTTATCTGGCGAAAAGCTATGAATATCGGGATGATTCCAAAACCTTGTATATCAAGCTCCGTGAAGGGGTTAAATTCCACAATGGCAAAGAGCTGACCTCTGAGGATGTGGAAGCTTCCTTCCTCCGCTGGCTTGATGTGAATGATGCTGGAGGTATCGTTGAGCCTTATTTCGATAAATTCGAGATTATCAGCAAATATGAATTTAATTTCAAATTTACTAAGCCCTTTGCGCCATTTCGCTCGATCATTGCATCCAATTCTGCAAACCAGAAGCTGCTGATCAAGCCGAAAGAGCTTGTAGAGAAGTATGGTAATGAGGTGCTTTTAGAGCATATTGGAACAGGTCCTTATGAATTTGTTGATTGGGTACCAGACCGTTCTCTTCGACTGAAGAAATATAAAGATTATGTGCCAGTGGATCAAGAACCATCCGGTTATTCAGGTAGACGGATTGCTTATGTAGATGAGCTGGAGTTCAAGTCGGTGCCTGAGCTTGCCGTTCGTGTTGCAGGTGTACAAACGAACGAATTCCAGTTTGCTAATGATGTATCGCTAGATCAATACGCGAATTACAAAACGGATAAAAACGTAGTACCGATTGTTTCAACCCCTGGTTTTCAAGGAATTCTTGCATTTAATCTCGGGACGCCGCCATTCAATAATTTAGATGCACGTAATGCAGTTCAGTATGCGGTTAATCTGGAAGAGCTTGCAACGGCAATGGTGGGTAATGCGGATTTCTGGCACTATAACCCCTCCTTCTTCGAAGAGGGCACGATCTGGTATGACGGAAATGCTGGGGAAGGCATATACAAGCAGCAGGATTTGAACAAGGCGAAGGAGTACTTGCAGAAATCCGGCTACAATGGAACACCGATTGTTATATTGAATGACAGAGGAAATAAGCAGCATAGCGACGGCGCAATCGTGTTAAAGGCGCAACTAGAGCAAGTTGGCTTCAAGGTAGATGTACAATTGCTTGATGGCGCTACGGTTAGCAAGCAGTTGGCGGACAAGAACCAGGTATCGTCGTGGAATATAAATCTAGCAAGCTTCAAGGTACCGAAGCCGGATCCACAAGTGTATGCTTCATGGTTAGGAACAGACAAGTGGATTTCTCACTGGGATGATGAATTAGCAGTGAAAATGGAAACGGCATTCGAGAAATTGCTCGTGGAGACGGATCAAACCAAGCGTTATGCTTTATCGAAGGAAGTGAATAAGGAATTCTGGAGCTCGCTTCCATGGATCCGCACCTTCGATTATGCCAGACTTCATCTTGCCCAAAAATCTCTGAAGGGCTTTGTGAATTATTCCACTCCGTTCTACTGGAATGTATGGGTAGACAATCAATAAGGAGACAAGCATGAGTGAACTGGACCAACATCTGTTGGAGATTTCCGATCTAAATGTGAGCTTCGATTCACGCCCAAGCCTGGCACCAGCGGTAAATGGGGTTTCATTCTTTGTAGACAAGGGAGAAACGGTGGGAATTGTTGGGGAGTCCGGTAGCGGCAAGAGCGTGACAGCCTTGAGTATTCTTAAGCTTCATGCTCAATCTGTGAGCCAGAGCATCTCGGGAAGCATTCGATTTAATGGCGAGGAATTGTTAACCAAATCGGAGAAGGACATGAGTATGCTGCGGGGTAATCATGTCGCGATGATTTTCCAGGAGCCGATGAGCTCGCTTAATCCGGCGATGACGATTGGCAGCCAGCTGATGGAGGTCATTAAGCTTCATCAGAAGGTGAGCAAGAAAGAAGCAAAGGCTAAAGCGGTCGAAAGTCTCACCCTCGTTGGCATCCCTGCAGCACAATCCAGATTGTCCAGCTATCCCTTTCAACTGTCAGGCGGTCAGCGCCAGAGAGTCATGATTGCCATGGCTCTCTTGTGCGAGCCTCAATTGCTCATCGCGGATGAGCCGACAACGGCATTGGATGTCACCATTCAAGCACAAATACTTGATGTTCTGAAGGATCTCAAGGACCGAATTCATGCATCGATACTGATGATTACACACGATTTCGGAGTGGTTGCAGATATTGCCGACCGAGTCGTTGTTATGTATGCAGGCAAGGTCGTTGAAGAGGGCAAGGTTCGGGACGTTTTGAAAAATCCGCTACACCCGTATACACAAGGCTTATTGTCGTCCATCCCGCAAATCGGTCCCTTCAAAGAAAGACTCCATATGATCCGAGGGTCCATTCCGAAGCCCGATGAATGCCTAACAGGTTGCAGATTCTGCCCACGGTGTGACTCCAAAAGAGAGATTTGTGAGCAGCAAGAGCCAGCCTATCGCTTATTTGAGGGACAGAGAGGGACTCGGTGCTGGATCGGCACGGACGAATATGACACTTCCACGAAAGGGCGATTGCCTTGAGTCGAGTGAAGATAGAAAAGGATATCATTGTTGAAGTACGGGATCTTCACAAAAGCTTTGATGAGGAACACCGATTATTTTCGCGCAAGAAAAATACTTTAACGGCAGTAGATCATGTTTCTCTGCAGATTTATCGAGGCGAAACGCTAGGAATTGTAGGGGAGTCCGGCTCGGGTAAATCGACCTTAGGACGGCTTATTCTGCGGCTATTAGAAAGTACTTCTGGAGATGTGCGTTTTGAAGGTCAATCCATTACCGATATTCCCGAGCGTAAATTAGGGCAATACCGCCGTAAAATGCAAATTGTTTTTCAAGATCCTTTCAGTGCGCTCAATCCATGGATGACCGTATACGAGCTGGTTGCAGAACCGATCAGGCATTATGGAACGGTCGCCGAGCTTGATTTACGCAAGCAAGTGATTGCGCTCTTGGAGAAAGTTGGACTGAGTGAGGCTGATTTGCATAAGCATCCTCATGAATTTTCCGGAGGGCAGAGACAACGTATATGTATCGCACGCGCACTTGCGCTTCAGCCTGCTTTTATCGTATGCGATGAACCTGTATCCGCCTTAGATGTGTCTATACAAAGTCAAATTCTGAATTTGCTCCATGATTTGCAGGAAGAACTCAGGCTTACGTATTTGTTTATTTCACACAATCTAGCAGTTGTTCGTCATGTTGCGGATAGAGTAGCTGTAATGTATTTAGGGAAATTGGTAGAGGTCGGTCCTGTTGAGGCCGTATTTGCCAATCCATCGCATCCGTATACTCGGTCTTTACTGTCTGCTATGCTTTCGATTGATCCGGATGTAAGAAGAGAGAGAATTAAATTGCCGGGCGATATCCCGAATCCTATGAATAAGCCATCGGGTTGTCGGTTTCACACGAGATGTGAATTCAGTACGGACTTGTGCATGAAGCTCGAGCCCGAATTGCTGGATCGCGGCAATGAGCATTATGTGGCTTGCCATATGAAAGAGCTAGTTCAACATTAATGGGATAAAGAGGCATATTGATATGAGCAGAACGGAACGTAAGCTTCATCTGAGTTTATTTTTAAGAGGAACTGGACATCACGAGGCAGCTTGGAGGCACCCCGAAGCCTATCCGGATCTTGAGCTAAACATTCATTATATGAAGAAGCTAGCATTAACCGCCGAACGTGGCTTAATGGATGCGATCTTCATCGCTGACGGCTATTCGGGCATAACGAATAAATTGGAGCCGTTCACGTTACTCTCGGCACTTGCCGCCGTCACTGAGCGCATCGGTCTCATTGCTACGGTAGGAACTGTATACAATGAACCGTTTCATGTTGCACGTAAGTTCGCCTCGCTTGATCATATTAGCGAAGGCAGAGCTGGCTGGAATATAGTAACTGGAGCGGAAGCCGGAGAAGCAGCTCGTAACTTTAGCCGGGACGAACATCCGGAACACGGGGAACGGTACGAGGCTGCAGCAGAGTTCGTAGAAGTAGTGAAGCAGCTATGGGACAGTTGGGCGGACGATGCCTTAATTTATAATAAAAAGTCAGGTATTCTGGTCGATGAGACTAAAATACGCGAAATCAATTTTAAAGGAAAGACGTATGCTGTGCAGGGCCCGCTTAATATCGCTCGTCCACCTCAAGGATATCCGGTGCTTGTACAAGCCGGTTCATCCGACAGAGGTAGGGAATTGGGTGCGGCAACCGCAGAGCTCATCTTTACCGCACAGCAAACTTTCGAAGCAGCGGCCGCGTTCTATGCCGATGTAAAATCCAGATTGTCGAGATACGGACGTTATTCTGAGCAATTGCATATTTTGCCTGGCCTAAGTCCGATTGTAGCGGAGACGTCAGCAGAAGCCCGGGATTTGGAGAATGAATTGAATGCATATGTTGATCTTAAGCAGTCACTGGAACGAATGTCAGAACGCTTTGCTGTTGATTTATCTAAGTATCCACTCGACGGGCCCGTTCCATTGAATGAAGCGAGTTCGAGTTACGAGACCAATGGAACCAAAAGCCGTCAAGAAGTGATTCTGGATGCTGTCCGTCGGGAAAATATGACGATCAGGCAGCTGCTCCATCGGGATGCCGGCGGACACGGACATCTTACTTTTACGGGTTCTTACCTTGAAATGGCAGATTTCATGGAGAAATGGTTTAAGAACCGGGCTTCGGATGGATTTAATATTATGCCTCAGCTTCTTCCAAGTGGATTAGAGGTGTTCGTAGATAAGGTGATTCCAGAGCTGCAAAATCGGGGCTTGTTTCGAACGACTTATGAAGGCAGAACTTTGCGGGAAAATCTCGGTTTCACGCGCCCGTCTTAGTATAGCTGAAAGGGGGTTAATGATGACCCAGACACAATCGGGAATGGCCAAGACATACCAGCTTGGAGGGCTGTATACGTTTCGATACCATAACGGACGGGAAGCGGACTGGGGCAATTACGCCTATCAGGCAGCCCAGATCGCGATTGAAGATATTTATCATGGTGGAATCCTGAAGTCTGGCAAGCTTGAATTGCTGGAACAGAATGTATTGGATTATCATTGTTGGCCGGACGGCGTTGAAGAGAAGGTTGCAGCGCTGATCGAGCAGAATGTTGTAGCCATAATCGGCGCCGATTGTTCCAGTCCGGCTGTAAGGATGGCTACATTCGCAGCGAAATATAAAACTCCGGTTGTTTCCTATGGTGCCAACGCGGCTTCACTAAGCTCGGCTGATGAATTTCCTTATTTTCTAAGGAATGTGACGCCCAGTAGTGACTATGACAGGCATCTTGTTCAGCTTGCCTACCAATTTGGCGATCAGCAAATCGGTGTATTGTATACAACGGATGATTGGGGCATTGGCGCCGCCTCTGTCGTTCAACAACAAGCCAAAGCGAATAGTATGACGATCCGGGCGGTGTACGGATATCCAAGAGATACGAATATGGAAGAGGTAGTGGCGTGCTTGGATGCGATGAATCGGAAGGGCATCACAACGTATATCATACTGATGCCGACACCGGATACGATCACGGCCTTTCAGGCGATAGACCACCTGCAATTGAATAAGCCGGGTTATTCGTTCTATGCTTCGGAGATGCTCTCTCATGATGAATCGCCGGACGTTGTTCGTGGGTCGCTCGGCTATATTGCCCCCATGAATGAGCTGCCTCCAAGTCGACAGCTGAGTGAATTTAAAGCTCGCTTTGCCCAGAGTCTCGTTAGTCCGCCAGACGAGCTTGGCAAAGCTTTTTTTTACGCCGTTCTTTCTTATGACAGTGTGTTTCTGATCGCACACGCCATAAGAGCTGCTCAAGAGGATGGAATTGATTCCATTACGGGGGAGATTCTGATGAGGTATTTACGCGGGGTCCGGTTTATTGGCTTATCGGGACATCACGCAGTGGCAACGGGTACGAATGACCGAAGCCAAATGCCGCTGCAGATGATGAATCTGCAGGGATATAAGGAAGACGGTACGGTCAATATGGTTTCAATCGGTTCAATGGACATGGATACGGGCGAATGGAAGCTGGAATCGGACAAGATCGTATGGCCCGGAAATGTAAAGCTCAAATGACTAGATTCGAGAGGATGCTCTATGGAAAATTCTATTTTCAGTGAAACAATGGCAAATATGACCTGGGTGGAGATCGAGAAATCCCTTTCCGTTGATCATGTGGTACTGCTGCCAAGCGGTATACTAGAACAGCATGGCCCTCATCTTACTCTGGCTCCGGATATTTATTTCAGCTGCGAAATCGCGAAAGCAGTCAAGAAACAGTTAATAGAGCAAGCTATTCAGGCCGTCATTGCTCCGCCGACTTACTGGGGCATTACCCGTACGACTGCCGGGTTCCCCGGTTCGTTTATTTTACGGAAAGAAACGTTGAAGGCGCTAATGTCCGATATTCTAGTTTGTTTGCATCGGTGGGGTGCCCGTCATATTTATATTATTGATGTCCACGACGATATCACACATCGAACCGCTATACTGGAAGCCGTTCAAGAAACGCGGCAATTTCATGGCGCTAACGTAAAGTCGATCTTATCCGAGAAATTTGCAAGGGAAAGCAAGCTAACCGGCAATGAAGATCATGTGTTGATTAAAGCAAGTAATCCGACAGTTACCCAGTTTACCGACATTCCGGATATTCATGCTGGAGCTTTGGAAAGCAGCTTTATCAAGCAATACTACCCTCATGCTTATCGTGCCGAAGCTTGTGAACCGTTACAGCCGACTCGGATGAGCGCTTGTGAATCTTCCAAATGGGAGCAGGGCTGGATAGACGCCAGAGAAGTGAATCCATTAGGTTATTATGGCGATCCAGCTAAAATAAACATGAAGCTGGCACAACGATATATCGAAATCGAGGGGCGTCATATTAGCGCAGTCATTCAACAGGATTTGGATAGCCGCCGTACCCCATCGCAATAATGCTCCCGATTCTAAAATATTCAGGAGGCGATTGTAATTTTAGACCAAGGTCGAAGACAGCTTCATCTTGGAGCTTTTACGAATTATGTCGGTCATCATATGGCAGCTTGGCGTTACCCTCAGGCGGACACCACTAGCTCCTTAAAATTCGATTTCTATAAAAGGATTGCACAATCCGCAGAACGTGGCAAATTCGATATGCTGTTCTTGGGTGACAGTTTGTATACAGAAACGGAGAACCTGTATAAGCATCACACTACCGCAAGGCTGGAGCCTTTGACGATATTGGCTTCGTTGTTAGCTGTAACGGATTACATCGGATTAGGAGCAACCGTATCGACATCTTTTAACGAGCCCTATAATGTTGCTCGTAAATTGGCGACGCTAGATCATTTGAGCAACGGTCGTGCCGCTTGGAATGTCGTTACTTCCTCCAATGACAAGGAAGCACAAAATTATAACCGACAGAAGCATTATCAACATGATTTTCGTTATGAACGGGCCGCTGAATTTTTGGATGTCGTTAAGCGTCTGTGGAATAGTTGGGAAGAAGACGCGCTAATTATGGATAAGGAATCGGGAGTCTATGCGGATTTGGATAAACTTCATCCGATCAATCACACTGGTGTTCATTTTACAGTTAAAGGCCCTCTGAACATTCCGCGTTCCATGCAGGGGCACCCGGTGGTCATGCAGGCAGGACTGTCGCACAGAGCAAGGCAATTCGCAGTACGGGAAGCGGAAGTATTGTTTACAATTGCTTCGTCGATAGAAAAATCAAAGCAGGATTATGCGGAAATCAAAGGACAATTAAGCCTATTTGGACGTGCGCCGAAGGATCTCAAAATCATGCCAGGACTGCTCGCTATTGTGGGCAAGACCCAGAAGGAAGCGGAAGATAAGGAACGAGAGCTGCAACAATTGGTTATTCCGGAATTTGCGGTACGTCTATTGTCGAATCAATTGAATGTAGATCTATCCGGGTATCCATTGGACGGTCCTCTTCCGGCATTGTCAGACGTCGCTCATTTCAACGGGGAGAAAGGGCGATATGAGCACTTTCTGGCATTGGCGCAAAAGGAAAACTTGACGATTAGACAGTTAAGCTTAAGGCTAACGCGGGGACATGGACATTTAACGATGACAGGCACTCCGTCAGTAATTGCAGAGCAGATGGCAGAATGGTTTGCTAGCGAAGCTTGCGATGGATTTAACGTTATGTTCCCATACTTGCCAGGAGCGTTGGATGATTTCGTGCATGAAGTGATTCCGATACTTCAGGAACGAGGGATTTATAGAACGGAGTATACGGGAACTACTCTTCGAAGCCACTTAAACGATTGAAGCTGTTACAGATGCCTTGGGCTTCCGGTTAACTAGATAAATACTTGTAATAATAAAAATAAGTCCGATCAGAATAGGCAACGTGAAAGCTTCCTGCAAGAGAAATGTCCCGCTTATTACGGCTATGAGTGGCACAATGAATGTGTAGGAAGCGACGATGCTTGAATCGCCGTGATGGACGAGGTGGAAATAGATGACCCAAGCGACGGAAATGCCAAGAACACTTCCATAAAGGAAACAAAGAATAAAGGCAGAATCCCACGCAATCGCTGACCAGTTTTCTGTGAACGATCCGATTGTCGTAATTACAATACCACCGATGATGCACTGTATTGCAGCAAGCCAGATAGAGTTTACCTGATGCGTCACTTTTTTTACATAAATGGCTCCGATTGCCCAACTGACTGCAGTGATCAATGCCATAATGATGCCTGCTACTGCAATATGACTGGAGACTTCCTTGAAGCTAACCGCGGCGACACCGAGAAATCCGAAAATAAGTCCGGCGATTTTGTGCGCTGTTATTGCATCTCCCAGCCACCGCCAGGCGAGAATGCCGACCAATACAGGTTGTAAATAGACAATGATGGAGAAAAGACCGGAGGGCATGAGAACGAGTCCATAGGCTTGCAAGCCATAGTAAATGATGACATTAAAGAAAGAGGAAATCAGATAGATGGGCCAAGTGGATTTCCATCGTATTTCCTTCCATTTTGATAGAAACAGCAAGAACAGTAGAAGACCACCGCCTAGATTTCTTAATCCGGCAAATATAAGTGGTGGGGCGTAATCGAGTGAAATTTTGAAAATGGGCCAAGCCAGTCCCCAAATGGTAACTAAAGAAGCAATCATCAAGAAGGTTTTGAATGAGGATTGTTTTACTTGCATTGTGTTAAGATTCCTCCGATAGATATATAAATTCAAAGTATTCATATTACAATACTTAGTTTAATATATCAAATATTTATTAATATATGACCTTAATGACTCTGCAGGATATGAAAATGAGCCGTAGACTTATGAAGTCTCGGCTTTTCTTTTTCAGATATTAAACTGTCATTAATTCCCCCGCTTGCGATACTCGTTAGGAGATAAGCCTTCCAGCTTCTTGAACACCTTGCTGAAATACTTCTCATCCTTATACCCGACTAACTCGGCAATTTGTACGATGCGATATTGGGGATTCATTAAGAGCAGCTTAGCCTTATCCATCCGGATTCTTTCGATGTAGTCGGAAAGGTTTTCTTGGAATTGCTGCTTAAATTTGCGGGAAATGTATTCGCGACTTAAGAAGAAGCGTTCAGCTATGTTTAATAGCGTTAAGTCCTCTGCATAATGGGTATCGACATATTTTACAATATCAAAAATAACATGCTCGTCCTGCCGTTTATGCTCCGTCCATAGCTGAGATAATCGCAATAAGTCCTGTTTGAGCTCGACAGCTAGTTGCTGCGGAGACAAACAGCCGTCCTGATCTAAGGACACAGATACAAAAGCAGAGCCAGAGGGCAGTGTAAGCGCAGCAGGAACATCTCCATACAATTCCTTTAACCAGTGAGCTCTAATGACGCTATATTCATAGCCCCATAATTCAAGCTGCTCCATGTTAATATATTTCATCTGCTCCACTTGATTAATCCATAGCTGAACAGCATCTTTAATTGGTTGCTCTTGACCGCTTAGGACGGCAAACCGTAGCTGATCTTCATATTCGGACAAATGCACAGTAGGGATGCGATTGTTCTCATTCAGATCGAAGCAGCGAATTCTTGGTCGAGCCACTCGCATATTACGCTGACGCAGTACTTGAATGGCTTCGTTATAAGATTGTTTAAAGCCAGCTGGCATCACTCTTTCGCTGCCCACGCCAAATTCAAGCTGACTACCGAGCGTCTGCAGGATGCCGCTATTCATCGTATCCAGTAATACTGCTGCGTCCGCTGTCTGTTTCCATAAGATTACGACGATAGAACCATGCTCATGCCGGAAGGCTACACCGTGCTTATTCTTGCGGATATATTCGTTACAGATGTTCAACAAAGAGAAATACAGCAGATCCTCACTTCCGGCGAATTTCTTGCGAATTGCGGGGTTTATCGTATCGGTAGCTAGAACCGCAACCCGACAATGCCGATCATCCTTTGAAAGGCCGAATTCAGAGTGAAGAGTTTCACTGATCGACGAGTAATAGGAAGGATCCTCAATGAGATTCGTCAGCATTTTGTCCCAATATACAGGTCTTAGCTGGTTGATTTCAATGGACTTTCGCTGCTCTTGCTCTGTGCCCGCATCTTCCTGCTTACGGCTAGCGACGGCTTTGTTGACAGCATCATTTAACTGGACAGGGTCAATAGGCTTAAGGATATAATCGATCCCACCATATAACACTGTCTTACGCACATAATCAAAATCATCATACCCGCTAATGACAATGATCTTTGTTCGAGGAGCATGCTGCTGAACCCAAGCTAAGAGGTCAGTCCCTATTTTCTCGGGCATCATCATATCTGTAAATACAAGATGTGGACGCTCCCGTTTGATCAATTCAATAGCGGTGTCAACGTCCTGTGCTTCCAAAACTTCCTCTATATCAACAGCCTTCCAATCCACAAGCAATTGAATAGCTTCCCGTACATGTCGTTCATCATCGACGATCAGTGCCTTCATCATAGTTCTTCCTCCTCTATGGGTATCCATAGCATGACACTAACGCCGCCCAGCATGCTGTGCTTGACCTCAAGCTTTGCTGTTTCATTATAATAAAGCTTAAGTCGTGACAAAATATTCGACAAACCGATTCCAGAATCTCCGTTCCCCCAAGTACTCTTTCCTTGAGCAAGCCTTTCCTGTAAAGCTTTTAGCTCCGCGGGATCTATCCCTTTTCCATTATCACTCACCTCAAGCTGTAGCCAACGCTTATCTGCTGAGATGGCTCCGTAAATAACGATTTCACCCGTCACGGCGTTAATATCAAAGCCATGCTTAAAATAATTCTCAACGAGTGGTTGAAGAATCATTTTTGGTATTTGCTGCTGCAGCAGTGAATCATCGATATAAGCGGTATATTGCAGATGCTCACCGAAACGCTGGCGCTGCAAGGCGAAATAAGCTTTGACATAGTCCAGCTCACGAGCAAGGGAAACAATAGGCTCTCCGGTGTTCATGCTGTAACGCATCATCTTACCCAAAGAAGCTATTAAATTGTAGATTTCCGGCTGTTGCTTCTGTAACGCTAATGTTCCTATGGATTGTAACGCATTATTCATGAAATGTGGATTCGTCTGCACCTGCAGCATATTGAGCTCATTCGACTTACGGGCAAGCTCAAGCTCATATTCACGAATAATCATCTCATTGATCGTATCCATCGCGAGCTGGAAGCGTCGTGCCAAGATCCCAAATTCATCCTTCCGATTCAGATCAATCGTGACCTGCAGATTACCGCTTTGAATTTGATTCATATTGCGAATAAGCTTCTTAATTGGCGCAGTCAACCGAAAGGTAATGATAACCGTAGCCAGAATCGTCAGAACCAAGAAAAGAGCAGCAATACCACTGTTGAAGAGTGCGACTTCACGCGCTGTCTGGTGTAAGGTTTCATCAGGAATCCGTTTCACTAGAGTCCAATTTAAGAAAGGCGTTACCATTTTGTCGTAAATAATTTCGCCGGAGAAGCCGTCCTGACGAAGCTCGAAGTTACCTTTGGGTGCGTCAGCGGTCATGACTTGATCGACCCATAGATTGTCCAAGGATTGACTACTGGCCTGCTGATCGGAGCTATAGATCACACGTCGATTCTCATCAATAATGTAAAACTCTTCTTTCGTTGCCGAATAGAGCTGCTCGCTAATAGTGCGAATACTGTCCATACGAATATCGATGGATAGCGTTCCGAGCTCTTTCTTCGCGGTTAAGTAATATAACGAGCTATGCAGTGTAATGACTTCATCCGTGTTAGATATTGGCATACTGGGAATGCCAAATTTGCCCGGTGGATGGGGAGGCTCGATATAGGATCGGCCTTGAAAAAGGTCACGCGGAATATACTTCTCGTTGTTTCCCGTAAAGCTTCTCTTCGAGCGATCACTTACGATTAAATAATGGATATCACTCTTGTGAATATACAAATGCGCTTGCTCGAAATCTTTAGCTGAATAGCTTAATAAGGACATGCCGCGGTATATTTCCTGATCGTCCTGATAGCCTTCGATCCCATCGTTTAAGATCGTAAACAGCTTGTTGTCATTATAGAAAATAAAAGTTGCCTGATGCGCCGAATTCATATAGTTAAGCAGGTTAGTCTTCCCTTGAAACAGTAAATCTGCGTTGCTTTTTAGGGTGTTTTTAGTCACTTTATTCGTCGTTAAGCTATAAGTGATGACGATTGAAGCAAGAATGGGAATTAAGGTAGCTGCGATTAAGAAAACCATCATTTTATTGCGAATACTGTTAGAGATCAATATTTTCCACCTCTTTGATCATCAGAGTCAGTGGGAGCTAGGGGATTAGCAATCTATACTTGGATCATTAGCACAAAAGGGGGGGAAACCGCCATGGAATCTGCCAGCAAAAAACGATTGTATCAGCTTCTGTTTATCGGACCCGCAGTCTTCTTCTTCGTAATCATAGTCGTTATACCGTTCTTCATGAGTATTTATTATTCCTTCACAGAATGGAATGGCGTAAGTACAACAGTAACATGGATTGGCATTGAAAATTACAAGAAAATCTTATTTCATGATAGCGATTATTACAAGTCATTCGTGTTTACGTTCCGCTACGCGATTACGGGAGTCCTACTGACCAATCTCGTCGGTTTTCTCTTGGCATTGCTACTTACTCAAGCATTAAAGCTGCGTAATATCCTCAGAACGATCTTCTTTATGCCGAACGTTATTGGTGGATTGCTGCTAGGCTTTATCTGGAGCTTTATTTTTGTGAAAGGTTTTGCCTCAATCGGAGAACATACTGGCTTAGCGTTCTTCAATCTTCCATGGTTAGGCGATGCACCTACAGCATTCTGGGGTGTTGTTATCGTGACAGTCTGGAAAGGCGCTGGTTACGTGATGGTCATCTATATCGCTGGCTTAACTAATGTGCCTAAGGATTTAATTGAAGCTGCTCGAATTGATGGGGCAACGAAACTGCAAATGCTTTACAAGATTACGGTGCCGCTCATTATGCCGTCAATTACCGTATGCTTGTTCCTTACGTTGTCATGGGGGTTCAAAGTGTTCGATCTCATTGTGTCCCTGACCAAGGGAGGTCCGTTCAATTCTACGGAGTCTGTGTCCCTTAATATCTATCAAGAAGCATTCCGGAACAATGCTCTAGGATTGGGTAGTGCGAAGGCCGTTATCTTCTTTCTGATCGTTGCTCTTATTACCGTCGTTCAAGTCACCATCACGAAGAAACGGGAGGTGGAATCCTAATGGAAACCACTAAACGATATACCGCACGCTTGTTTTCTTTAGAAGTGTTGGGTATCCTTATCGCGATTGCTTTTCTCGTACCGTTCTACTTTGTATTAACGAATTCATTCAAGCCTTTCGCAGAGCTACTCGCGAATACGACGAGTCTGCCGAAAGCATTTAGCCTCCATAACTATACGGAAGCATGGCGGATCATGCGCTTTCCGACGGTGTTCATGAATTCATTGATCATTACAATTGCTAGTAATGTGGGTCTTGTCATCATTAGTTCAATGGCCGCATACCGAATGGTGAGAAACAATAGTCGTTTGAATCAAGTTTTGTTCATGCTGTTCGTCTCAGCAATGATTATTCCATTTGAGTCGATTATGATTCCATTGGTGAAATTAGCCGGAACGGTCGGCTTTCTCAATCACATCTGGGGCGTAATCCTTTGTTACTTTGGTTTCGGAGTGTCCTTGAATTTGTTCCTCTATCATGGTTTTGTTAAATCCATTCCGCTTGAGGTAGAAGAAGCAGCAATCGTGGACGGAAGTTCAACATTCGGGGTATTCTGGAGAATTGTTTTCCCACTTCTTAAGCCAGTGACTGTAACGATTGTTTTGCTGAATAGTCTCTGGATTTGGAACGATTTTCTATTGCCTCTACTAATCATTAGTGGACCTGAGACACGTACAATACCGCTTGCGACGTATTCTTTCTTCGGTCAATATATGAAACAATGGGATCTTGCCCTAGCTGCGCTTACGCTTGGTGTGTTACCGATCATCCTGTTCTTTCTCGCGATGCAGAAGCACATTGTCGAAGGAATTACTGCCGGATCGATTAAAGGTTAAACTTGTGGGGCAGCGGAACCAATGACAATATGTTACCCCTAATCGTTCAATTTTCTCGGTGTTACTGGTTAATTTTCCTCTATAAAATGAGTTTTATAACAAATAAAGAAATATAAGGGAGGCAATTATTATGAAAAAAATGTCTATGCTCGTATTGTCCGCGATGTTAGTGGTGATGATTGTTCTTACTGGCTGCGGCAAGAAGGACGCATCGTCTTCGCAGTCTCCAGGGAACTCGGCATCGGAATCAAATTCACCAGCAGAAAGCACTAGCCCGCCCAAGAAAAATGTAACGATTAAGATGTTTCAATTTAAGGTTGAAATTGCAGAGCAGTTGCAGCTCTTGGTTAATGAATATGAGAAAGAAACAGGTGTGAAAATCCAAATTGAAACGGTTGGCGGTGGAGCCGATTACGGCGCTGCACTAAAGGCTAAATTTAACTCAGGCGACAAGCCAGATATTTTCAACAACGGTGGCTTCTCGGATTTAAATCTATGGCTTGAGAACCTCGAAGATCTGTCCGATCAACCATGGGTGAAGGATTTAGTTAAAGGAACAGATGAGCCAATGACTAATGACGGCAAGCTCTACGGAATGCCGATCGGTGTCGAAGGATATGGTTACATCTACAATAAAGATTTGTTTGCTAAAGCAGGCATTACCGAATTGCCTAAAACCTTAACACAGCTTGAAGCAGCAGCGAAGAAGCTACAGGATAATGGGATTACTCCTTTCGAGAATGGGTATGCAGAATGGTGGGTACTCGGCAACCACTTTGTGAATCTGCCGTTCGCGCTTCAGGCAGATCCTAATAAATTTATCGAAGGCTTGAACAATGGCTCGGAGAAAATTACGGGGAATGCCGTGTTCGAGAACTGGGTTAAGCTGTTTGACTTAACGATTAAGTACGGCAACAAAAATCCTTTGCAAACGGACTACAATACTGAGGTTACCGATTTCTCTAATGGCAAAGCAGCGATGATGCAGCAAGGCAACTGGACACAGGTTCAAATTACTAAAACTAACCCTGATATCAATATTGGCTTCCTTCCAATGCCAATCAGCGATGATGCAGCTGCTAGCGATAAGCTATTCGTCGGTGTGCCGAACAACTGGGTTATTAATAAGAACTCAGCCGTGAAGCAAGAGGCTAAGGATTTCCTAAATTGGTTAGTTACTTCTGAGACAGGTAAAAGCTACATTACGAAACAATTTAAGTTCATTCCAGCTCTAACTACGATTGAAGCAACTGAAGAGGACCTAGGAGCATTGGCTAGCGACATCATCAAATATAATAAAGAAGGCAAGGTTCTCTCATGGAACTGGTTCAAGTTCCCGCAGGGCGAAGCCTCCAGTAAGAAGTTCGGCGATGTTATGCAAGGTTATGTAGGCAATCAAAAAACGAAGGAACAAATGCTCGAAACATTCCAAAGCACTTGGGACAGCTTGAAAAAATAAAATAAGCTTAGAAAGGGCGATTGCGATTGTGCAATCGTCCTTTCTTCAGTTAAAACAAGGGGCCGCGATCATCTGACTATTTTCCGGTTACGTCTTACTTCTTTCCATTCTTGGGCTCTCGCGTTCGGACTATAGTGAAGGTAGTTCTGAACCATAGTGGCGTTATCGCCTAAGGAGAGAAGAGAAGTGGGAGCAAATCAACCAGTACGATTGGCTGTCGTGGGAGGAGTTCGCGGCGGTAGTTACAGCAAGTCTGTTGCTATGTTGTCTGATAAAGTCCAAATGGTCGCCGTTTGCGATCTGAATGAAGCTGTATTGAACAATTGGCGGTTAAACAATCCCGGGATTAAGACGTATACAGACTTCAATGAGTTGCTGAACGATTCTTCGATCGATGCGGTGCTGCTGGCAACGCCGATGATGCTTCATGCCAAGCAGGCTGTGCAAGCGATGAAGGCAGGGAAGCATGTCTTAAGCGAAGTCGCAGCCGCCCACACGATTGAGGATTGTTGGGAGCTCGTTGAGACGGTGGAGCAGACGGGAATGATCTACATGATGGCAGAAAACTTCAATTATTTCCGCTTGAATATGATGGTCAAGAACATGGTGGATCAAGGTGAGTTTGGCGAGATTACCCATGCGGAATGCGGTTATATTCACGATTTGCGAGCAATCAGCCATTTCGAAGACAGCCGACTGACGTGGAGAGGCGAGATGCTGAGAGATTATAACGGCAACAACTATCCAACCCACTCGCTGGGTCCGGTATGCCAATGGCTTGGTATTCATCGCGGAGACGAGTTCGACTATATGACGACGATCGTGTCTAAGCCTTCGTCCCAAAGTGGCTACTTCGCAGAGACGTTCGGAGCCGATCACCCGGGGGCGAAGCCTGACTATTGGCAGCAAGGAGATTCTTCGCTCACTTTAATTCGGACCAAGCAGGGGGCAGTCATCTATCTGCGTAACGATTTTTCCTCGGCCCGTCCGTTCAATTACGCGCATTTTGGCCTGCAAGGGACAAAGGGTGCTTTCCTGTCGGCTCGGAGAGAAGGGGAGGACCCGCTCGTTTGGATGGATAGCCGATCGCCCGACAGATCGCACCAAGGGACGGTTCAGTGGGAGTCAATCTGGGAACTGGCACCCGAGTACGAGCATCCCTCTTGGAAGAAAGATCGAGCTAAGGCGGAAGAGGCGGGGTTTGGCGGAGACTATTTCGTAATGGAGGAATTTGTTTCTGCTGTTCTAGAAGGACGACGCCCGGCTGTTGACGTCTATGATGCCGTAGCCATTAGCTGTGTATTTCCGCTGTCGGTTCAATCCGTGGCAGCGAATGGAAAGCCGGTTGAATTTCCTAACTTTACTAAGAATAGATCCAAGATCAAATATGTATAGAAGTATAAGAACGAAGAAAGAGCCGCGGCTGAATGCTACGGCTCTTTCGATATGGGTAGGTTTTTGAATTACGGTCCCTTAAACTTCATTCCATATGCGCTTGGCGTTTTCGAAGCCGAATAAGGTTCCGCTGCGGCAATCCTCTATGCCTTCAAATTCAATTGATATATATCCGTCATAACCGGAAGCTTTAATGATGCGAAGTACTTCGCGCATGTCGATATCTCCCTGGCCGACGATCGCTCCCCGCAAATAATCTCCGCTGGAGGTTTGGAACCATCCTTGACCGGGATTATGATGCTTGGAACGAAGATAGAAATCCTTCAGGTGAATCATCGAAGCAAGTCCGACATTGTTCCTGACACCTTTAATCGAGCTCTCGTCGACACACATGAAATTGCCTATGTCTAACGTCGTTTTGAAGTTTGGCCGTCCGACCGCATGGATTAAGCTTTCCACTCGTTCACTGGCTTGCATGTAAAAGCCGTGATTTTCCACGCTAGTCGTAATGCCATAGCTGGACGCGTAATCGGCAATTTGTCTGCATGCATCCGCCAGCAATGGCAAGTCGCTCTGGAAAAACACGATCGACGTTTGTTCCGGTGGTCTGGATGCAACGTCATGACGGAACAGCTTCACGCCAAGCTCGTTTGCGATATCTACCTCTCGTTTAACCCGTTCGATTTCCTGCTTCAAGCTCGACTCATCCGCGCATATGAAGTTGGCGCTGACGGTATAGTTCGAGATGTCCAGTCCCACTTGCTCGGCTTTGCGTCGAATAGCCGGAACGAGCTCCGGTTGTTGCGTCAGATCATAGCCGATCGGTACGATTTCGACGTGGTCGCCGCCGATTTCCTTCGTCCATTCGATAACGTCCGGCACGGTCATTTCTCCCGCGATTATGGCGCGACTTAAGCTGTAAGTGCTGATTCCCCATTTCATTGACTGTTACCACCCCTCATTGTTGTATGACTATCACCACTATAGTCAATGGAACGAGGGAGATGAATTGAATTTCGTAAGGTTTACCCGGAAATAATTCAGAATTGTGAATCAATCCTATTAAATCTTTTAGTATTGTTGTTATATTATAATTATCCATCTGCAGAATAATTGAGCCTATGAAATTACAGTACGTCATCGAGGGGGGATCGGATATGTATCGGGTACTTATTGCCGAGGACGAAATGTTAGTGAGATTAGGGTTAAAGCATTCGATCAATTGGAGCGACTATAATATGACCGTGATCGCGGATGCAGCGAACGGTATGGAAGCCTTAGATATCTACCAAAGGGAAAAGCCAGAATTGCTTATTACGGACATTAAGATGCCGATTATGGATGGAATGGAGTTAATTGCAAGAGTACGTGAAATGAATTCAGAAGCGCAGATCGTCATCCTGACCTGTGTGGAAGATTTCGATACAGTGCGCAAAGCGTTGGCTCATCATGTGCAAGACTATATTTTGAAGCTGGAAATGACTACGGAAGATATGGGTAGAGTATTGGCGAAAATTAAGGAGAAGCTCGACCGAATGAATAATTCGGGTCACGTTAAGATGGACGTGGACATCCCCGTTCTTAAAGATAATCTCATTAAAGAATACTTGCTTGGTTCACGGTACAGCGAGGCTGAGTTTGCAGCCAAAGCTGCAGGCTTGGGTATGAGGCTGCATCCGCATCGGGTAGTCGTTACACTTATGGAGATCGACAATTTTGATCTATTATGTAAGCGTTTTAAAGATCATAAGGGACAATTAGTCCGTATGTCACTACTGAATGTGCTGAGTGAAGTGTTGACGAATTACGGCTGCGGAGAAGCATTCGCTGATGCGGACAGCAAATATTTACTTGTATTTGGCTTCGATGAGCTTTGCAGCGAGCAGCAAATTACCGAAACGATTCATACCATTGTCGAGCATGTTCGTCATGTCATGAACATGTATTTTAATATCTCCGTCTCGTTCGTAATCAATCGTGCGCAGAGCGGTTATCATTCAATGAAAGCTCAGTATAGTGAATGCTTAGAGATATTGGAGGACAGATTTATTCTAGGAAGGGGCTCGAACACCTATGTAGGTGGACAGCACAGCTTGCTTATTCCTGAAGAAACGCGCAATGTGCTTCTCCAGCTTGTACGTGATTGGCAAACGAATGATACTGCGAAAAAAGCGCTTGAGAAATCGATGCGGATGCTCTTAGACAAGGAAAGTACTGTAAATACAACGGAAATGAAACGAACATTTAAGAACTGGGTATTGATGGCTGCGCTCTCCATGCGGCTGTCCAAATTGGACATACCGGAAATTGTTTCGGATTATAGCGATCGTATTACTGGAGCGCGAACGTTACAGGAATTGGTGGACGTATTTCGTACTTACCTGCATACAATCGGCGATTACATGTCCAATAAAGCTACGATAAGCAAAGAGATTTCTGATGTCATTCGATACATTGATGTGAACCATAAAAGGGAGCTGACATTGGTGGAGCTAGCACAGGTTGTTCATGTGAGCCCGAATTACTTGAGCAGCTTGTTTAAGAAGGAAGTGGGAATCAATTTTGCCGATTACTTGCTGCAATACCGGATTGATAGAGCAAAGGAGCTATTGCTCAGTACCTTCAGTAAAACCTATGAAATTGCCGAACAGACCGGATTTGCAAACCAGAGCTATTTCAGTCGGGCATTCAAGAAGCTAAACGGGATAGGTCCTAAAGAATTTCGCAGGAAATGGACGATACAAAACGAGGCTCAAGGGGGCTAAGCGATGATTAATAGTAGTATTTCGCTGTTCCGCAGGTTTTGGCAGAGCATTCGTGCACAGCTCGTTTTCTCCTTCATGATCATGAGCATCATAGTGCTTGTGTCAAGCTCTGTTCTGATCTACTACGGCGTTCTGGATATTCTGAAAACGCGAAGCGAAGATTCTACTCTACGATTATTCCAACAAACGGAGCACCGAATACAAGGATTTCGTACGGAAATGGACAAGGTGTCAAAGCTGCTGCTGCTTAATCCCGAAATCGACAGCTACATGAATAAGGAGAAGGATGGCACAGATTACGATGCAGATGATGTCATCCAGATTAATGGACTCCTCAGTCAATTATCAATGCTAATCAAAAATTACGATTTTATAGCGTCGATTTATTTTTTGTCATCCGACGGCTCTATTATTGGGTTGCGTGGTGACGAGCCCATTGTGATCAATGAAAAGGATCAAGAGCACTGGAAGACGATAGCTTCTGTGTATGAAGGTGCCAACCGTACGTTGGGCGACATAATATGGGGAGGGCCTGAGGTGTCAGAGCGATTGCTTCAAGATTTAAGCTATAGACCGTTAAACGAGCCTATGATATCGGTTGTTCGCGGATTCAGCACGATATACAGCAAAAAGTGGAACGCATTCGTTATTAGTGTGAATGAAAGTCTATTAGAAAGCATGTACGGCAACCTATCCAAATCTAGCGAGGATGAAACGTTTCTTTTTGACGACAGCGGTAGCATTGTGTCTAGCTCCAATAAGCCTGCGATCAGATCGAAGGTAGCCCTACAATTATTGGAACTGAACGACAGTGAATACGGCAGCTTTACCGAGAAAGATAGGCAAGTCATTTACTATCGCATGGGGGAGACAGACTGGACATTAGTACGTTATGTGCAAATTAGTGATTTAGTTAGAGACGTCTGGTCGTTACGAAGTAAAATGATGTGGATTGTCATTGGCAATGTCACTTTTGCTTTAATTTTATCCTTCTATTTTATTCGCAAAATCACGATGCCTCTTCGACGTTTAACTGTAGCAATGGGGGAAGTGGGAAAGGGGCGCCTGGGCACTACTTTAGAAAATGTCGACAATGAAATCGGCATGCTTACCCGAGGATTTAACCGGATGTCGCAAAGCATTTATGAATTGGTAGAGAGGGACAAAGCAGCTGAAAAAGAAAAACGGAAAATCGAAATTAGTTTGCTACAATCCCAGCTGCAGCCTCATTTCTTATACAACACTTTAAATACGATCAAGTGGATGGCGATAGCCATTCAATCGAAAAATATAGCCGATAGCATTACGTTTTTGTCCAACCTACTTAAACCTATTTATAATAATCCTTCACTCGTGTGGACTTTGCGAGAGGAAATACAATACTTAGATAACTATATTAAGGTTATGAATATTCGATATGGTGAACATATCGTTATGCAATATCAATTTCCAGAAAATTTGCTAAACCATAATGTGCTGCGCTTCACGTTGCAGCCGATCGTTGAGAACGCCATTGTGCATGGAATGGAAGCCAATCAAGTCATCGGTACGATAACATTGGAAGGCAGAGAAGAGGGGGATACGCTGATTCTCATTATAGAGGACAAGGGCCGGGGAATTGCGGAAAGTGAGCTTCAACGCTTACAAGTATGGCTTGCAAATGATGAGCAGTCTCTACCGGAATCCCCACCGTTCGGCATCGGTTTGTTAAATGTCCAGAAGCGCATTCAGCTCCACTTTGGGAAAAATTACGGCTTATCTATACATAGCGTTGCTGGACAGGAAACCCAGGTAACACTTGTTCTTCCGCATAAAATCGTAATATAGTGCATAATTGCAGCTGCTTCCTGTTCGAAAACGGGGATGGACAGGAAGCCAGTGTCTATAATTGTAGCTCCGTTTATTTAACCCCAGATTAGAATAACCTATAATTTTAGTTAACAGGCATCCCACAAAATGCACATAAGAAGTTTGAAAGGAGCAACCTATGCAATCTCACAATACAGTCGCATTAATACTGAAACCAAAGCCGAAGCCGAAAATATCAAGGCGGCGACTGTCGTTATTCATGATGGTAGTGCCTCTGCTCTTACTCGTCATTGTGTTTAATTATGTACCCTTATTCGGATGGGTTTATGCTTTCTTCAAGTATAAACCAGGCATTCCGCTATCAGAAACACCTTTTGCTGGACTGGAGTACTTCAGATTACTATTTGGAGCAAATAGCGACATTGGGAATGTTCTGAAAAATACTCTTGTAATGAGTTTTTTGAATATTCTGACATCACCAATACCGATTGTTTTTGCAATACTCCTTTCAGAGCTTCGCGGTCAAAAGCTAAAAAAGTTTATTCAAACGATAACGACAGTGCCGTATTTTATTAGTTGGATTATTGTATTCTCGCTTGTATTTTCCATCTTCTCGTTCGAGGGAATATTCAATACGCTGCTCATGCAATTCGGATTAATTAAAGATCCTATTAATGTGCTAGGCAATCCTAGTACGGCTTGGTACGTGCAGACGGCCATCGTCATTTGGAAAAGTACAGGCTGGTCTGCCATCATCTATTTTGCAGCAATTGCAGGCTTGGATTCACAGCTTTTCGATGCTGCAAAAATCGACGGGGCTGGAAGGTTCAGATGTATATGGCACGTTACATTGCCGGGGTTGATGCCGACGTTTATCGTACTTCTTCTATTAAATGTAAGCAATATGTTAAGCAATGGCTTTGACCAGTTTTTCGTATTTTATAACCCGATGGTTGCAGACAAGCTGGAAGTGCTTGATTATTACATCTACCGCGTCGCCTTCCATGGAAACGACTATCCGTTCGCTACAGCTGTTGGTATGTGGAAAACGTTAATCAGCATCGTTCTCTTGTTTACCGTAAATAAATTGGCCAAGAAGATCCGCGGCCAATCGATCATTTAATACAATTCCAATGAGGTGGCCACTTGATTAATAAACGCACAAACCTAATGGAAACCTTGTTTCATAGCTGCAATCTCATTTTCTTTTTGCTCATCGCATTCGCTTGTACGTATCCTTTTTATTACATTCTGATTTATACGATAAGCGATCCTGTGAAAGCTGCTGGAGGATTGTTGTTATTGCCCAAAGGGCTCAACTTCGTCAACTATGAGAAGCTACTACAAATGAATACCTTGTATTCGACGGTGCTTATCTCTGTACTCCGCACAGTCATTGGAACTCTTATTACAGTAGCTTGCTGTACCTTCTTCTCTTATATCGTAACGAAACCGGAATTATACTTTCGCAAATTTATCTACCGATTTGTCGTCATTACGCTTTATTTCAATGCAGGACTCATTCCATGGTACTTGACGATGAGGTATCTGCATCTCGACAACAATTTCTTGCTGTATGTTCTGCCTTCGGCGATCAGCGGCTTCTACATTGTGCTAATCAAAACCTATATCGAGCAGCTGCCGGCTGCCTTGGAAGAGTCGGCTATGATTGACGGTGCGGGATATTGGACGGTTTTCCAAAATATTATCGTACCGTTGTCGATGCCGATTATCGCGACAATTGCAGTATTTGCCGCTGTTGGTCAGTGGAACGCATGGCAAGACAATTACTTTCTCGTCACGAAGCAGAGTCTGCAGACACTCCAGGTTATGCTTTACAATTATTTGAATTCCGCAGCCGCTATGGCGAATGTGAATCCTTCCGATTTTCTAGATAAGAATGTAAGTCATAGGCTTACACCTGAATCTATTAAAATGACGATGACGATGATTGTAACCTTGCCTATCCTATTTGTTTACCCGTTTATGCAGCGCTATTTTGTCAAAGGAATTATGCTAGGGGCAGTTAAGGGCTAGGGCACTAATAGATTAGACGATTGATCTGCCATGTCTATCATTCAGAGACAGGCATTCAATATAGATTAATAATTGACTATGGGAGGATTATGAATGATCAGAAACAAAGTAGTGCTGCTATTGTTATCCTTGATCATGATTTTCGTAGTTGCGGGGTGCAGCGGTAATAACAACAAAAATAATGAAACCGCTCCCACCGCTAGTACAGGAACAGAAGGGGATAAAGAGCAAGGGACACCTGAGGCCAGTCAGAACAAAGAACCAGTGAAGCTTTCTTTTTATTACAGTAATGTTCCTTTAAAAACTGAAGGGCGTCAGACAGATGAGGTCATGCAAGAGTTAGAGAAGAGACTAGGCGTAGAAATTGATTTTGTTAATCAGAATGCAGATAGATTTAAGCTAATGATGGCGAGTCGGGAGCTGCCGGACATTATGGTCGTATTCGATCAGGATTACAAGCAGCTAATTGAAGGCGATCTCATTCTCCCGCTCGATGATCTTATTCAGAGCAAAGGAAAAGATATTTCGAAGAATGAGGAAGCGCTAGATTATTATCGTAAATACGTAAGCTCAGATACTGGAAAGCTGTTTTTACTTCCAATGCAGGTTGGCGCTACGAAAGAGATGGTTGCCAAAGTACCTTATGCTGATTACGGTGCAGGCTATCTTACTAGATGGGATTACTATAAAGAATTAAACTTTCCCGAAATTAAAAGCTCCGATGATTTGCTGAATGTGCTGAAGGCTATGCAGCAGAAGCATCCGACTACGGCAAATGGCAAAAAAGTATACGGAGTATCTTCATTTGTCGATAAGGCGGGTTGGGGGCTGTGGCCGTTCTACATTCAAATGTCTCTCTCGCAAGGTTACATGGAAGGTGCGGGAAATTACTTAATTGATGCAGAAAACAATTTCTACAACTTCCTTGCCAATGATAAAGGGGCTTTCTGGGATAGTATGAAGTTTTTCTTCAAAGCCAACCAGATGGGACTGCTTGATCCGGAATCTTTCATTCAGAATCTGGATCAATATCAGAATAAGCAGACCAATCTTCAAGTGCTGTCTGGTATTGGGGCTTGGTGGCAGGCAGGAGCCAACGAAGCTCTTGCGAGCATTCCAGACGCCGGATTCGTCACAATTCCTGTGGAAGACCACTACGTTTATAAAACAAATGTATCGGTAATCGGGAAGGCAGGAAGAGCGTTTGCAATTGCTAAAAATTCCAAAAACCCTGAAAAAGCAATGGAAGTTCTGAATTACTTGTATAGCAATGAAGGAATGAACTTGTTATCCAGAGGCATTCAAGGAAAGCAATGGGACATCGTAGATAATAAAGCGGCATTTACCGAAAGTTTCCTTAAAGCTCGGGTAAATGTTGAGGAAGCGGAGAAGATTGGAGTCACGAAGTACGCGCTCATTAACGGATTGAGCGATTATACCGTAAATTCCGATGAAGGAGTAGCGTTTGATTTGAACTCGGAAGCTAGCATTAAAAGTGCGGAGTGGAAAAACTACCAGTTGGATTTTGCCAAGCATTACGGCGGCGATTATCCGGGAGATGCCATCGAGAAAATGGCGGATCAAGGAAAAATCAAAATATCGTTGTTTGACACGTCGGGGGGAGTCGCTGTAGGTACGCCACCGGATGATATTAAACGAATCGATGATTCTATTAAAGATTACATGTGGAAGGCGATGCCGAAGGTCGTTCTTGCTAAATCGGAAGCTGATTATGCAACAGAACAGGCCAATATCATAAAGGAGCTCAACAAGTTGGGGCTCGACAAGTCCAAGGAATATTGGGACAAAGTTTGGCAGCAATCCATTGACCGCGTAAAGAAATAACAAAATGCAAGGATCAGCACGGGGATAAGAGGGGTTATCATCTTATCCCTATCTTTCTAATGCCATAATAAAGGGTTACAAATTGCTGAACGGGAGGCAAGAAACCATGAAGATGAAGAAGCTTAGTCAGAAATGTGCGATGTTTCTCTTGCTTATTAGTGTTTTATGTTCAGGATTCAGCAGTGCGTATGGGGCGATTGCCCAAAGCGGAACTGATGTTTCGGACCAAGTGCCCACATCATCTCCCATCCTCGCCGCCTCTTCGGATATAAGCGGTCATTGGGCGGAAAAGCAATTGCTTGAATGGATAGACAAGGGACTTGTTCAAGGCTATTCGGATGGGACGTTAAAACCGAATAATCCAATTACAAAAGGAGAATTGATAGCGCTTACGAACCGCGCAATGGGGTTCACGGAAAAAGCGAAGATCAGCTTCACCGATTTGATATCGTCTGACCCGGCTTATGATGATGTCGCCAAAGCGGTGAAAGCCGGGTATGTACAAGGGAATGCAGACGGCACAATCGGCACGAAACGTCAGATCAGCCGACAAGAAGCGGCGGTCATGATGATTCGTCTGTTAAAGCTCGATGATACGAACGGAATGGCTACGGCTGATGCTTTTCGGGATGCTGACCAAATTGCAAAATGGGCAAAATCTGCTGTTGGTACAGTTGCAGCTGAAAATATTATGGTCGGAGACAGCAAGCGGAATTTCCGGCCGAAGGCATCCATGACACGGGCCGAAGCGATCGTAGTGCTGGATCGCGTAATTCCCTTGCTTGGAGATCACCCTGAACCGACAGCAACGCCTAAACCGACAGCAACGCCAGGCTCTACGACAACATCAGGCCCTGCAGCAACGCCAGGCCCTACGACAACGCCTGGATCGTCGCCGTCGCCTGAACCGTCGCCAACTCCAGAGCCTGTACCGAATCTGAGTATTGTGAACAACGGCCAAGCTGCTGCAGTTATTGTTGTTGACGACACCAGCTTTGCCACTGTAGCCAGCGCGCTCGCTAGCTACGTGAAGCAATCTAGTGGCGCGAATTTGCCGACTCTGACTACGGCAAAATTATCTACTTCCGGCAATACGTACAGAAACGATACGAAAATTTATATCGGACGCAAAGCTCCAGGGGCTGAGTCGATCATCGCAGCGAAATTGGAGGGTTTAAACGACGATGGTTATGTAATCGTGCCCTATCAGAAAACGATTTCGATTATCGGCTCGACGGCTTGGGGAACCGAAATCGGGGTATACGATTTCTTGGAGCGCTATGTGGGCGTTCGTTGGGTGATGCCCGGACCGGATGGAGAAGATGTGCCGCTGCTGGACGATATTCTGGTTCCGGCTATCCCAATCAGGGAGGAACCTGCTGCAATCTCACGCCATTTCTTCGGAACGGAAGCCTGGTACACGCTACAAACGACCGCGGATTGGGCCAAGTATAATCGCATGCATGACGTGATCAAGTTCCATCATTACTTAAATGTGTTGTTCGATCCACAAGTATTCGCCAATCATCCTGAATATTATCCTGGCGGCGTTATCCCGACGCATCCGTATGCGTGGCAGCCGTGCTTTAACGACGATACAGCCGCTGCGGCGGTCTGGCGAATTAAAGATTTCTTCCATAACTTCCCGAATGAAAAGTCATTCTCGCTAGGGATTAACGACAGCAACAACTATTGTGCGTCTGACATCGCGCGTACGAATGGCAAAATCAATTCAATTGGTATCCCGGATTTGTCAGATGTGTACTATTCCTGGGTTAATCAAGTTGTAGAAGAGGTGTTGAAGGATTACCCTGACAAATATTTTGGCTTATTAGCTTATTGGAATGTGTATGATCCGCCAACGAACGTAAAGGTTAATTCCCATGTCATTCCTTATATTACGGATGATCGCATGTCTTGGATCGACCCGGATATGGAGGCAATCGGGAATAACATGACCGAACAGTGGCTGTCGAAAGCGGACAATATCGGCTTTTATGAATATTTATTTGGAACGCCATACAATTTGCCGCGCGTATATATGCACAAGATGGCGGACAACTACAAGTATGCCGAAGAACATGGCGTAGTCGCGCATGTAGCGGAGCTGTTCCCGAATTTCGGCGAAGGACCGAAGCCGTGGCTGTCGGCCAAGCTGCAATGGAACCCGAATCAGGATGCGGACTTGTTGCTCAATGAATGGTATGAGCGGACGGTTGGTGAGGACGCAGCGCCTTATTTGCAACAGTATTATGAGCTTTGGGAGGACTTCTGGACAGTAAGAATATTTAATACAAAATGGTATTTGGATTGGAAAAATAAAGTAGACCGACCGAACTTCCTCAGTCTGACGGATCACCGTTACTTATCTGCTGTTACAAAAGAAGATTTGGCGGAAAGCCGTCGTTTGATGGAGTTAGTAGTAGCCAAAGCGGCGGTCGGCAAGCCGAAAATTCGCGCCGAGAAGCTTCTGCGTACATTCGAATTGTACGAAGCATCCGCACTGAGCTATCCACGGGGAGCTGTCGATGCACCGACGAATGATCAGGGTGCGCTGGTTATGGTCGCAGACCTGAAGATGAGCTTCGATATGGCAATTAAACGTCAGCAGCTTACGCAACAGTCTCAAGGGGATCCCATTCTTCAATTAACAGACTACTCGCAATATAGCGGTAAGTGGGATGGCGTTCAGCAAGGGATAATATCCGCGCTGACAAGCTATGCGGACACCATTACAGATCCCGACAACGAATTCCTTGCGGCATTCCAAGAAGCGCTGGCCTATGTCGATAGCAATAATCGCTATTCGGCGACTGCGGTCAAAACAACTGCCAGCAAGGCGGACATAATGGCGGCGCTCGACTTTAGCCAGGGACCTTGGGCTAACGCTGTACCGGTCACAGAGTTTTTAAATATGAAATCCACGGATGCGCCACCAGCAGAGACGAGAATGTACTTGCTGTGGGACGACACCAATCTCTATGTCGGTTATGAAAATTTCGATCCCGACATGTCTGGCGCTATTGTGAATGACGACGCGCCAAATGGATGGTGGCGAGTGGCTGATGATTCGGTTGAAACGTATGTGACAGGCAATGTGGCCGGGGGGTATACCGGTTACTTCACCAACCCTAAGGCCGTCAAATTTATTTACAAATCAAGCCCGGCAGGTCCGGTTCCGGGCGTGGACAACAATTGGGAAGCAAGCGCGAATATGGGGGCTGATCGCTGGAATGTCATTCAAGTGATTCCATTCTCCAGCATTGGCGTCAATCCGAGCGTAACAAAGACCTTAATGGGATTTTTCTTCCGGAATTATCATGGTCAAGCGGTGTTCCTCGGCTGGGGAGGCGGCGCTCCATGGACGGAAAAAGCATTCAAATCCGTTCATCTGGTCGAGACGAATAACCTGATAACGAATCCGTCATTCGAACAATCGATAGCCGGTCAACCATGGGTTGCTTCCGAATGGTATTCCTACTACACGGATGCCAGCACGGCAATGCTGCGTTCGAGCACTTACAAACGCACGGGCGGCTACAGTCTGGAGACTAGCATAACGAATGCTCACGACAGTCCGTTCAAGGTAGTTTCTATTACACCTGGAAAATACAAAGCTGTGCTGAATTATTTCGTGCCGGCCAATTCAAGCGCTTCCGGCAGCATTCAGTTCCAGATGACGATTAGGGGAGCGGGCGAGCCGCTGGCCAGCAGTGTATCTGCAGCGAGACCGGTTTCCTGGTCACCTGGCAGGTGGGTGCAATTTGAGCACATATTCGAGGTTAAACCGAATTACAATGGGAGCTTGCCTGACGACCTGATTTTCAAAATCAATCACTCCGGATTTAAGGCAGACGAGAAGCTATATATCGATGACGTTTCCTTATATAAGCTCGATTAAGGATTGACTTGCCCGCACTTCCCGGCGAGCCGGGGAGTGCGGTTTAACAGTACAGGTAAATCGATTTGGCGAATTTATAAGTATTAATATTTTTTGGAGGTTACTTCATGAGATTGATTAAACGGGCTGTTCATTTGGATTTTCACACCTTGCCCAACATACCGGATTTTGGCGATAATTTTGACGCGAAGCATTTTGCGAGAACGCTTAAGGACGCTAAGGTAGACTTTGTTAATGTGTTTGCGAAGTGTAACATCGGATTTGCTTATTACCCAACGAAGATCGGACTGCCTCATCCTCATATGAAATTCGATATGCTTGGGCAAATGGTGGAAGAGTGCCACAAGCTAGACATTCGGGTCATCGCTTATTTTAATGTGGGATTGGATCATGAGATGGCCCGAAAGCACAGGGAATGGTGTCTTGTGAATAAAGAGGGGCAAATTATCGAGGGCGATCGGACGGCAAACTTTTTCCGGCTGATGTGTTTAAACTCGGGGTACCGCGATTATTTGCTAAGCATGATTAAAGAGGTTGTTGACTTGTATCCCGTGGATGGTATTTTTCTGGATTGCATCTTGATTAATCCGTGTTATGGGAATGAGTGCAATGAGAGCATGCATGAACGGGGAATGGATCCATTAAACGATCAGGATGCTGCTTCATTTATGAAGCAAACGGCAATCGACTTTTTCTGGGACGTGAAAAGAGCGATCGGGGACGATATATTGTTCTTCCCGAACGGATTGGGTCACATCAACTGCGACGGGTTAGGTTCACATATTGAAATCGAGTGTTTGCCAGGTGCGTGGAGCTATGATTATTTTGCCGCTCAAGCTGCTTATGCGCGTAACCTTGGTAAGCAAGTTGTATATATGACAGGGCGGTTTCATGCTAGCTGGGGAGATTTCGGCGGGTTAAAAAGCAAAGCCTCGCTCGAGTATGACTGTTGGGATGCGATCAGCAACGGTATAACGACATCGGTTGGAGATCATATGCATCCCCGCGACGGATTAGAGTCGGATGTGTACCGGCTAGTTGGAGAAGTTTATACCGATATCGAGAAATACGAGCCCTGGACGGATTATGCCCGCGCAGTGGCGGAGATCGCCATTATTATGCCGGAAGGCTGCGATATGGGAGCCAATAATGTGGCTTTCCCCCAAGGTCAGGCGATCTTGAATGCGGCCGCGAGAATACTGGGAGAGCTGAAATACACGTTCGACATCATGGACGAGAGGGCGGATATAACGAAATACAAGGTTATTATTCTTCCAGACGTAATTCCGGTCACCGAGCTGCTTCGGAAAAAGCTTGAAGCGCATCAGGCCAAAGGAGGCGGAATTATCAGCACCGGCAGCTCCGGTCTGAATCCGGAGAAGACGGCGTTCGCCATGGACAGCTGGAACATGAGCTATGACGGTCCCGACCCATGGAATGCATCATACTTCAAAATGGTTGAAGCCGGCGATAGGAAGCTCCTTCCGGATCGCTTGTGCGCGATTTACAACCAGGGGATTCAGATGAGTGGTAAGCCGGGATCGCGGACAATCGCAGACTACTATCAGCCTTATTTCAATCGCAAGTGGGACGGATTTCATGGCACTTTCTATACGCCGCCGGAAAAATATGCGGGGTGGCCGGCAGTATTGCGCTCCGGGGACCTATTCCAAGTCTGCTTCCAATTGTTCACAGGATATGGCGAATATGCGATGCCGGAGCACAAATATTTGCTGAAATATTGTCTGGAGCAGCTGCTGACCAATCCAATCGTTAAGTACGAGAATATTCCTTCTACAGCGCGGGTATCAGTAACGTCCAAAGAACAAATGGAAATGATTCACGTTAAAGTGACCTATCCCGAATTGCGAAATAAATATAACGTAATCGAGGAGCATTCCGTACTGCACGGCGGAGTGGTCAGTATTAGAGGAGACAGTGCTAAGGAAGTGTATATCGCGCCGACTAGGGAGCCTCTCGCTTATGACATCTCCGACGGTTACATTCGTATTTCTTTGCCAGAAGTCGTCGGATACATGATGGTGGTCGTGGAGCACGAATAGATGAGAGCTTAGCCTGATTGGCATTATCGCCAATCGGTCTAAGCTTTTGTTGAACAATCGGAAAGTATAGGTCTTCTTGAAATGGGGGGGATGCATGATGGCGCACGGGAGAGCTGATATTGGCGACTATCTGGCCAATGTTCAAACATCCATTTTTACAGTTTCTTATGAGCAAGTTGGCACAAAGTGGACGTATTCGAACAAAAATTATGAGTACAATCTTCTCTACTACATAACCGAAGGTAGCTGCCGAATTCGGATCGGGGACGAGGAAATTAGACCCTCGGCCGGGCAACTGGTGTTGCTGCCGGAAGGGACGGGCCTCTCGACATCGTCAATCGACGAAAGCTTGGCTAAATATTACTGTCATTTCACCGCTTCGCTCGGAGAGATTCGGCTATTCGACTTATTGAGGCTGTCTCCCGTAATCGAAGCGGGTGATCGGCCAGCGATTGAAGAGTTGTTTCGGCAGCTTCTTCACTATTCGAAGGAGAAGAACGTTACTTCGGCCTTACGGGGCAAGTCTGTTCTTCTTCAGCTGCTTTGTTATTTCATTGAGAACAGCCCTATTCGCGAGGTTGCCGGCTCCGGATATTCCGCATTAGATGCAGTAAATGTCGTGCTGCGTTATATCGAAAGCCATCTGTCTGAGAAGCTGTCGGTGGAGAAGCTAGCGAGACTCATTCATTATCACCCCCATTATTTCATTCACGTGTTCAAAACGATGATTGGCTGTCCGCCTATGCAATACATTACGAAATTGAGACTCGAGCAGGCTAGCGTATATCTCGCTTCGACAGGGATCGGTGTTCATGAAGTTGCCGAGAGGGTCGGGATTGAAGTCGATTATTTCGCGAAATTTTTTAAGCATCATTCCGGCATGTCTCCGACAGAATACCGCAATAGGAAGGGCGGCAAGCCGGTAGCGATCATCTGAGCATTTTCCTGATTGGCCTTACTTCTTTCCATTCTGTGGCTCCTGTATTGGGACTATAGTTAAAGCAGTTCCGAATTGGAAAATCGTCTATTGGTGACTTTTTGTCTATCGTGTCAAACGGGTTCTTATTGCTCTTTTGGTCTACGAGAATCCAAATGGTCTATATACGGTACAGGGAGAAATCGGTAACTTAGGAGTGCGGCGGGAAGCCGACAGTCACAGAAGGAGGCACAAGTCAGATGGAACGCAAGTACGAATTCCGCAGAAGGCTGGAAGAAGTGCACAAGCCTAACCGGCGGGAACCTAGCATTCACGCCGCAAGCGGCGAACTGGAAGTCACGGAAGACTGGAGTATCGTCGTCGCCGATACGGCGGGACCGCAACTTATCCATACGGCTAAGGATCTGCAAGATTATTTGCTCGTTAGCATGAACATATCCGTAAGGCTGATCTTTACAAAAAATGTTCAGGAGTCGGCTTCATCGGGGACGCGCGTCATCGTGTTAGCCACCAAGGAGCAGCTGCCCACGCAGGCCGGGGCTCTGGCGAAAGCTCGAAGCTATCGCGTCGTCGCCGAAGCAGAACGCATCGTTGTGTGTGGATACGACGAACGCGGTGCCGCCCAGGGAAGCTATTATCTCGAAGACGAAATGAATTTGAGAGAGGCCCCGGTATGGAAGCTGGGAGAAGTTGAGCGAGAGCCGTTGTTCTCGCCGCGCATGGCCCATTCCGGCTGGGGGCTCGATCGTTATCCCGATGCGCACCTAAATGCAATGGCCCACGCGGGCCTCGATGCCGTGATGGTGTTCGTGAAAGACGTCGACGATACGCCTGAAGGCTATCAGGATTTTAACTACTTGGTCGATCGGGCAGCTCTGTATGGACTGGACGTGTACGTATACAGCTACTTAACCAGTCGTGTGCATCCCGATGATCCGGATGCTAGGGCATATTACGAGAGCACGTATGGTAGGGTTTTTCAGGCTTGTCCGCGATTCAAGGGCGTCATTCTAGTCGGGGAATCCTGCGAATTTCCGAGTAAGGACCCGAATACGACCGGCAAGCTTCGTCTTGAATGGCCGAAGGATCAGCCGCAGACGAAGCCGAGTCCTGGGTGGTGGCCATGCGTTGATTTTCCTCAATGGCTGACTATACTGTCGGACACGATACGCACCCACAGCCCAGAAGCTGACATCGTTTTCTGGACCTACAATTGGGGGTACACACCCAAGGAAGATCGCTTGAAGCTTGTGCGTGCCATCCCTGATGACATCACGTTGCTCGTTACATTCGAGATGTTCGAGCAGATTAAGAATGAGGACGTCACCCATGTATGCGTGGATTATACGCTGTCGAACGTCGGGCCGGGTGAGTATTTCCGAAGCGAGGCCGAAGTTGCCCGTGAGCGCGGACTTCGACTATATACGATGAGTAACACGGGCGGGATGAGCTGGGACGTCGGCGTTGTTCCTTACGAGCCGTTTCCTGAGCAGTGGAACAGCAGGCACGAAGCACTGCTGAAGTGCCGTGAGGATTGGGGATTAAGTGGCCTCATGGAATCCCATCATTACGGCTGGTGGCCGTCGTTCGTGAGTGAGCTGGCCAAGAGGGCTTATTGGAGTGGGAGCCGTTCCTACGAAGAGACGTTAAATCTGCTGGCGAAGCGGGACTTCGGAGAAGCGGCCACGCCACTCGTTCTGGAAGCCTGGCAAGAGTGGAGTGAAGCGATCCGGCACTACATTCCGACGAACGAGGACCAGTACGGACCGTTTCGCGTCGGACCGTCATATCCGTTGATTTTCCGCAAGCACGTGCAAATGCCAGCCGCTAAACATGCGATGTTCGGCAATGAAATTGTGGTGACGAACTATGAACCGCTGGAAGATCCGAGACAATCGCTGGGCGCTTCCCGCATTGACGTGGAAATTCGGAGCCTCGAGCGCATGCTGGAAAGGATGAATATAGGCAACGAACGGCTAGAGAAGGCGCTTAAAGTGACGACGGAAAGAAAAAGGACTGATGGGGAGCGGATGCTCGGCTTGGGTCGGTTTATCGCTCATTCCGTGCGGACGACGATTCATGTGAAGGAATGGTGGAAGCTGAAGCGGCAGTTCCTGAATGAAAGGGACCCGGGTGAAGCAGCTTTAGTGCTCGATCTGCTCGAAGAGCTGGCCGGGCGCGAGATCGCTAACGCGGAAGCGACGATTCCGCTTGTGGAAGCCGATTCAAGGCTTGGGTGGGAGCCGAGCATGGATTACATGACCGATGCGGACCATCTGAGGTGGAAAATCAATCAGGTGCGGAGCGTGCTGGATGTCGAGTTTCCGCAATCTCGCAAGTCTCTTGCGCTGACGGATAGCAAATGATAATCGTTCCGTCGAGAGGTATGACGGAATCGAATGACTAATGAAGGGGATGAGGAAATGGGCAAGGGTCAAGGCAATACTCTATGGATATTTCCCGATTGCGAAATGCCGCCGGCAGGAGATTCTCTACTGAAGGGACATGAATCGGTTATTGTGCTTAATCTGGGAAATGACGAAGCGAAGGTGAGTTTGACGCTCTATTTTACGGATCGCGATCCAGTTGACTCTATCGAAGTAAAAGTTGGAGGCGAAAGAGTTCGCTGTCTGCGTCTCGACAACCCGGATGATCTCAACGGATACGTTATTCCGCGAGAGGAACAGTATGCGCTTAAAGTCGTCAGCGATACTCCAGTGGTCGTGCAATATGGGCGGCTTGATACAAGACAGGATAACATGGCTTTCTATACGACGATGGGCTTCAGTGAATAAAGGAACGCATAGGTGCTTCCAAACCAATACAGAGAAGAGTTGGGGAAATGATGAAAAATAATATTCATGTCGTTTTCGGGTTTGATATGGAAACGGATGTGGGCAGTTTTACACCTTATTATGACGGAGTCAAAAATGCGACCGCGCCTCTCGTCGAATTGTTCGACAAGAAAGGCATCAAAGGTACGTTCTATTATACGGGGGATGCGGCGCGCCGAAATCCCGAGAGTGTCGAACTCGTCAAGCAAAGCGGTAATGAGGTCGGCTGCCACTCTCTGTTCCATGAGACGGTAGGCGATGAGCTGTTCCCGATTCCGGGAGTCGTACCGCTATTGCCGGAGGAAGTTCCGTTTCGCATCGAGAAAGCGACGGAATGGGTGCAGCAGGTGCTCGGTCATCAGCCGGTATCGTTCCGAGCACCCCGCCTGTGGGGGTCAACTGCATTACTGAATTCGTTGGAGAAGCTTAATTACGTCTCCGATGCTTCCTATCCGATGTATTTTTACCGGGAAAGATTCGTTCCTTACCATCCGCACAAGAACGATTGGACGAAGGAAGGCGACATGAACATCGTCGAGATTCCGAACTTCGCAGACATGGTCATGCAGAGCAACGATCCGGGACTTGAGCGTGACCGTGATCAATGGCCGTTGTTCCGCACGAAAAGCGCTGACGAGCTAATGAAGCGCATCGACGGGTTCGTGAAATTTCTACAGGATCGGAATTTGCCTGTCGTGCTATGCTTCTACTTCCATCCATGGGAGTTCATTCCGATTCAGGAGAGCTACCATTACGGCGAAGCAAAGGTGACGCCTGACCGCTTCTTGACGCTGGGCTGCGGGGAGAAGGCGATGAATGAATTCGCGATTCTGATTGATAGATTAAAAGATATAGGCTCGACCTTCCACCGGGCGGATGAGTTCGCGGGATTGTGGAGTAAAAATAGCATTAGGTAATGAACGGAGCCAAGGTGTTCCAAATGAGACGATAAGGGGATAAACGTAAATGACAAATCATGTGAAAATTCCGGATCACGAGTATAAGGAAAGAATCCAAAGGGCGGCCGCACTCGTCGCACAACAAGGGCTGGACGTCATGATCGTCAACTCTAATGAAGCGGATTATGCGAACGTGCGGTACTTTAGCGGATTCTGGCCATTGTTTGAGCGGGCTGGTGTGGCGATTACGGCGACGGGGGATGCAGCGCTTCTCGTTGGACCGGAGAGCACGATCTACGCGAGTGATTTTGGTAAAATAGACAAGCTATTCACGCTGATGGAATACCGCGAATCTGCAAATCCGAGCTATCCTGAACTGAGACCGGACTCCTATCGTGACGTGTTTAAAGCGTTGGGTATTACGGGCTCGAAGCTGAAGATCGGCGTTGCCAGCTTGCTCGACACGAGCGTGGTCATGATGGAAGGACTGAAGAGTAACTTCCCAGACGCGGAAATTTCCAGCGCGGATGAGATCATGGTTTCGCTGCGTCGTATTAAGTCCGAGAACGAATTGGCTTGTATGCGCGAAGGGTTCCGCATTACTGAACTGGCGACACAGGAAGTGATCCGTACGATCCGTCCAGGTGTGACGGAAACGCAAATGGTCGGTGTCGCTCAGCGCGTCATTTACGAGAACGGCGCGGAATATGAAGGGCTTCCGATGTATATTTTCAGCGAGAAATCGACCCGTCATGCAATCTCTCGTTCCTCGCACCGTGTCATCAACAAAGGGGACATCGTTCAGTTGAACCTGTCGGCTAAAGTGGACGGTTACTCGCCGAGCATCGGCATGCCAATCAGCCTCGGCAAGCTGACGCCTGAGCGCCGCGCGGTCATTGAGTTCGGCCTGAAAGCGCACGAATGGACGCAGGAGAACTTGAAGGCAGGCATTCTTGCAAGTGATGTAGCGAAAGGATTCCTTCAATTCTATAAAGACAACGGCTACGAGAAAAACTACCTTTATGGACCTTGCCACGGAACGGGGATGATCGAAGTGGAAGCGCCATGGATGGAAACATCGTCGAACTATTTGCTGGTGCCGAACATGACATTCCAGATCGACACGTTCGTCACAACCGACACGTTCGGAATTCGGTGGGAGAAGGGTGCCGTCATCCGTCCGGATGGCTGCGAGCTTCTGTGCAACCCGATCGGCACAATTCACGAGCTGGAGTTCTAATCTAGGTCGTACCGAGAAGAGTAAGAAAATAAAAACGATAGAAGTGATGAACCGCTAAGCCTTGGTGCTATGCGGTTTTTCGCTATTTTTTGCTAAATTCTTTTATTATTCTTTTATTGGGCTTTGCTATAGTCAATTTAATAGAGGGAATTAGCTCATAAGGAGGCAATGTAATGTACAGAAAAGGATTAAACAAGATGACCGTTATGCTCATAGTGGTCAGTATCATAGCGAGCTTGTTCCTGACGATAGGAACGCCTAAATCGGTATATGCAGAGGAGGATACGATTCATTTTTCGGGTGGGGAAGGTACTCTAGAAAACCCTTATAAGATAGCAACTGTCGAAAACTTGAGAAATGTTACGATACCCGGACCGGGAGTGTACTTTCAGCAGGTTGCTAATTTTAGTCTGACGGGCGATTGGACACCTATCGGCAGCTTTGGCGGTATCTATGACGGCGGCGGCTTTACAATTGAAGATCTGAGAATTAATTCTTCCGATGGATACGTAGGGTTATTTTCAAGTTTATTGAACGGTGCTGTCCTGGAAAATATGAGACTGGAAAACTACTCTATTATCGCTACAGGAGATAACGCTTTTGTAGGCGGACTAGTTGGTCTCATCAATGCAGGTGCAACCGTCAGAAATAGCAGTAGCAACGGGTTTATCAGCTTCACAGATCCCAACAATGTAGGTGGTCTGGCAGGCTACAACGCAGGAAGTATCAGCAATAGCAAGAGCAATAGCACGATTACGAGCAGCAGTGAGAATTTCAACGCGGGAAATTTGGTCGGTACGAATGCTACCTCAGGAACGATAATCGGAAGCAGCGGCAGTGGCTCTATCAATTCTTCTAATAGTCAAATGGCCTATTTAGGCGGCTTGGTTGGGATGAATGCAGGAACTATTACCACTAGTAATAGCAGCGGTATGGTAACTGGAGGAGACGCATCTTCAGTGGGCGGTTTGGTCGGTAACAATTATTTATCAAGTGGAACCATTAATGACAGCTACAGCACCGGCAATGCAAGCGGTAAAGCATCTGCAGTTGTTGGTGGTCTTGCCGGCAGGAACACGGGCAATATAAGCCGAAGCTACAGCACGGGCAATGTAGACTCCGGTTCAGAAGGAATGGCAGGCGGATTGGTTGGCTTCAAGTCAAATGGCATTATCGACAACAGCTTCAGTAGTGGAAATGTAGTCGGCTACGGGGCTGTATTTGTTGGCGGTCTGGTTGGCATGAATGGTGGAGGAGACGTCAGCTACAGCTACAGCACAGGAAGTACAAGCGGTGGAAAAGATGCAACTGGCGGTCTGGTTGGATTTAAGCAAGGTAGCGGTTCTGTTACCAACAGTTATTTTAATAATGCGGGTGCTGCCTCTTCCCCTGGAGAAGTGTTCAAAAGCGTTGAGAAGCTGAAGCAGCAAACGACCTTCACAGGATGGAATTTCAGTACGATTTGGAGAATTGCCGAGGGCTATGCTTATCCCTCACTCGTATGGCAGGCTTATTCAGCTAATGAGTCAATCTTCTTTGACCATAGGGACTTAACGTGGGACAGTATCAAGGGCACGAACAGCATTGAAGATGAGGTGACAGGTGATCTTACTCTTCCCACCGCTGGAGCCGCTGGTTCAACGATTACGTGGAGTGTATCCGGCGGTGTCGGACTGATTGATACGAGCACAGGCAAGGTGACTAGAGCAACAGATGATGATCATACAGTTACATTGACAGCTGCGTTTAGTCGCTCTGGGGGACAAACCCTGACGAAGGATTTTACCTTGATAATTTTAGAGGCACCGAACAACAAGCCTACCCGTATTTCAACTGTAAATGGGACGGCGAATGCAACGGTTTCGGTGAATACCGCCTATACGCTTAATCTGTCGGAAATCTTTGAGGATGTAGACGGAGATCCACTGAGCTACAAGGTATCGGTGAATGGAGCGCCTACGATAGCGGCGGCTATGAACTATACGTACACGCCGATTTCGGCAGGCTTAGTGACACTAGTCTTCTTAGCAAGCGATGAGGAAAGTGACTCTGACGACACTTATACAGTGAGCTTGACGGTGAACACAGTACCTGCTCGCAAGCTTAATATCGCAGCAACGACGAATGAAACAGTGACGGTGAACACGCCATATACACTGAACCTCGCTACGATTTTTGAAGATGCGGACAGCAATGCGTTGAGCTACAAAGTATCGGTGAATGGCGCGTTGACAATTGCTGCTGCTGAGAGCTATACATTTACCGCGAATACAGCAGGCTTAGTAACGCTGGTTTTTACCGCAAACGATGGCTTAATTGATTCCACAGAAACCTACACGGTGAAGCTGACGGTGAATACGGTACCTGTTCGCAATCCAAATGTAGGTGCAACGACAAATGTAACAGTGACGGTGGATACGCCATATACGCTGGACCTCGCTACAATATTTGAGGATGCGGACAGCAATACACTGACCTATAAGGTATCCGTAAATGGTGCGGCGGAGGTAACGGCAAATGCGGACTATTCGTACACGCCGACAGCAGCAGGCTTAGTGACTCTCGTTTTCACGGCGAACGATGGTAACATTGATTCCGTGGAAACCTACAAAGTAAATCTGATAGCGAACACAGTGCCTGTTCGCAAGCCTAATATAGGCGCTACAACGAATGCAAGAGTGACGGTGAACACACCTTACACAGTAGACCTCTCGACCATATTTGAAGATGCGGACAGCAATACATTAAGCTACAAAGTATCCATAGATGGTGAAGCAGCGACAACTACTGCTGCGGCTTACACATATACACCAACCACAATAGACCCAGCAACTCTCGTTTTCACCGCAAACGATGGCATAATAGATTCCACTGACACCTACACAGTGAAGCTATCGGTTAATTCATTACCTGTTCGTAAGTCCAATGTGGGTGCAACGGTGAACGCTAGCGTACCCGTGAACACGCTGTATACGATAGACCTCACAACGATTTTTGAAGATGGGGACGGCGATTTGCTGAGCTACAAAGTGGCGGTAGATGGTGCGCCGGCAATAGCTGCGAACGAGACTTACACCTACACTCCAACTACAACAAACACAGTGGCATTGGTCTTTACCGCCAACGACACAATGGTAGATTCCACAGAAACCTACACCGTATATCTAACTGGTAATAGGGTGCCCGTTAGGAAATCTGATGTTGAAGCGACGATACGGGAAAATGTAAGGGTGAATGCTAATTACGTGTTAGACCTATCTACCATTTTCGAAGATGCGGATGGAGACACTCTAACCTACGAAGTATCTGTGAACGATGAAGCGGCAGTACCGGCTTCAACGGCATACACGTATAAGCCGACTAGCGCCGGCACAGTGACACTAGTTTTCACCGCAAATGACGGCAAGATAGTTTCTACTGACACATACACAGTAACGCTGGTGGCTTCCATATCAGAAACTAGTGGAGCTGGCGGTGGAGGTGCTCCTGCCGTAACACCCGATTACCATGTGACCATTTCCGGCACACAGTCAAAGCTCCCGGTTAAAATTGATGCAGCGACAGGCCGAGCATCGATTGCTATTGGAGCATTGGCAGAAAAGCTCTTCGCTATTGGAGAATCAACGGAAATCATCGTACCAAGTATTCCTAATATTAACTCCTTTACGCTGGAAGTACCTGCTGAGACGCTGTCCAGCTCTCAGGGAGCGGGAGAGCTTATCTTCACAACCCCAAAGGGCAGTATCGCAATCCCGGCAAACATGCTAGAGGGTGTTGTGGAAACAAAGGGGAAAATGGCACGTATTACGATCGGGGTAGGCGATAAAACCGGCTTGTCCGTTGAAACGAAAGCTGCAGTTGGCAATCGACCATTAGTGGAAGTTACTCTAGCTCTGGATGGTGTGCAGACGCCTTGGAATAATCCCTTAGCAGCTGTCAGAATCACTATCCCCTACGTGCCGACGGCTGAAGAATTAGAAAATCCAGAGCACATCGTCATCTTGTACATTGACGGCAATGGTAAAGTTATCGCGGTCCCAAGCGGCCGTTACGATGCAAAGAGTGGAACTGTGACCTTTGCTACTAATCACTTCAGCGATTATGCCGTAGCTTATGTAAATAAAACCTTTAGCGATCTGAGCAGTGTGGAATGGGCAAGACATTCGATTGAGGTCATGGCCTCCAAGGGCATCATTAACGGTACAGCGGCGGGGGCCTATTCTCCGGTAGCCCGCATCACTCGCGCCGATTATTTGGTCTTGCTCGTTAAGACCTTGGGTTTGACGGCGAAATTTGAAGGCAATTTCGCAGATGTGGAGCCTAACGCTTACTATTACGAAGCACTTGGCGTAGCGAAGCAGCTAGGCTTGGCTACGGGTACCGGCAAAGATGAGTTCCATCCGTCGGAAAACATCTCGCGGCAGGATATGATGGTGCTGACCGCTCGTGCTTTGGAGAAAGCCAAGCAGTTGAAAGCCTCGGGAGATCCCGCCATTCTGGCTTCGTTCAGTGATAAAGGGGACATCGCAGTTTATGCGAAGGCGAGTCTAGCTCTTCTGGCGAAGGAAGGTCTAATCTCCGGATCCGGAAATAAGCTAAACCCTCAGGCGCCAACGACACGAGCGGAAGCGGCAATATTCCTCTACCGTATATACAACCAATATTAATAACCAATACCACGCAATGCACTCCTGTCGGTTTTTATGCGGCAGGAGTTTTCATTTTATGGCTGACACTTTTTGGATTTGTGAGATGGGAGCGGGAAAGGCTTGGATTGCTTTTAATGTGCTTTCTTATTGTAATTCTTCGTCCCACGCAATAAATCAGATACCGTTACAAAGCGATAACCCTTTTGACTAAGCCCTTTAATGATTAAGGGCACAGCCTTAAGGCTCTGGGTCCAAGGATCACTAGCATGCAGTAAAACATTGGAACCTTTACGCGCATGCGGTACAACACGATCCACAATTTCTTTAACATCCGTCAACTTCCAGTCCAGTGAATCAACATCCCAGTGAACTATAGTTTGGTTCATAGATTGAAGTTTTTGGATAACACGTGCATTCATTTCACCACCTGGTGTGCGAATCATATTGGTCATTATACCTGTAGCTTGATTAATGGACTTTCTGGCTACTTTGACTTCCTTTGCAATCCAGATGTTTGAATGCTTTCTGTAATCCTGGTGGCGGTTTCCGTGGGAAGCAATTTCATAGCCATGTTGAACAATTAATCTAGCAATGCGGGGGTAGGATCTAACCCAGATGCCAGTAACAAAAAACGTAGCACTCTTAACACCCTTTCTTTTAAGTAAAGAAAGCATTCGTACTGGAACTTTGTTTCCATTCGCAATATCAAAAGTTAAAGCGATAATTTTCCTGTTCGTTGGAATACGGCTTACTACCTGGTTTGTAATCATGTTCGTTGTATTCCCCCTTGAACAGTTACTGTATATTCACAGAATCTTATGCTTTTTTAGCTGACTTATCATATATTGAGCTCGTTGTTTATAGCTATGTCTCATAACCGCACGCATTCCCTGCTTGCGAATTTGTTCTCGTTCATTTGGATGCTGCATGTAATATTTTACGAGTCTACGGGTCTGACTGCCCGAACGTGATATGACGAGATCTTTACCTGGTTTGAATAAGCGACGGATTTCTGGTGTATCGCTGGTTAGAAGGAACCCACCTGAGGCTAAAATTTCATAAGTCCGTTGTGTGACTTGAGTTAACTGATTTTGCGGACCGATCACAATTTTTGCGGAATTATATACTTTATGTGCTTCAGGATAGGGCAAATATCCATGAATCCAGTTGCGGGGAATACCAACACCCAATATGGGCTTCATATCCTCCCATTGTCTTCCCCAAAAATCAATTCGGGTTCTGTCTTTGACTAAGGGGCGAATGAGATGGTGCAGCGATTTAATACGGAAATGCTTTGGATAAATTTTCAGAATTCGGGAGTAGCCGTTGGCGACTATTGCGATATCGCTCTGCAGGTGCTTAATACTTTTTCCTTCATGGTGGACTTTTCGGTGATAGCCAAAATCCATGTGGGCTGCCTTTATTCCTATTTTTTTATAATTTTTAACCATGGAGCGACAAATAGTAAAAACAAAATCAGGCTTGATCGAACGAACATAAGGAAGAGAGAAGGATTCATGATGGGTAGGATCTTCAGTAGCCCAGTATATGTGTGGTATTCCAGAGGAGGCCACAAACCTTCTCACCCATTTCCGCTTTTGTTCCCTATGCTCGGGAGTCCAGCCAAGACTTATGATGAGATCAGGCCGGAAGCTGCTTAGCAACTTAGGTATTTTACTGGGGGTTAGAGGACCTGATATTTTTACCGTATGTCCAGCGTCTCTAAAGCCGTTGGGAAGACCATGAATCCACATGGGATGATTTTCTAAAAACAGTACTTTCATTTATTTACCCTCCGGCATTTGATAATTGAAAGAGTGAGTAGAGAGTACACCAAAGCGAAAGCCTTGTCTTTTTAGACCCCTTATTATTGCGGGTAAAGCGAGCAAGGTATTATCTGAAAAATCATGAAATAGAATAATGCAATTTTTATTAAATTTGCTTTCATGAAGTACTTTTTGAATCATCTGTCCCGGTGCTGGACGGGGAAGATTAGAGTCATGGGAGTCAATATTCCAATCCAGGTAAAGGTATCCTTTCGACTTAAGCTCAGCCTTAATGGAACGTATTGTTTTTACTCCACCTCTTGCAATACCTAATCGGGTATTGGACCCACCCGGGAATCGAACAAGACGGGTTTTTATTCCAGCAACACGCTGAAGATAGCGTTCCATACGGTAAAAGTCAGCAAAAAATGCCCCCTTGGTCGAATAAATAGTTGAGAAGTTGTGAGTATACGTATGATTTCCTATACGATGTCCAAGTTTTTTTATTCTCCTGTACATACGAATACCGTACGGGCTCTTGTTCCCTATAACAAAAAAAGTCCCTTTAATCTTATACTGCTCCAGGATAGCTAATATTTTTTTCGTATTTTTCGCAGGACCATCGTCAAATGTTAAGTAGGCAACCTTGATTGTCATTGGACTAATCCCCGCTTTCGCAGCTCATTCATCATAAAACGTGCACGATTGGTGTAATTATGTCTCGTAATGGCACGACGCCCGTTTCTTCTTATTTGTTCCCGCTCTTGGGTGTTAGCCAAATAATAACGAACCTTTCTTAAGGTTTCGTTAGGCGATGAGCTTACTACCACGTCACGCCCAGGACTCAGAAGTGCTCGGATAGCAGAGGTGTCACAAGTTAAAAAAAAGCCGCCCGAGCCCAGCGTTTCATAGGTTCTTTGAGTCACCATATCCGTATAATTTTGTAATCCCAACACGATTTTAGCGGAACTAAATACTTTGTTGGCATCCTTGTACGGTATGTACCCTTTGATTGATTTCTTAGGGATCGAGCATCCAATAAAAGGCTTCATACGGGACCAGTTGCGACCATAAAAATCGATATTGTAACCGTTCATTAACAGCGGTCGGATTAGTGTACGAATGGACTGATTGCGATACAGCTTCTTATATTTGCGTAATACATCTGGATAGGCGTTGGCAACGACTACAATATCTGTCCGAAACTTCTTCTTTACTTCTGTTCTGAAATGTACTTTAGGATGAAAGGCATAGTCTAGATGTGCCGAAGGAAAACCCATGTCTTGAAATCTCTTTGAAGATTTTGCCGAAATGGAAAAGGTATAATCCGGTTTCATACGCTTGAGAAGCGGTATGGTGAACACTTCTGTAAAATTTGGATCTTCCAACGACCAATAAATAAGTGGAATTCGGTAGAGAGTAGCAAGATTTCTCATTAAACGCTGCTTGGTTTTCGTATGATCAGGGCCCCAGCCAACAGAAACAAGTAAATTGGGCTTATACGATTCTATCAGGCTGACAAGAGCACGTCTGGTGACAGGACCCGATGTTCTTACATGATGTCCTAGATCCCTCAATCCATCAGGCAAACCATATGACCACAGCTTCCCGCGCTCCAAAAATAATATTCTCAATATAACCACCTCCCTGTTCTAACAGTGACAGATACATAACCAAATATTATTTGCCAACATATATATGTGAGAAAGGGGGTATACAATGAACTCTATATTCGAACCGGTTTATCGTGTGAATACACAAAGAAAATGCGTAGCTCTAACGTTTGATATTGGGTGGGGGAGTAAGGAACTTAATCCTGTTCTTAAGGTGCTGACTGCGAACGAAGTGAAAAAGGCAACTTTTTTTCTTTCGGGTCCATGGGTGATGAAGCGCCCAAAGTTGGCTCGAATAATAAAGACATTGGGTTATGAAATTGGTTCTCATGGAAATCGTCACGAGAACTATACTAAGCACGGGGACAAGTGGATAATTAATGAAGTAAAATTGGCTGGTAAAGCTATACGAAGAGTTACTGGTGTGAATTGCCGCCTTATTCGAACACCGTATGGTGATATGAATCATCGGGTAACTAAGCTGCTTGGCTCATTAGGATATCGTACTATTCACTGGAGTGTAGACTCCCTGGATTGGATGAATCCGGGGATACCCGCCATTATTCGGAATTCCACCAAAATGGTAAAACCCGGGCACATTCTGCTGCTTCATGCAAGTGATTCTGCAAGACAAACAGCCAAGGCACTTCCTTTTATTATTCGCAGGTTAAGAAGGCAGGGATTCGATTTTGTTACGGTATCTGATTTATTGAAATTGGAAAAAAACAGCTAGTTGGAATCGCTTAATAATGCCTGTCGTTCCTTCATGCCAGTTGCAAGTTGTTGGAGTCACTCGCGTTTTTTTTATCAGCTTTCACCATCATATTCATGACTTACTCAATTGAATAGGCCACAACCTATCATCATTATGTTTTCTTTGCCATGGAACTTCTCGATATTTTTGGAGAGCAGAGATGAAAAAGAAGATCAAACCTTTTTCCGGTTGACCTTCTTCTTGTACAAGCTAATTAGCTGAAAAGATTTTTATGACACTATTCTTATTAACGTACTCTTTTTGGCTCTATCACGTTGGGTTTGGTTGATAACCGGTTTTGAAGGAGGTTTGGGATACATCAGATTTTTTTTATCCAAATCATGTGAAGTTTCTTTGGGGTCAATTGTTCGACTCGGATTAATGGATCTACCTGTTAGGGGATTTACAAACAAAGCATGACCTAATTCATGCGCCAGCATCTGTGTGCGTTCCCTTGTATTAGTAGCAAGTAGAATGGTTGCCACTCTCGGGCCTAATTTTTTACCATAAAAATAAATTGCCCCAGTTGTTTTTCTGTTCGCCCCAATATCCTTAAAGGATTTGGATGTCAAATAAATGACTACCACATCTTTTCGGGTACTGCCTGTGGGGCTGTATTTTATTAATTTTTGTACTTTTTTTGGTTGTTTGTTTAAGAAAATGCCGCCCAAAAACTCACCATCTTTAAATCTATAGGATTCATCTGTATGTCTGGTAATGGATTTTAAACGGAATGTGATTCCACTGGATTCCCATATTTTGCTTGCCTGGTTTAAATCCCTTTTAATTATTGCATCCTTGATTGAATTACCGGTACTCGTCACCACGTATACATTTACTACTAAATTTCGGTGTTTGGAAGTTGAAACTTTATTATCCGCCATCTTAAGCATCCCTCTCTCACTTGTTGATAGGCCTATTATTCTTCTTATTTGCATAAATTTTATTTTCCAGTATCCGTTAAGGTAACATTCCTCTTGACAGCCTTTTCTAAATTGAAGTCCAATAAAATAACCGGGTCTCGTAACAATTCCGACATGGGATACACCTTTTCTGTACATATTCTTAAAAAAAATGATATCGCCAGTACGTGCTTCGCTCTTGGGAATTTTTTTGCCGTGCTTTACCTGATGCGAAGTTTTGTCACCAATGTCGATACCAGTGGTCTTAATAATCACATATCTGCAAAAGCCTGAGCAATCGCCATAACCGAGATCAATGTCCTTCTCACCAAAAATGTAGAGAAGCTTGCCTTTATGAGATCGCGCGAAATTAATTATTTTTCTTCGAACTATTTTGCTTTTCATCGCTCCGTTCCTATATTTACGCATAGAAGACCTCCGAAGCTAGTTCTTATGTCAAACGTGTTAAAGGAGTTCAGTTCAAACTTACTACCCATAATATATTGTGTGATATTTGGGTTGGTCACGGCTCACAGTGTATATTGCCGCATGAGAAGAACCTACTGAAGGGCGATATGCTGCTTTCGTTGATCCGTTTGGCAACGTGCATGAAATCGGTAAATCGTCCGATTGAGAGTCATTAACTTTGGAGGAGTTTTGCTTCGCGGCAAAAGGGAACTATAGTTCAAGACTTAACTTAGACGCTACTGGCATGGTATAGGCAGTCTAGTTACGCTAACAGGAGAATTGTTGGATTAAGGATCCCTAATTAATCTATACTAATAGTTAAAATGGAAAATTTATCAGAAAAAGGAGGGTGTGTTTTTCTGCACACTTATCTTCGAATTTTCGGTTTGATAACTTTAGGTATGAGTCTGATGTATTTTCCACCTGTACTAGAGTATCTTTGGGGTTTAGATTCTGGACCTAATGGGTTCACATGGTGTATTTTTCAAATATTCTTTGGGGTTGCCTTTTGTTCAAAGGAGTTTCTTACCCAGCGGAAAATACTTAACTTCATCTTGATTGGTAATTTGATTTATCAACTAATATGGAGTTTTCTTATTATTGACCACCTAGTAAGGGTTCATGACAGGTTCTTAGGACACATCCCATATCTATTGCATTTAGTATTGGCTTCAGCTATTGGATTTTACTTTATCAAATTCCACAGAAAACAGACGCCTTTATTAAGTTAGCGAAGAAAGATAGTCTGATAAAGACAAGAAGGCAGCCGGTCAGAATGGTCGGCTGCTTTTTGACGTTGAAGTTACGGGAGGATTAGTCCCAATATGTGTTGAAATGTAACATAAGGACAAGAATTGATGAAGTAAGGAGTGCGAATATTGGGTACGTTCCTTTCAAATATTCAGGTGTTCACCGGTTTACAGGATAGCGTTAAATTGCTAGAGGAACTGGTGCTTACCGTAAGAGACAGGCTGGTAGGATCAGAATATGAGGAAACAGACGACGCTAAACTAGCTGACCGATCTCTCATTCTACAGATTTCCTCTGATCGGTGGATTTCCATCTACGACCAAAGACTCGACGAACAAGACATGGATGCAATGGACATGCTTGGCGCTGCCATTTCGGCTCGTGCTGGCGTTTCAGTCGTTGGGTCCATCGTTCATGATAGTGACTTACTTTTGATGCGCCTGTATCGGAACGGCAGGACGGCCGATACGATAATCAACGACTTGGATCTCTTCAATGAGATGTCCGAGGGGAGTCGTCCACGAAAACGGAACGGGTTGCATTCGAAATGGGCTGAGGTTTGTGCGCATGGAGTGAATCCTACGGAACTAAAGGCGATCTGGGAAAAAGAAAATGTCTTCGCAGAAGACGCTCTAGCACTGGCAGCGAAGCTATTGGATATTCCCGCTGAGGCGGCGATGCGAGGCTATGAAATTGAACACGAGTATAGCCCAAATACGATTATGGACGGTCAATTAAAGGTTCTCCATTTTCGCAGCAAGATCCGCTTATCCGATTACATTAAACATATTGATGTACCAAAACTGGCATTCACAAGTTGGGCCTCTATCGCGGCAGGGGATGTCGGGAATCCATCAACAATTCGATTCGGACTGACCAATCAAGGAAAAGCCTTCACGGGACTCGACGTACTTTTGTGGGGGCCAGCTCTTGACGAGCAGTTGACCGAGCCAGGTCCCGGGAAGTTGATCGGTGGTTCGTACCAATTTCATACGCGGGAAGAGTGGAGTGTCGACCCGCAGTTGGTCGAACTGGAGGCAGAGGGATCGAAGATCAACGGGTACCGATACCGGTATCCGGAAATCGCCTTTCCGGGCGGGTACATGCAGGTCGTGTATCCGGAGACGGCCGCACAGCTTGGCCTCTTGAATAAGTGGATGGAGCAGTTCAATCAACTTCAGATTTCGTTCCATATTACGTTTACTGGAAAAAGTGTGGGGAAGTCCACTCTTTCCATCGGATTTGTTCAGATGGAAGCTCCTGAAAACCAGCTGGGTTTGAGTTTGCCAGTATATATTGGAGTAGAACAGGACAGGGATTATTAGAATTGAAAGATCAGTTTCATCCTAATTAGTATGTTATTTTATTTATGGATTCATCTGATTCACTTGGGAGGAAAATACCCTATGAGTTTCCCGCCATTCAGGAAACGTGGGGTAGGGAGTGTGTTTTCATGTTAATGAAAGAAAAAAGTGATTTTTATTGTTAGTTTATCGCAGTTCCTACGAAATCCCGCATCAGTTGATTAAATTTGTCGCGTTCGTCGTAGAACGAGGCGTGGCCGCTATACATAAACGGTATGAGCTGCGAATGGGGAATTTTCTGATGCATCTCCTCCGCCTGGCTGAATGGAATGACCTGGTCGTGAATGCCATGTACGATCAGCGTCGGCACTTGGATGCGTGACAGGTCGGCATTCAAATCAAGGTCCCGCAGCATGACGATGATCGCGGCTGTTGACCAGCCGGCGGCTTGCATGCCCATCTGATTGAACCAGTCCGAGAATGGCTTGGTGATGTACCGAAAGAAGAAAATGTTCGTCACGCCTAGCATCATGTTCGCCCGGTCGTTCAACGTCTCCTTCAGCAGCTGCGCGGCCGTCTCTTTGGTGAGACCGCTTGGAGCCGCTGCGTCGATAAGCACGAGCTTGGATACGCCTCCACCGTTGTACCGTACGATATATTTGATTGCGATCGCACCTCCAGTCGAATGTCCGGCGAGCACGAAATCTTTCAATTGCATCTCCTCGACGACAGCGCGAATATCGTCCGCAAGGCGTTCTAAATTATAGCCGCTGTAGGGCCGATCCGACTTACCGAAGCCACGCCAGTCGATGCCGATGCAGCGATACCCCATGCCGGGCAGCACGTTGAACTGATATTCGAACTGTTCATGGCTGAGAGGCCAGCCGTGTAGAAACATGATCGTCTTGCTTCCTGTCGGGTTGATGTCTTCCACGTAGAGCTTTACCCCCGGCTCTACCGTTACGTAGTATCCCACCATCGATGCCTCCTCGAATCAAAATCCTTTCGTATTAGGATACGCGCCTAGCGCCCAAATGTGAGTTGAATAATCTCACATAACTTCAGAAATACATGAGGGAGGTGTATGGAAAAAATAAAGTATTAGACTGGGTTTAGTTGATTTAGCTAACGTATCCGTTCGCTAAATCAAAAATCCTCATTCCATAGTCTTACTACCTCTTTTAGTTCTAAATTTTCAAAACTTAATTTATAAATATCTGGTTTCTTTAATTGATTTAAAAAATCCAAACCATAACTTGAATCAAAATAATTGATCATCAAGGTCATTACAAGTCCATGTGTTCCAATAGCTATTTTTTTCCCAGAGTGTTCTTTTAATATGTTTTTTATCACTGATATTGATCTATTCTGGCAATCAGAATTAGACTCCCCATCCGGTAAAGAATAATCAAAATCATAAAATTCCTCTCTAATAACGGACATTAAATTTTCAATAATTTCTCCAGCAAAATGCCTTTCCCTGAGATCTTCAAATGTTTCGATATCTAATCCCAAGTTTTGTGCCAATCCCTCAATACTCAGGATTGCTCGGTTATAGGGGCTAGATATAATAATATCTATTCCTTCTTCTTTAAGAATCTCTGTAACTTTTTCAACATCGCCCTTGCCCTTTGTGGTGAGTCCTCTTGTTCTTTCAGTTCCTTCATCGTATGGTGATTCAGCATGCCTAACCATATAGACGATGGTGTTCATATAATCCTCCTTGAATTGTTAATTTATTATATTACTGTGATTTCACATAACGTGAGATTCAAAGTTCGTGAATATTCCGTCTCAAAAAGTATTCGAGTTGTCATTTAGCTATCCTGCTCGTTACTTCAACAAACGATAAAGGAGCTATCATGTAGCAAGCTCAAGGTATGGTGACTGTTAACAAGTTACTAAAAACTAATGGATTTCATATCTCCAATTGCATTAAAATGGTATATAGTGAGTTTATTCCTAAGAGAAATCAGGTGAAAATATGGCAGAAAAAAATAGACAGCACTACGTTCCGAAGTTTTATTTAAAAAACTTCTCCAATACTCCAAAAGCAATAGACACCTTTAATCTTACAAACGCAAAATATATCCAAAACGCATCCATAAAGGATATGTGCCAACGACATAATTTTTATGGAGCTGATAAGAGAATTGAGAATTTGCTAAATGAAAAAATCGAAACGAAGGCATGTTCACTTATTCGAGAAGTTCTTGAAACGAGCAAATTCCCTCAATCAATACAGGATTACATGCATTTATATATGTTTTTATTGGTCAGCGAAGCTAGAAACTTGAAAATTGCAGAATCAGCCAATCAAGCGATGGACATGCTGTCAAAAGCTATTCTAGAACACTATCCTGAAATTCAGGATCTAGACTTGAACAAATTTACTATCAAGTTAAATGAACCATCCACTTACAGCATTGAAGCAGCTATAGAAGGAACTCCACTTGTCCTTGACTTAAAACCACTTTTAATTGTCGAACAAACTATGGGAGCAAGAAGATTTATTACTTCGGATAATCCGTTAATTCGGTACAATTCATTTTACTTGAGTAAAAATTATCCCGGAGGATTTGGCTATATAAACAGAGGTGCACAGTTCTTCTTTCCAATCTCGCCACATATGTGCATCCTGCTCTATGATGAGAAGGCATATGACATCCCCGACCAACAAGATCACATCTTGATTCTAAAAAAAGGAAAAGATGTGGACCAACTAAATGAATTGTTTTATTTAAACGCACATAACAACGTGTTCTTTGAACAAAAAACAAAAATGGAATATATCGAAAGATTACATCACAAAAATAGACGAGAACCAAGGATCGCGAATTTGGAAAGAGAAACTAACACCTTCAGGGCTGAGGATTCACAGGGAGGCAAGTTATTACACTTTAGCCATAATCGAGTACGGAAGAAGTTTCATTTTTCGTGGATGAAAATCTCTAATTATGCAAATGAGTTAATAATCCCTGCTCATATGGGGGGAATTAATCGAACAGAATCACCTTTTATAAGAGAATTTTTAGAAAAAAGAAAATTAGAATTTGAACAGGAACGCCCCCCGTCTAGTAACAAATTCTTCAGGACTTAAAATTCTCAATACTATTAGAGCTACCGGCAAGGCATTACACTGTCCGTTAAAGGAATAATGGCTGCGCCACGGCAGCCGTTCAAGTATCGTTCCCAGATAGCGTAACGACGGATTAGTATTTTTCAATTTCTTGTTCCAAGTCATTAAGTAGAACATTGACAGCTACAACAGCCGAATCATTTCTGTTCCAAAAGATCGAAGGCTTATGATGATCTTCACTTATTCCTGGCAACCAGTCATTCATAAATTCGTTTAAGGTAATACTCTGTGGTTTGTAATGCGACCATTCTTCAAAAATACAAAATTCTGCAAAGATTCTTTTCGGCCAAAATGGGATTAATATATTACCATTATCGTCTTCGGTCACTGCCCATCCATCGTCATACAAGCCCCAAACTTCTTCCGAGTCTGCAACCTTATTAATAAAGTACTCATACCGAATATTTGCTGGAAGCTTTATAACTGCTTCGAATTCCTTCTGGTTCAATATGACCTTCTCCTTCGCAACCAAACTATCGTTCCCAGTTAGTTCAATTTTCTGGATTCTCCCAACCCTCGTCTAAAACAAACTTACCTGTTTTGTCTCTAATAAAAGCAGTCCCTGTTGGAGCGTCAAGAAATTGAATAATATCTAAATCATAATTACATATCGTGTTTACTTGGTAAACGGAATGATTTTTAGGATTATTCATATACTCATCATCCTCATCGCCAGCCATAAAGCGCCAACCACTATCTGGATAATTAGTATTTGGTTCTTCTCTATACATAAACCCGACTTTACTTCCATCAACTGTTATTCTGTCAGTTGCAATGCATCCTTCTTCAGTTTTAATAAGCCTTCTTATTTTACCCCCAGGAATTTTATACTTTTTCTTATTTTTAACCCCAAACATTCGTCTCCCCCTCTATTGCGCTATCATTACCTGACTCTAAGGATTCGTGAAGATAATCGCGCTATCGTGTCCCGTTAGCTTAACTCCTCCTTTGGGATCTTCACTTTCATGGCTAATTCAAATGTGCTTCTTTCGTCTTCTGAAGAATAATATCGAAATCATCACAGCAACAATAATGCCTCCGATAATAAATATCCAAATACGATTTTGGGTTTCCAAATAATCATTATCATAATGTCCACGGTTAACTGCTTTCACAAATGTATTCTTATTTGCCTTGACTGCAATTATCTCTTTCGGATCCTTGTCTTTTATCGAGTAATATTCAGTTCCCACTGGAAAAGTATTAGAAAAATTTCCAGGGTAGGTCCCTTCTATATCTGAATACCGTGTTACTTTTCCAATTTTCTTTTCTATATCACTCAAAAGGACGAGTTCATCAGTCACCTCATATAGATTCTCTGAATAAACAACGCTCCTGAACGCCCAATCTGCTGATACAGGCTCAACGGAAATAAGAGTAATAACAAATGCCATTAAAGAAGCAATAATATTCTTCAGAATAAATCCCCTCTCCAAATAGTGTGATTTCAACTTTTCTAGTTCCCATAAATGGAGTATTCGCGGAAGAGTTGTGCAATCCTGCCCGTTAGTTTAGTGGCCATCCTCAGTCTAATACTCTATTTTTCTAGTCTACAACTTTATTTTCAGTCTAACACTTTATTTTCTTCTTACAGGAGGCATATTATTGAAATTCATAACGATTTTTATGGGAAGCCATGTAAAATAGACGGGTCATCTAAATCATTTCAGACTATTCTACTCAGTAAGTTTAAAGGTGCAAGACTTAAAACGAGAAAAATAATCTTTTTCTTTATCGCCTCTCACCACGCAAAAAGCCAACCCATGGAGACGATAGAGGTTGGCTTTTTTGCGTGGAGGAATAATTTTAAGCTGTTACGTAGGGGCTTGATTATTGGAAAATCTGGCCTCCGGCACAGTTCACTACCGTTCCGTTCAGCAAATCGGCACCGGTAGTTGCGGCGAAGATGACGGCTTCAGCGATTGCTTCAGGTGTTGCCGGAATATTTGGTCCGGTAGAAGCGACAAGCTTCGCCATCCGTTCTTCTGTCAGTGTATGTACCGCATTGGCGGCGATGTTCGTAATCATTGTGTTCGGAGCGACACCTACGGCACGGATGTTCAAGTCCTGATAGTCTTGTCCAATCGATTTCGTCAGTGCTGCCAATGCGTGCTTCGTCGCAGAATACAGGCCGTTATAAGCGGTCGGCTTGAAGCTGTTCGACGAGACGGTGTTGACGATATTGCCTCCGTTATTCTGAAGCATGACCGGAATGACATATTTAAGGCCTAAGAACGCTCCCTTGAGGTTTACATTCATGACACGATCATATTCGTTGATATCATATTCGTGAAGCAGGCGCAGCGGAATCATCATACCCGCATTGTTGGCAAAATAGTCGATCGTGCCGAATGCGCGAACCGTTTCTTCGACATAGTTCTTTACATTTTCCTCATTCGTTACGTCGGCTTTAATGAAGATAGCCTCTGCATTCTTTTCCTTGACGAGTGCCAAAGTTTCCTTGCCGGCTTCTTCATTGAAGTCTACCAGCGAGAGTTTGTAGCCTTGCTCAGCAAGTTTGATGGCTAATGCTCTTCCAAGTCCGGTAGCTGCACCTGTGATCAGAAAGGTTTTGTTTATTGTCATACCTGTGCACCTCATTCTTATTCTTGATGGTTAGCTTATCAACATGCCCATCGTATCAGAATTGAAATGCGATTCAAACGACAAAATCCCCGAAACTGTAGTGGTATACTACAACTAAACGAATTCTTTCTTGAACATTGAAAAGGAGACGCTAAAAATGAGCCATTATGAGTATCTGGATAAGAGTGTCGTGCGAACGCGATTGTTACTACATGCAGCGATTCTGGATCTGATTGATGATAGGCCATATGCTTCTGTCAGTGTGACGGATATTACGAAGAAGGCGGGTGTCAATCGGGTTACTTTTTATAGCTACTACTCATCGAAAGCAGAGTTAATGGAAGAAATCATCGAGGAGAAGTTCAACGAGTATTTTTCCATTGTGGAGTGCATTGAGCCCTTGAAGGATATAGATCAGTTAATGGCTGGATTGGAAATCTATTTCCGCAAGAGTCTTCATCATATTAGCCTCAATGTGAAGTTCTATCGCATTTTGCTTTCAGGGGCGTTGTTGGAGTATAAAGATCAATTCGAGAAAAGGTTGCATGTCTGTCTAAAGCAAATCCTTCGTAAAGCGGAAATCAACGGCGGTAAGAAGTCTCCGGTGGATTTGGACTTCTATATAGAATGGACGATCGGCGGCACGATTCATATTATTCACAAGTGGCTGGCAAGCGGGATGAGTACGTCACAAGAGCAATTTATGAAGCAAATGCTCCTCATATCTGCCGTTTCAAGCAAGCTCTTCGGTACGAGCGGGGATGCCTTTGTGACCTAGTAATATATTAATAAACTTGAGAGGATGAGCATTATTTTTAGAGATGCAGAACACGCTTGGAATCCTACTCCTGAAGAAATAAGAGTATGGGCATACAGTAATGAGAAAATTCCAGAGCAAGATTGGGAATTAGCTGTAAACAGTTTTGAAAATATTCCGATGATTTGTTCGTTTATAGATGACGAAAACTGTAATCACATTTCGTTTTTTCTTTGCAGCCTTTACGTTTTTACAGGAGATATCGTTAAGTCTGAAGAAATTGAAGAAATAGACAGGCTATCTTTGTTATTAGATAAGGTGGAAATGTCAGCTGAAACGGAAAAACTAAACGAATGGATTAATCGCTCTAAGTATCTTATAGAGCATCCAAACACCTATGATTATGCGTATTGGGGGCTTGGTTCCAAGTACGCTTATTGAACTAATCTGTATTTCCTTCATCGAATCCAAGCATGAGATTCATATTTTGTACAGCAGCGCCTGATGCCCCTTTACCTAAATTATCGTATCTTGAAATAATATTGATCCTGTCTTTTTGTCCAAAAACAAATATGTCTAGTTGATTCGTATTATTACATTCAGAAATCATAAAGTGCCCTTCATCGAGGTAAGCTTCTGAATCGTACGTCATCACATTTACGAAACGCTCTTTTTCAAAATAAGTGGATAGTACTTCATGTACATCTTTTGCGGAAGGGGTTTTCGGCATTAACCTGCTTATTAAGGGAACTGACATTGCTAGTCCTTGTGCATAATTAGCTATAATGGGTGAAAATAATGGCTCGTAAAGGAGTCCTGAATACAATAGCATTTCAGGGATGTGCTTATGATTGAGCTGCAACGAATAATGCCTTGGATAATTGAGCTTTTTTTCAGTAACTAATGCTGAATTTTCATATTCCTCAATGCCACTTTTTCCAGCTCCGGAATAGCCAGTCAATGAATAACATGTAACGGGATAATCATGCTGAAGAATACCAGCCTCGATCAAGGGTCTAATAGTAAGAATAAAACCGGTAGCATGACAACCAGGGACGGAAACTCTCTTTGCAGTACGTATTAAATCTCTTTGATTTTTTAGCTCAGGCAAACCATATACCCAATTTTTATCAGTTCTAAAGACAGTGCTGGCATTAATGATTTTAGTTTTTTCATTTTTCACAAGAGCAACGGACTCTTTGGTAGCCGAATCGGGAAGACAAAGAAAAACAACGTCTGCTGCATTAAGAAATTTACTTCGTTCTTCAGGGTCTTTTCTTTTGTCGTAGTCAATCCGGAGAATCTCTATGTCTGATAGTTTGGATAGATACTCAAAGATTTTCAAGCCCGTTGTACCTTCTTGTCCGTCAACAAATACTTTATATTTCATAATCACCCTCCTATTCATGAATAAATATTATAATTTAAGTATAATTATGCATTTGTATTTGCAGTAAGTATATCTTTCAATTCATCACAATACAAGTATTGATTTATGCTGTCCGTCCTTCGGTGAAACGGTGAACAACAAAGCAGATTAGTATAGACAACAATACTCCCCATTGTTAATAACGACATTCTCTGAATGGAGTGGTTTTTATGAAGCTTTTACTAAACATTCTTCCTCCAGTCGCTACTATTGTGCTTTCATTAATTTTTTGTTTTGCTAACCCTTATAATTCTATGCCGCTTGATGAAGTAACAATAGTTATAGTTTTTGTGTTACTGATTATACCTGGGTTATTTGTATTAGTTTCCTACTTTGTTAAAACAGAAAATTAAAGCTTATAGGCTTCTACTCCTCTTTGCCTGTTGGGATATATTTAGCAATACAATCATTCCCCAGCTATTGGAATTTGTTTATTTTTTTAATTCTCCTCTATCCCCTCATTAAAACAAAAACATATCCGGGTGCTTCATAGGGAGAACAATACTGAGATTATGTACAGTCCGACCATATCCGGCTTGTGTTCTGTAAATCCTCCATATCCACATCTGTAATTTTTCATATTCGTTCTGATCTTGCTCTGATACAATTAAGGAAATGAATGCGCTTACTGAATTGTGCGCGGGGTGAACGGCATGTTCGGATCTTTTAGCTACCAGACGAAGATTTTCCTTGCGCTTGCTGCGTTCCTATTTGCGGTGCTCACGATCGTCAACGTCATTAATTATTATCGTAACGAATCGTTGATTATGAACGATATTGCCCAGAACAAACAGCAGACAACGATCAAGCTGCAGGAGCAAGTCGATGAAATGCTTAAGGAGATGGATAAGCTTTCGATCTCTGTCAACGCATCCGATTCGATCATGGGCGTGCTGAAAGGCATCTCGTTCGACTCTGATCGGAACTATTTTATCGAGAATCCAGCTGTCAGTGCAGACGTCAGGAACACTTTGCTCTCCTTTATGTCACTGCAGCCGCTTAAGGGAAGGATCAGTCTCGTTAGTCGTTTCGGTGATTACTTGGATCTTAGTAACAAAATGAATAATATCAAAGTCGACAAATCGCAGATACGCTTGAAGCCTACATTCAGGGATTATTTAGGCATGGAGGAGTACAAGCGGTATTTGGCGCCTCATCCGGACCCTTGGTCGGTATCCGGGGACTTGGTCGTTTCCGTCGTCCGGCCGCTCCGGGACAATTATAACGTTTATGGATACGTGGAAATTAGCTACGCGGTCAAAGAATTGGAGAACATCTTTTTCTTTAGAAATAATTTATCGTTCGGCAACGTGCTCATTATGGGCTCTGACCGCAGCGTGTTGTTCAGCAGCTTGTCTCCAGTGCAGGAGCGGAAGCTCGACGAAGATACACGTTTGGCGATGCAGTTCAACGGTGAGTTCGGACATTTCGAATCGAGGCTGTCAGGAACCCGTCAGATGGTGTTCTATTCAAAATTGACCTCTACGGATTGGAACATTTTGCTCGTTGAAGATTTATCCGCTTTCCGCCGCCCTATTGAGTATTTGCGAATAAGCTCGATCACGATTTTTCTCGCGGTGCTTATCGTGCTTCTTTTCCTACTCTACCTGTATACGAATCGCGTGACGAGACCGCTGAGGAGACTGAAGGACTCGCTAGCGAACGTCGACCTAGCAAAGCTGGAGCTGCTGCCCGCTAGGCTAAGAACCCGCAACGAGATCACGTTATTGGGCGTCGCTTTCCAAGGGCTTCTCGATGAATTGAAAATTTCTATGCGACAAGCGGAGAAATCCAACGAACGCGCGATGGTCGCTCAGATGAATGCACTGCAGGCTCAGGTCAATCCCCATTTCTTGCATAACACGTTGACGGTAATTGCGGCATATGGAAAAAGCTCAGGCAATCCGAAGGTGACGGAAATGTGCATTGCGTTGTCGGACATGCTCCGATATACGATGAAATTCGATCGCAAAGATTCCACCATCGGAGCCGAAATCGAGCACGTGGGGCAATACCTGACGTTGATGAAGAGCAAGTACGAGGATTTCTTGGAGATCGATACGGAGATCGTTCCCGACATCTTTCCTGTTCCGATTCCTCGATTGTCGTTGCAGCCGCTCGTGGAAAACGCGTTCAATCACGGCTTCGCGGGAGTGGATCCGCCGTGGAAGCTTTCCATAAGAGGAACTGTTAGCGAAGGACGATGGACAATAACAATCGCGGACAATGGCATTGGTTTTTCGACAGAGATGTTGAACAAAATTAATCTTCAAATCAGCGAATTGAGGTCCAATCCTGGAGCGGAGACAGAGAGATTAATTGTGGAGGGTGGAGAGGACGGTTCAATGCCGATCCGGCAAGGGAACGGGATAGGCCTGACCAACGTGGTTGCGCGACTTTTTCTGTTCTACGGGGAAGACGTCGAGTTCCGGGCTGACAACGCATCCGACGGGGGAGCGGTATTCACGATCACTGGGAGGCGCTAAGAGATGAACAGAGTTATGCTGATCGAAGACGAGCCGCCGATCCTTCGTATGGTGAAGGAGATGATTGAATCGTCCACACAAGGCTTCGTTGTGTCGCAAACGGCTTATAATGGACGAAAGGCTTTAACAATGCTTGAAGAAAGCGAAGAGAAGCCGGATTTGATTGTGACTGATATCCGAATGCCCGTCATGGATGGCTTACAATTCATGAAGGAATTAGAATTTCGAGGCTATGACATTCCTTGTATCGTTCTGACCGGCTATAGCGATTTTAATTATGCGAGGGAAGCACTGCAGTCCCGTGCTTTCGATTATTTGCTCAAGCCTTTAAAAGAAGAGCTACTGGAGCAGTCGCTAACAAAGGCTTCCACTTTGCTCCGTAAGCGCAAAGAGGTAACTGAACGGGCTTTTCTTAGGCAAGCTTTACGACTTTCAGACGATTCGGGTGCCGAGCCTGTAAATCCAGGTTATCCTGCCTACCAGATACTTCTTATTCGGAAAGGCGCGCACCGAAAAGACGAATGGGAGGATCTGTCGCCGGCTTCGGGCGGTTGGCGGTCAGAGGAGGACAACCTCTTGAGGTCGGCGTTCTTCGCGCGTGAGAGTCCTATTCGTTCACCTGCGTGGTGGATAAATGGTCTGACGTCCAATGAGAAAATCGTAGTCAGGGGTTTGGTAAATCCCGTGACGGATTCATGGAGCTGTAATACGGCTGAAGAAATGCTGGCCGAATGGAGACGGAGCGAAGGGATGGCGAATTGGCAAATATGTCTGGCCGTTTCTGAGCCTGTATTCCCTAATAGCTTGGCCTCTTCGTTGCGAGCGCTTAGGGAAGGGTTGGCCCGCAATACGGGAATCGGACAATGCCGGGTATGGTTTCATGGCGATTCCGGCAGCTATGACTTCGTATTGACGGCGGAGCTGGAGCAGGCTTGCCGTACACTCGCTAAGTCGGGAGATTACCGTTCCTTTGAGAAATCGATGCTTAGCTGGAAAGAGGAATGGCGCAGAGAGGGTTACGGCCAGCAAGCGTGCGAGAGCCTATTACAGGTGATCGTCCGGTTGTTCCGCGCTCAGAGGTCGACAGAACTCGAGGGGAATGCAATGGCATTCAATGCGAACGAATTGGTATCTGGCTGTAGGACGCTGGACGAAGTAACGGAGCAATTTTGCGGATTTATGAAGGAAGAATACGATCGTTTGTTGAGAAGCCGTCCGGACCGTTCCGCCAAGGATTTGATAGACAACGTGCGGAGGTACTTGGACGAGCACTATATGGAGCCGATCGGAAGCGATCAGCTGCAGCAAGTATTCGGCTATAACAAGACGTATATTTCTAACGTGTTCAGCGAGGTCGTTGGCGTCCCTCCCGGCAAGTATTTGGCAAAGCTTCGTATCGACAAGGCGATCTCGCTCTTGAACGATAGGAGAGAGTTGTCGTTTCGTCAAATCGCCGAACAGGTCGGATTCGAGGACAGTCTCTACTTCAGCAAGGTGTTCAAGAACGCGACAGGGCTTAGTCCGAAGGAGTACAAGGAGAGGCGGGAACGGGATGCGGCAAGCGGTTCGACATAAAGGGATTAAGAAAAGAATGCCGTTGCGGGCATGCGTCGGAGCGTTCCTTATTACCGCTATGGTCTCCCTCTTCGGGTGCAATGAGAACGAAGACGCAACGAGATTTGCTGGCGATAAGCTGGACAATGCTCAGCCAGTTACGCTTACGCTGATGGCTAATCAGGATTGGACGGTCAGACCGATTTTGACGAAGGCCATTGAGATGTACGAGAACGATTCAGGGAACCGGATCGAATTACAGGCGTTACCGATTGATACGGTAGACACATTGATTAGCAGACGGGTCGCCATAGGTGAAATTACGGACATCGTCTTGCATTTTGGAGGCACTGCGCTTAGTGATTTGCGTCCGGCGCGCAACTTCGTCGATATGAGTGGGGAAGCATGGGAGTCGGACTTGACCGATGAGGTGCGCCCGCGGCTGATGAAAGACGGTAAGCTGTATGGTTTGCCTCTGTGGGAGGCATCCACTAGCGGCACATTGTACAACAAGCGAATATTCGAGAAGCTTGGCTTGCACGTTCCGGAATCTCAAGAGGAGTTTTTCGCGGTATGCGAGAAGCTCAAACAAGCCGGTATCGCGCCTATGTATTTGGCGAGCAAGGATATATGGCCGCTTCTACCCCAATTCGGCTTTGACTATGTCGCCGAGCGAACACCGGGATTTGTCAATGCGCTGAACACGAATAAGCTTAACCTGGCGGATGTACCTGCGGTGCAGGACGTCGTCGATTGGTATCGAACGATGTATACGCGAGGTTACTTTGGCAACGACTCAGTTAATAACAATTGGGATGGCTTAGTTGACGCTTTACACAGCGGCGAGTATGCAATGGTCATGTCGTGGGACGTGTATCTGTATTCGGATTTGGAGGCGAAGTATCCGGGCACGGCGAGTGATTTCGGGCTCATGCCGCTATTCGTCGGAGGCAGTGAGGCCAAGCTGTACGAAGGACCGAACGCGGCAATGATGCTGGTAAACAAGAACGGCAAGCATGTGAAGGAAGCGATCGATTTTATCCGTTATCTGGCGCAGCCCGACGTATTGAACGAAATCTATCGAGGCATGAATACCGGAACCTATTTTAAAAGTGTGACAACGAATAAGCCAACTCCGCAATACTTGGAAAATAAAAAGTTTATCGACGAGCTTACCTATCCGTCCGTCACTCCGTTCATCGTTGGCTACAGCCAATACGAAATGGGCAAATGGGTTCAGCAAGCGATGACTGGTGCCATTACGACCCGTGAAGCCATCTTGAAGATGGACGAATTCCGTAAGCAAGTCGCCTTAGATCGAGGCATCCCCGAATTTCATCATCCCCACTAATCTATGTGAAATTTCCATATCGAATCATGTGCAATGACCATGGGCTCCCCCCTTGAACGCATGTTAGGCTTATCTCGTAAGCGCTTCATATACGCGATAGGGGGAAATTATCCATGCAAAAGCTTCGCAAACCATTAGCTCTGCTAAGCACGATTTTAGCGTTCTCGATGCTCGCCTCTGCTTGCAGCAATTCGAAAGGTAACGAGGTGCAAAGCTCTGCCACGCCAGCTACGTCCGGCGAATCGAGCGCGCCAGCATCCGCACCGGCAAGCGGCGCCGATCCTGTTACCTTGAAGTTTTGGACGTGGCATCCGTCAGCAGATCTCTATAAGGCAGTCATCGAGAAATTCGAAGCCAGTCATCCCGGTATCAAGGTTGAGCTTACCGTGATGGAAACGAAAGATTTCCAAATGAAAATGCCGTTGGCGCTCAGTACTGGCGAAAATTTGGATGTCGTCGGTGTCCAAACCGGAGCGATGCCAAAGCAAATTCAAGCCGATCTTCTCCCACTGGAAGACCTGATCTCTCAGATACGTCCAGACTGGCAGTCGGTCATTAGCGAGAACAGCGTTTCGCAGGCGAAGGTCCAATCTGACGGCTTGAAGTTCCTGCCGATGGCATCCATTGGTTCGATGATTATGTACTACAACAAAGATATTTTGGATGAGCTCAACCTGCCAGCGCCTAAGACATATGAGCAATTGAAAGCGATATCCGACAAGCTCCGCGATACGAAGAGCAATAAGCTGTCCGTCGCTGTCGGCGGCAAAGACGCCTGGATTTTGGACGAAGTGGCTTGGACAATCGCTGGACAACAGTCCGACTTGTACAATCAATGGCGATACAACGGCAAGAAGCTGGACGGTCCTGAATATATTCAAGCGGTAGCAGGCTTCCAGAAGCTATTTACTGACGGCATTATCAATAGAGACGATGTAATGGACTTAGACTATACGTCCTCCCGTAACGCGTTCACTTCCGGCCAAGCCGCGTTCTTAATCCAAGGCACATGGGAAGCAAATCTACTACTGGACAGCTACCGTGTAGGAAATCAAGTAAGCATTAAAGATGTCGGCGTCTTACCAATACCTAGCATAGAGCCGAATGGCAAATCTTCGATCCGTTCGTTCATCGATCTTGGACTCGGCATTCCTGCGAATTCCAAGCATCCGAAAGAAGCAATGCAATTGATCGACTATCTTATTTTCGGCGAAGGTAACGATATGCTCGCCTCTACGTTTGCATTCTCTACCAATAAGACGGGTTTCGTTCCCGATTCGTCACTTCTTACGACGCCAACGGCACAGGAATCCTATAAGACTTTATCCGACCTGCTGAACCACCCGAGTGCAGATCGAAACAACAACTCTCCGTTCTCTGACGTTGTGGGACAACAGCTACAGAAGATGCTTATTAACAAGCAGACGCCGGAAGTGACGGCGAAAGCGATCCAGAAGGAATTCGAGACGGGTAAGTATCCGAACGAATAAACGAATAATCGGATAACGGATTGACGGGAGCGTATGTGCATCGGCCATCGCTCCTGTCCTATTCCGTAGTTGGGGAGTGTGCACGCTGTATGAAGATCAAGGCTAGGGAACATGCTACCGGGTATTTGTTTGTCACTCCGCTGCTTGTCTTGTTCGCAATTTTCTTGTTTTACGGCTTTTATTTCATCATTCAAACGAGTTTCTTTAAAGAAACGTTATCGTTCCGAGACGCGGAATTTGTCGGCTGGGAAAATTATCGCATGGTCATAGAAGATAGCAGATTTCTCTATTCCATCGTCAACAATCTAGTGTTCTCGGCCGCAGCTATCGTCATTGGTGTGTCGGTAGGGTGTCTGGTTTCTGTCGTACTGAGCATTGGAATCAGAGGCTCAAAATTTCTAGGGGCGCTATTTTTCATTCCATCGTTCATGCCGCTTGCTCTGATCGCAATGGTTTTCTCCATCATGCTAGAATACCGCTTCGGTACACTGAACCAGCTGCTCCATGGCATCGGTCTTGATTTTCTGGCGCAGAGATGGCTGAGCAATCCTGAAATGGCCTATTTATCAGTCATCTCGATCTCGGTGTTTCTGATCGGTCTGCCGATGATGTACTACAATGCGGATATGACAACGATCAATTCCGGTATTCTGGAAGCGGCTGTCATAGACGGGGCAGGACTAGGTAGGATGATGTGGAACATTTTATTCCCACTGCTTAAGAACGCGCACAAGACGATTATCCTGTCCACGCTGCTGGGTAGCTTTCGCGAGTTCGAACGTATATTCCTGCTCACGCAGGGCGGACCGGCAGGTGCGACAGAGAACACCAGCGTATATATTTATTCTTTCGTTCGATCTGCGGGGGCGAACATTGGCTTCGTATGCGCGGCGTCCGCGATCGTTCTTCTAATCGCTTTGAGCATTTCGGTCGTGCAAATGCTTGCTTTCCGCACTAAAGCACGAAAGGGGGGGAGAGGATGAATATCAGCCTCGTCACCCGTAGGCAGAAGAGAATCATCACCGTATTTCTATACGCTTTCGCTCTTGTGTGGCTGTTCCCATTCTACACAGCCATTCGCAATTCACTCAAAGTTAACGGATTTAAGAATTACGTCGACTTGTTCATGGGGGACCTGAATGGCATATCCTTACTCGGAACATTTCGGAATTCGGCGTTCATCGCGCTCGGGTCCACGGTTATCTTGCTGGCAGTTGGATCACTAGCGGCATTTGCTTTTTCCAAGCTGCGGTTTTTCGCCAAGGAAGCTCTGTACGCCACCGTTCTTCTCTGTTTGGCGGTGCCTGGAGTAGTCATCCTGATTCCGTTCTATTACATTCTCAAAAATGTCGGCCTATACAATACGCTCTGGTCGGTCATACTGTCGGAGGCGGTGCTCACGCTACCGTTCGCTGTTCTCATGATGCGCAACTATTACGATAATTTGCCGCCTGAGCTGATGGAATCAGCTTCAATCGACGGAGCCACGAAGCTGCAGATGTTTAACCGTATTTATTTGCCTTTGTCGACTCCAGCACTTATCAATCTTGGAGTACTTTCAATCATGTGGTCGTTCCAGGATTTCCTGTTACCGCTCATGTTCTTGACCGATAAATCAGTTCTAACTGCGACGGTTGCGGTCAATACGCTGAAGGGCTTGTTCGGATTCTCTCCGGCGGACTATGGTAAATTCAATGCGGCGCTCGTCGTGCTCGGCATGCCTGGCGTCATCATCTTCCTGTTCGCGCGAAAATACATTACAAGCGGCATTACATCAGGCGCTGTGAAGGATTAAAAGGAGGTGTTCCACATGTCGAACATGGATATGGAAACGCAAATAAATTTATATGTCAGCCCTAATGGAAACGACGATGCGCTGGGAACGGAGAGCAAACCGTTCGCCACACTGGATAGAGCCAAGCGGGAACTAAGAAGTACCGGAAAGGCAGCAATCCAATCGGCAACGGTATGGCTCCGGGAAGGCACGCATTATTTGGAACAGACGTTCACTTTAACAGCGGAGGATTCAGGGTCCGAAAGTGCCCCTGTCTGGTACCGCGCATTTCCGGGAGAGCGTCCTATTGTAAGCGGAGGCAAGCGGCTTCGACTAAGTATGGAGCCTTACCGAGATGGCATATGGAAATGTGCCATTCCTGAGTGGAAAGGCGTCAATCGAGAAGAGATGTTTACGGAGCTGTTCGTAAATGGAGTCCGGCAGACTCGTGCCCGTTTCCCGAAAGCCTCGGGCGCTAGCCCAGCTTTCGTTCGGCCACTCGGCGAGCCGAGGGCATGGCCACACTACGAATTGCCGTTCGACCCCGCAACTTTCACGAACAAGGAATGGGCGAAGCCAGAAGAAGCGGTTGTTCATGCATTCGGAAAGAACAAGTGGGGCAATTTGCAATGGCGGGTAGAGAGCGTCGATCGCCAGGCGGGAGTCATCCGCTTCGGCGAAGGTGGCTATCAAATCAACGACATTATGCAAGGCTCCGACGCTACCGGTATAGACGAACGTTCTGACTATTTCGTTGACAACGTATTCGAGGAACTGGATACCCCGGGTGAATGGTACGCCGATCGCGAGGAAGGTATTCTCTACTATTATCCGCCAGAAGGGTTGGTTCTAGAAGAGTCCGTTGTGGAAGTACCTGTTCTGGAACGAATCGTTGAATTCATAGGGACGCAACGTCACCCAGTTCAATGGATATCGTTCATCGGTATTCACTTCCAGCACGCTGTGCCGACTTACTTGAAGGCGTATGAAGCGCCATCGCTTGGGGATTGGACGATCCATCGAGGTGGCGCGGTATTCATGGAGGGGGCGGAGAACTGCGAGATTGCGTATTGCGAGTTCGATGCTGTCGGAGGCAACGCTGTATTTGTAAGCCTTTACAACAGGGATCATCGCATTCACGGCTGCTGGGTACATGACATAGGCGAAAGTGGTTTTTGCCTTGTCGGGTCGAAGCCGCTGACACTAGGAAGTCAGCACGCCTATCCAGCGAATATCACGATTAGTAATAATAAAATTCACGATATCGGTGTTTACGGGAAACAGACTGCAGGCGTGTTTATCTCGGTTAGCCGCGATAACATCGTCAGCCATAATGAGATTTTCCGTCTTCCGCGTGCTGCTATCTGTATCAACGACGGGACATGGGGAGGACACGTTATCGAATATAACGATGTGTACGATACGGTAAGGGAAACAGGGGATCATGGTCCGTTTAACTCATGGGGGAGGGACAGGTTCTGGTGCCTTTCCCAATCCCACGGTCCTGCGTCGCATGGAGCCGGAGACGTATGCCTAGATGCTAGGAATCCGGTTGTCATCCGCAACAATAGGTTTCGCGATCGCAAAGGATGGGGGATTGATCTGGACGACGGCTCGTCCAATTACGTTGTCCGCGAAAATCTGTGCATTGGAGTCTCGGTCAAGCTTCGAGAAGGAGATTATCGTACAGTTGAAAACAATATTTTCGTGAACGGGGCAAATCCTCCCGGCATCCATATCGGATACGAGGGCAATAGTGACCGGTTCAGGGGGAATATCGTCGTGGCGAACAGCGAATGGGATAATCCTGAGGTTGATATCGACTTTCAGAAGGGTGATTCCAAAGGCAAGCTGTACGAGCTGATCGGCCCTCCGATGGAAGGCCGCTGGGTACAGGAGCTGGATGGCAACTTATTCTTTAACGACTTAGGCCGGTTTCTCGCGACGGTTCATTATCGGCCGTTGGGCAGCCGGACGGAGACGTACGAATGGTCTGAATGGCAGGCAATGGGCTGGGATGTCCATTCTGTTTACGCAGATCCGCTCTTCGTTGATCCAGCGAATGGAGATTATAGCGTGAGGCCTGATTCCCCGGCTCTGGCTCTTGGATTCCGTAATTTTCCGATGGATAAGTTTGGGTTAACGGCGGATTATCCCGATTATTTCATACAACGAAACTAATCTATGGAGAATGAACGTATGCAAAAAACGTTATGGAAAGGTTACATCAGATACGACTTTCTAGTGAATGGAATAGAAGGATTGATTATTGTTCCGGCTACTCCCGCGAAAGGTAAACCATGGATTTGGCGTGCTGAGTTTTTTGATGCGTTCGCCCAAGTGGATATGGCTATGCTGGAGAAAGGATGGTATTTAGCCTATTACAAGGTAAGTGACATGTACGGCTGTCCAGCATCCATTCGATTTATGCGATCATTTCAGAATTACGTGGAGCAACAATTTAGTCTTGCAGAAAGAACCGTTCTTTTCGGATTCAGCCGGGGTGCACTATATTCATTCAATTATGCAGCGGAATATTCAGATAAAGTGGCTGGGTTATACCTCGATGCTCCCTCGTTGGATATAAGAAGCTGGCCAGGTGGTTTTGGTAAGGCGGTACGAGCAGACAAAGAGTGGCAAGAATGTCTTGCGCATTATGGTTTAACAGAAGAGACGGTTAAAGATTTTAAAGGAAACCCACTGGATAAAATTGACCAAGTTGCGAAGGCCTTGATCCCCATTATCATTGTTTATGGAGATGCGGATACTGCAGCAATATATAGCGAAAATGCTGAAATTCTTATTAATAGCTACAGGGAAAGGGGGGGATTAATTAACGTTATTGTGAAGCCAGAAGGGGAGCATCATCCCCACAGCCTAGAGGATCCTACACCTGTCGTTGATTTTCTAATAGAAAAAGCTTGTAGATAATACAACTAGCTTTCAGTGTCGTAATAATATTTTTAGGAGGCTGAATATATGAAAATAGCGAAATGGAAAATGGTGTTTACAGTTGGGGTCTTATTGAGCACATTGGTCTTACAATTGGTGATTACGAATCCAACTCCTGTTAAGGCGAGTGGAACTCCCATCTTCAACCCCGATTATAACCAGCTTATTTCTCGATCAGACCTTACTTACAAAGGAATGATTACATCTGGTCCTTATGGTATGCCTATAGCAAATGGTAAATTCGGGGGGCCAGTCTGGGAGCCTTCTGGTAACATGCTTAGCATGCAAGTCAATCATACGAATACTTTTGTGGCTAACGATGCAAGCGCTCGGGGGAACTCAAGTGGCGGTGGGCTAGGGAAGATTAATGTTGATTTTGGGGGCACCGTCTTTGGTGCGGCGACTACACAGAAATTATCGCTTTATGACGCTATGCTCAATATTGATGGAAGCAATCTGAATGTAAAAGTAATCGGGAAAAATGATTCGGATATTATCGCCATTCAAGTTACTGATAATCGTTCCGTTCCTATGCCTGTTAATATCGATCTGAAGATGCTTCGGGCTCCGTCCGTAAATACGGGTGCAGGGGGTGCCAATCATGCAGTATCAACGATTAGTCAGGAAACGGGAAATATTATCGCGTTAAAACAAGTTTTTTCGGAAGCCTCCTCAACGGGTATCGCAAGCAATGATTTTTATTGCAGCACCGCTGTTGCTATTAAAGTCCAAGGCCGAACAGGAACTACGAGTACGGTTGACACACAGACGGTAAGATTGTCAGTTCCTGCAGCCACTGGTACTTTCACTATCATTATTGGCGGCGATACAAGCATGAATACAGCCGTTGATGTGAAAAGCAACGCTATTGCCCAAGCCAACACTTCATCTACTTATAGCACCATTTTTGCTTCCAACCAAGCTTGGTGGCATAGTTTTTGGTCGAAGTCTTATGTCTATCTTCCTACACAATCAAATTTTGAACAAAGACGCACTTATTACATGTACTTGGCAGCGATCTCGAATAGAGGTCAATACCCATCCAAATTCAATGGCGGCAACTGGATCGCAGAAGGCGATACAAGAGACTGGGGCGGAAACTACTGGAATTGGAATCAGGATTCCTTATATCAACCGTTAGATGCCGCTAATCATATGGAATTAATGGATCCACTATTTAATATGAGAACGACTAATTTAAGCAGATATCAGAACGCGGCATCGCAAGTCTGGGGTAGCCAAGGGGTTTTCATAGGAGAGACATCGGGCTTTTTTGGACAGGAAACGCTGCCGACTTCAATCGGTAATGACTTGAAAACCTATTTACTCTACCAAGGACCAAAAACTTCAGCTCTTAATACTTTCGCCAACAATAGGGATACCTCTCTCTCGATTTGGAATTGGCTTGGTAGCTCAGTAGCGCCGGCATCGTATGTAACTCATACGATGGTAGCTACGCAGGAGACAGCTGAGTATTATTGGGATCGGTATTTGTACACCAAAGATTTAACTTGGTTGCAAAATTATGCGTACCCTTTCATTAAGGGAGCAGCTGAGTTTTACCGTAATTATGCTGGCTTCAAATTGGATGCTGACGGTAAATACCATTTCTACAATACGAGCTTACACGAGCATATCTGGGCTGGTAAGGATGTTATCGATGATCTTTCGCTGGCGAGAGGGATTTTTGCAGTTGCTATCAAGGCTTCACAGCTGCTAAATCAAGACGCTACATTAAGACCCTTGTGGCAAGATCGTCTTGATAAAATAGCGCCATATCCTTTGAGTAGTCAAACAGGGGCTATCGGGGGGCTAACATCGGCAAATCCAACATGGGCGCAGGGCTTACAGCCGGCAGCGTTCATTAGAGATAATTACGGATCTGAGAGTCCTAGATTTAAGATGCTTGAAAAATTCGATGTGCTAACATTGGAATCAAGGGATCAAGGAATGGATGGCGGAGATTGGACTATGGCCATGAATACGTATCTAGCATCACCGGGATATAAGAATATACGTATTAATGGAATTACTGCTCATGAAACAAGCAGATTTTTAGTAGATGCGGCAAGACTTGGTCAAGCGAATGATTTGGCGGTCATGTTCCCTGTGCAGTACAATCAATTTTCCGTTACACCTAACCTGCTTGAGAAAAATGGAGATTATTATTCGGCTCAGGGCTATGGAACTTGGTCTGATGCCATTCAAGAGGCTCTGTCACAGAGTGTTGCCCCTAAACCGGAATTGGATGCTGTAATCCGCGTCTTTCCTGCATGGCCGACAGCTTGGGATGCCAAATACAAGCTACTTGCTAAAGGCGGCTTTCTCGTATCGTCATCCATGGTCAGCCAGGACATTCAATATGTAGAGATTGAATCACAGCTTGGTGGTATAGCCAAAGTAAGAAATCCATGGGCCACGAATGTCGTACTGTATCGTAATGGCGTACAGAGCGAAACGCTCTCAGGTTCATTGCTGAGCTTTGCTACGACAGCAGGGGAAACCATCGTTATGGTTAGACCGGGCACGACTCCTGATCAGTATAGAAGCTCCTATATAAAGACTGAAGGCATTAAGGTTAATAATACGGATAGCAACATCGTTTACAATGGTAATTGGTCACTTAGCTCCGGCAGAGCTTCTAGCGATTATCAAGCAGATGTTCACTATACGATGACTAACAATGACTATTTTGAATACACATTTTCAGGAACTGGTATAGAATACATTACTGAAAAAGATGTTGATATGGGGCAAGTGGATATTTATATCGATGGAGTATTCCAACAGACGGTGGATTGCACCCATTCATCCAAAATTACGCAGCAGGTTGTTTATAGTAAGAATGGTCTGACTAATGGGATCCATAAGATAAAGGGTGTCAAAAAATCGGGCACATATATGCTTGTAGATGCCTTTGTTACTTACAATAATGGCTCTGGTGGTTCAGGTAGTTCAGATGGTTTGGCTGGTGGATGGAATTTTAATGAGAATACAGGTACTATCGCTAGCGACTCCTCAGGGAATGGGAATGTAGGTACAGTTAGCGGAGGAGCAACGTGGACGACAGGGAAGATTAATAGCGGATTACTGTTTAATGGATCAACCGGGCAAGTGCAGATCAATGACAGTCCAAGCTTAAGACCTACTAATATTACGGTTGCATTATGGGCAAAAAGCGGCACTACCACTTGGAATAACTCTGGAATGCTGGTAGCGAAACGTCCAGGATTTATTATGCATCCAGTGTCGGGAACGAAGGAAATTAGATTTTATGTTTGGGCAGGAGGGAATTGGGCTTCGGCGAATTATACACCAACGTCAGATATCACCCAGTGGCATCACTATGCAGGTACGTATGACGGCACCAATATTAGACTATATATGGATGGAGCATTAGTTGCCACAGCGGCTCAAACGGGTAGTCTAAGCTATGATGCATCCCCGTTATATATAGGGCGTGATTCAGACCCTGGCCGTTATTTTAATGGCACCATTGATGTAGTTAAACTATACAACCGCGCGTTTAGCGCTACGGAAATCAATAGTCTTTACACGGCTACTAGCGAATGATAGTTGTGAATTCGTGGGTATACTGATTCAAATGAGCTCCGAGAAAGAGGCAGGTCCGAGGGTCATTATAGACTCTTCGGCCCTGCCTCTTTTCTGTCCTAAATTCGCTCCCTCAGCATAAGTATGTTGTAAAGAGGAGCGTGAACTTAGTGGACAAGAAAGTCAAACGATACTATCAACTAAAGCAAAAGCAGAAAGAAATAGAGCAAGAGCTAGCGGAACTGCGAAGTGAGATCTTGGACCACTGTACCGGACAAGGTGTTTCCCAGCTTGAGGTTGGAGGCTATAAGGTGAAAATTGTCCTTCAAGAGCGGAAGGAATACGATGATAATAAGCTTTATGAGGCGTTGCCTGACCCTGAAGTATGGCGAATGCTCTCAAAATCAGATTCCTCCAAGATTACAAGCCTTATCAAACTGAATGTCATTACGGAAGACAAGATAAAAGATACATTTGCGGTCAAGAACATATCATTACTTCAAGTGGATAAGAAGTAATAATAAAGGCTTTAAGAAAGAGTCGCACCAAAGGGTAGCCATTGAGGCTACCCTTTGGTGCATTATCGACCTTTTACCGTGGTCGCGCCACCTTCGTAATGTTTGGCAAATTTTATCTCGCATGGTGCAGCCGTTTGATTGTGAACAGTGGCAAGCAATGTTATCTAGCATTTCTCTAACGAACTCAGTAACTCTTATATGCTCAAAATCTGATGGTTTAAAATTGTAACGAACCCCAGACGTGTTATATCCACCCAAGTAGCTCCGATTCTTCATTAAAACACACTTTAACGCTAATGAAGTTCGTTAGAACAAATGAGAAGCCATTTTCCCGCTAATAAGCACGCTACGATTCGCTATACCAAAACAGGGCAAGTTTGAATCTTCATATTGAAAGAGTACACTAACCCAATAGGGAACGGTTGATTAAAATTAAGGATGTAAATAGAGTAGGAACAACAAGATGGTGGAGGGCGCGACGGAAGGAGCTTATAATATACAAATAGGCAACTCAAAGGAGTAGCATCATATGGAGCAAATAAAATTTGGTATAGTGGGGGGCGGCTGGCGAACGGAGTTTTACCTTCGTATTGCAAGATCGTTACCAGAGAAGTTTCAGGTCACAGGTATAGTTGTGCGAGACCCCTTACAGGGGCAGCGGATTGAGCGTGATTGGGGCATTCCAACGTATCGAGATATAGATGAATTGTTTAATAATACGACTCCCTCATTTGTCGTGCTTGCTGTTTCGAGGGGAGTCACGCCTGAATTTATCCGCAAGCTGGTTAAACGTGACATTCCAGTGCTGACAGAGACTCCACCGGCCGCCGACCTTGATGCATTGATTGAATTAAATGATGAAGTAGGACGCAATGCGCGAGTTCAAGTTGCGGAACAATATTTGTATCAACCACTTCATGCTGCCCGCTTGTCTATCATACATTCGGGATTGCTAGGAGACATCTCTCAAACTCAAGTTTCAGTAGCCCATGGGTATCATGGGATGAGTTTAATTCGCCGCATATTGGGAATTCAATTTGAGGATGTTGAAATTCGCGCTTTCTCGTATACTACACCAATAATTGAGGGACCGAACAGAAAAGGCGCACCGGAGAAAGAGAAGACAATTGATTCGAAGCAGGTTATTGCTCTGCTCCAATTTGGTGACAAAACCGCCGTTTATGATTTTACGGGTGATCAATATTTTTCTTGGATCCGTTCTCCACGTTTGCTGGTTAGGGGAGACAAAGGCGAAATCCATAATGGAGCTATTAAATATTTGCAAGACTTTGCTACCCCGGTGCAGTATGACCTGAAGCGGGTGAATGCGGGGGAAGATGGGAATTTGGAAGGCTATTATTTGAAGGGGATTATGGCAGGAGAAAGATGGGCTTATCGAAACCCATTCATTCCTGCAAGCTTGACCGACGATGAAATCGCCATTGCGACTTGTCTGGATAATATGAACAGCTATGTTAATGGAGGACCAAGCTTCTACAGCTTAGCAGAAGCATCACAGGACCACTATTTGGCGATGATGATTGAACATGCAACTGAGACAGGGACGATTGTTAAAACAAATCAACAAATTTGGGCGCAGTGAATAAACGGGGCTGTCCCATAAGGTAACTTATGGGCAGCCACTAGCTTGTCTATAGATTATAGTTTTGCGGGGATGTATCTCCTTCCGGTTGCTCCACCCTGTAAAGTGAAGATAAGCTTTGTAGTCATTTCCGAATACTTTACGGGGGCCCCGGGTTGAGATCGTGAAATCTGAATGGGTAAAACATAACAAGGAGATTTCACGATCTCAAAGACAAACGCTGGCGCTCCTCATATTAATAGAATAATTGTAGTTTTCTAAAGTTGCTTCGAGACAACCATCCCAGTTTTCCTTCAGCCCTCAATCATCCACCATGTTCTTCTTGTACAAGTACCCACACATAGTGTAAATGGCAATGGACCAGAGAAGAATGATCCCCAAGTTAGGCCATACCTCTGCGAAGGCAGCTCCGGTTTCTACTTGTTTCGCCAGGTCGATAAGCTGTATGTTCGGTAAATACTCCGTTATTTTCAGAACTGGATACTTCTCAATGAAAGGAGAAACCAAGGGGCTGAGAGTAAAGATTCCAAGCGCTGGCATGATAGCAACCGAGGCCTCCATGACTGACTTCGTAAGCAGACCAATCAATGTACCTACTCCAAGGTAGAAAATGACGGATAAGAATAATGCGAATGCGACGATTAGAGCATTATTAGGGCTGTAATCCATTATTAATATCGAGAGGAGGACAATGCCGCTGGTCCCGATAAAGCTGAGCAAGCTTTTGCCAAAAAAGATTTCTGTAGTGCTAGCAGGAGACAGCATGAGCCCGCGCAAAGTTTTCTTCTCTTTCTCTTCAGCAATTAGTGAGGATTGAACGTAAGTCGAGACCAGTATGAAAGCCATATTGATGACTAAAAAATAGGTATCAATGTTCACTGCATCTAAGCGACTTAAAAGGACAGCCATAATTAGCGGAAGGAATACCGTTGTGTTTACGTACAAATTTCTAGATACGTCTTTATAATCTTTATTCAATATAGCGAATACACGCTTCGTAGAAAATGTCATGATAATTTCCTCCCTGTAACTTCTACAAATATATCGCCTAATGTAGGATAATTCGAATGAACCGAAGCTACTTGATCTTTACTCATGTAGTCAAATAACTGCTGCGCTCCTTCAGACCCCTTCGGAATGATAACCTCAGAGCCATCCGTCAGCTCTACTGTTAAGGTAGCATCTCCGTGCTGCTCACATAGCTTTTTGGGAGCACCCAGCAGCTGGATTTCACCGTTGTTGAGAAATGCGACCCGGTCACACAATATTTGCGCTTCATTCATATCATGTGTCGTCAAAAATATGGTAGTGCCCTTGTCCTTTAGTCGCGATAACCCTTCATAAATATGCTTGGTGTTCACAGGATCAAGAGCGGATGTTGGTTCATCAAGAAATAGCAGTTCAGGCTCGTGTAGGAAAGCGCGGGCTAAAATAACCCTCTGAAGCATCCCCCTCGATAACTTAGAAACGATCCGCTTGCTTTCCTTTTCTAAATTCACCATCTGTAAAACCTCATCAATCCGATTCAGAGACACTTCGTACAAGTCGCAATAGAGCTTCAAGTTATCGTAGACGGACAAACGGCCATACAAAGCGGTGTCGTCTGAAACCAAGCCGATTTTTTTGCGATATTTTTCTTCCTGTAGCTCATGGGCCGGTACTCCGAAAACATAGGCATTTCCCGAGGTAGGTTTCAATTGAGCTGTTAATATTTTTATCGTTGTCGTTTTACCTGATCCGCTTGGACCCAGAAATCCGAAGATTTCTCCCTTACGTACTTTAAAGGAAACGTTCTTTAATGATCGGAAATTTGAAAATGATTTCTCTAATGAAGTCACCTCAATAATATTCTCCATGCGCCCTCAACCTCCGTTGTATCTCGTATACCCTAATACTAGTTGAGATCAGACTGAGGGGCATTATAATCCCATCCAAAGGAGTATACAGATTGGCGAATGGTGCCTATTTAGAGGTGAGTGGAGCACTACAGGAGCTGTTTGGAGTAGATCATTCAGCGAGTGGAGCTTATTTGAGCCCGATCATTTCCTTTAATTCTGCCATTTTTGTCTTCGACAAAGGAACAGCTGATTTAAGATCATCATCTAATATAAGGCTGTAGCTGTTGCGGGTGTACGTCACTACTTCTCTCACCTTTTGAAGATTAACGATATAAGAGCGGTGACAACGGAAAAAGCCATAGGAGTGCAATCTTTCCTCTAGCTCGTTAATTTTGAAAGTTGTAGGATACATCTCACCCTTGATATAGAGAATAGATTGTCCTTCACTGCTCTCGATATAATCTATTTCTGGTGGATTAAAGAGGATGATCTTGTCATTCATCCGAGTGGGGATTTTCTCGAACCGAACTAGCTGGATGACGGGTTCAACCACATCCTCTTCGGTTTCCTCCACTTCCTCTTCTACGATTAGGCTAGTCTGGCTTTCTGGGAGGGTAGAGGATGGGGAAGGTGATGGAATGTGACTTTCCTGTGTGTCTTGAACATCGAAGGCTTTAAGCCCCTTTTCATCCAGACGGTACACCTGACTTGTCACGCTAAGCGCGGTATCCATATTACCAGTTAGCACCAGCACGCTTTTGCCACTTTCACCTAGCATACGAACCATTTTTTGAAAAACAAGCTTTGTCTCATTGTCGACGTTCTGATCCGGCTCCTCGAATACGAAAAGTGCAGGGTCTTGGAACAATAAGCGGGCATACTGAACTCTTCTTTTCTCGGATAAGCTTAGCTTGGATAAAGGCATTTTGACTTGCTTCTCAAGCTTGATAGTACGAATAACGAAATCGATCGCGGCTGCAGATTCATAAAGCTTTTTATAGAAGGTAAAGTTCTCTTTTACCGTGAGCCGCTCGTAAAGACCTTCATCCAACAGCAGTAGCCCGAGCTGAGACAAATAAGCCTTCTTATTGCTGCTATACAACACTCCAGTTACACGAATCTCTCCACTAGAGAGCGGCAATCTTCCTGTCAGCATGGCTATTAAAGTACTGCGCACGTTCATGCTCGAATAGAGCGCAATGACATCATGACGATCTACATCTATATGAAAAGAAGGAAATACAAGCATATTTTCCGTATATCTCTCTAGCTCTCTGATCTGGAGAACAGTCACTTGATCACCTAATCTACATAAAGTTCCAATGAGAATTGTATCCATTGAACTTAACCATTATACAATACGGGGGCATTGTGCTGGAACACTTAGACTATCCCCATGAGTACGTTATTGAGAGTCAGCAAAACCAATTGTGAGTTCGACTTTTGAATAGGGTATAATAAAAGAAAGAAACATACTTTAAGAAAGCTTCTTTAAGGAGACCATATGACAGAGAAAACAGAAATCATAGATGCAGGATGGAACTTCGACAACAGCTATGCACGTCTTCCGCAATCTTTTTTTTCAAGGCTTAACCCGACCCCTGTACGCTCGCCGAAAGCGATCATTGTGAATGGCCCGTTGGCACAATCACTTGGGTTGTACGTTGAAGCGTTACAGAGCAATGATGGTGTAGCGGTGTTTGCCGGTAATCAGATTCCCCAAGGAGCATTGCCTCTTGCTCAAGCTTATGCGGGGCATCAATTCGGACATTTTAATATGCTCGGTGATGGACGGGCTATACTGCTTGGGGAACAGATCACTCCTCAAGGTGAGCGAGTAGATATTCAGCTTAAAGGATCAGGTCCAACACCATACTCCCGTCGAGGTGATGGCCGGGCAGGGCTTGGTCCCATGCTCCGTGAATATATCATCAGTGAAGCCATGCAAGCTTTGGGTATTCCGACTACTCGGAGTCTTGCGGTTGTGACGACTGGTGAGTCTGTCATTCGTGAAATCGATCAACCGGGTGCCGTTCTTACTCGTATAGCTGCTAGTCACTTGCGTGTTGGTACTTTTCAATATGCTGCTAATTGGAGTTCAGTTGAGGATCTCAGGGCACTGGCAGACTATACTTTGCAGCGACATTTTCCAGAGGTTAAAGCTGAAGGCGATGAGAACCGCTATCTTTCACTCCTAAAGGAAGTGATTAAACGTCAGGCAGACCTCATTGCCAAGTGGCAGCTCGTTGGGTTTATTCATGGCGTTATGAACACGGATAATATGGCTCTTAGCGGAGAAACGATTGATTATGGTCCTTGTGCCTTCTTGGATGTTTATGATTCAGCAACGGTATTCAGCTCTATTGACACCAATGGCCGCTACGCCTATGGGAATCAGCCGCATCTTGCTGGGTGGAATCTCGCAAGATTTGCGGAAGCACTATTGCCGCTAATCCATGTGGACGAAGAGCAGGCAATTAAGCTAGCCGAGGATGCGCTTGCGGACTTTGCCAAGCTGTATCACCTTAATTGGCAGGCGGGAATGAGGGCGAAGCTGGGAATCTTTAATGAAGAGGTTGAGGATGAAGCTCTTATTGAAGGGTTACTCAGTATGATGCAGAAGTATCGAGCGGATTACACGAATACGTTCCTCGCATTAACCTTTGATAAGGTGGAGGATACGGTTCTGTCGGGCTCTGAGGAATTCACACAATGGCAAGAGCTATGGCAGGCGAGATTGGGTAGGCAGCCGGAATCTAAGGCTTCCTCGCATCAGTTGATGCGTAGCCGTAATCCAGCAATAATTCCGCGCAACCATCGGGTAGAAGAAGCATTGGAAGCGGCGGTAAAGCATGGCGACTACGACGTGATGAAGAGGCTTCTTCATGTTCTATCGAGTCCCTTCGCGCACTCTGATGAGCAGGCTGATTACGCCACACTTCCTGAGCCAACAGCTTATCCGTATCAAACCTTCTGTGGGACATGACCTTTTCATTTGTCATCAATAGTTGAGAATATTATCGGTAATAACATATAGCTTGGGTTCTTTCAAAGGTCGTTCTGAAGATAACCATTCAGAACGATCATTTTATTAACGAGTCAATTGGTGTTAAGGTAGAAGGCATAGAATAAGCGAGGGGGGGATATGCATGATTCGGATGAAACGTCGTATGAACTTGATGACGCTTATTCTGCTCCTTATGTGCATTATCATTGTTCCTGTTCTTTTCCAAGGTTATATGCTGGGGAAGGGAGCAGTTAAGCAAGTAGAGACATTATATGACAAGTCGGTTTCAAGCAATATGGAGTCGCTCTCTATAAGCTTGGATTTTTATGTCAATCACATTGAGGATTATATTCGCACTCTGTCTCAAGATCAGGAGCTGCAGAGATTGCTTAATCGTGATGAAAGCACACCTATTAATAGTAAAGAGGTCAGAGATAGACTGAGATCCTTTAATGCGGACTATCGGTTGAGAGTTCCTCTGTACGTACAGATCATCAACAATCAAGAGGAAGTGTTTAGTAATAGCTATCTGCACGATACAGAGGCTGAGAGAATAAAGCAAATTGTGCGAGGGTTTAATTGGCCGGGCAGAATACCTTATGATAATAATATTATGTATCGCAATGTGGGCCCTAATTTTCACGATCTATCTGATGGGAAACATGCTTTATATTTTACAAAAAATATCGTACAAGAGAATTTGTCTCTAGGGCTGTTAAACGTAGAAGTGAACGAGAGCTTATTCCAACGGCTACTACGTAAAATTCAACTCAATAGCTCGACGCTGGCATTCATAAGTCAAGAAGATGGTGAATTGCTCATCTCAAGTGAAGAAGATAATAACTCTTATTTACAGGAATTATCCAGTCTTGCTGTATCCCATGCGAAGATCAACGGTGGAGGGTATGAAAGCTTCCATATTAAGTGGAAAGGGCAGAGCTATTTCTGCTCGATTCAAAATATCCCTTTCTTAAAATGGCATTTAATTGCCTTAACACCTGAAGAGCTGGTCGCAAGTCCTACTAAGCAATTGTGGAGTCATACGCTTACTGTAACCGTTTCTTCCATTATTCTAATCTCACTCATTTTGTATATATTCACGAGAAAAGCAATGATACCCGTTCTGAATTTGTCCAAGACGGTACGAAAAATCCGCTTTAATGAGCCCGGACAGGGACCGGATGTCATTTGGGACTTCCAATACAAGGGCTTGGAGGAAATCGAAATTTTGTTTTCAGGCATTCAGCAGATGGTAAGCCGAATTAATGAACAAATCGATCGAATCAAAACAGATGAGCGGGAAAAATCACACCTGGAATTGAATTTATTGCTGTCACAGATCAAGCCTCATTTTCTGCATAATTCGATCAACTCGATTCGCTGGATGGCAGAAATGAAGGGGGAGAAGACGATCGCCCAGACGCTTGTCAATCTCAGCAGTATGCTTAATTATACGTTAAGTAAATCACTCACCATCTGGAGCACGATCGGTGAGGAGATGGATTATGTAAAAAGCTATATCGCCTTCCACGAGAAACGTATATTTATGAAGATCGAAACGGAATGGGATGTGCCACCAGAGGTTCAGAACGCAAGAATTCTTAAGCTAACGCTGCAGCCCATCGTCGAGAATGCCATATTACACGGGTTCGCTAATCTCGACGGTATAACGCCGAAATTGACAATGTCATGTGTGTTGGAGGACGAGCAGGTACGGGTGGAAGTCATGGATAACGGAGTAGGGATAGAGGAAGCCGCACTTGACGGTATGCTAATTAATGACCTTAATGAGGATGAGGGCAAGACATCGGGGATCGGTTTAAAAAATGTTCATCGCCGATTGCAGTTAGAGTACGGAGAACGTTATGGCATCGAAATTCGAAGCGTGAGGGGTAAGGGAACCGTCGTCACGCTAACTTTCCCATATATTAATCACCATGGAGGAGATCCAGAATGAAAGCGATGATTATTGAAGACGATATGTTAGTTAGGATGGGAATCAAATCTTTAATTCCTTGGTCCGAAATGGGACTTGAAGTCGTATGCGAAGCGAGAGACGGAGTCGAAGCTGTAGAGCTATACGAAACTTATTTGCCTGATATCGCCCTTGTAGATATTCAGCTTCCAAGAATGAATGGGCTGGATTTTATAGAGAAAGTAAAACCGTTAAATCCAGATGGAGAATTTATTATTCTTACGTGCAATCAAGATTTTGAAACAGTTCGTAAATCACTGCGCCTGGGCGTTCATGATTTTATTGTTAAATCAACAATGGAAATTGAAGAGCTTCAGCTTATTCTGAAGCAATTAACTGACAAGATGAAAGCCAAGCAGCTGGAGCAAACGATTCATGAAGAATCAACACCGGAAGCGGGCTCTAGATACGTTCGCAAAGCCAGTCTATTGAGAGACTGGTTACACGGCCTGTATAACAGCGAGGAGACAGAAGAATTCGCAGATAAGCTGGGAGAGTATAAACATTTTCTACAAAAGGGAGAATATCAAGCATGGGTCGTTGCATTAGAGGCTTCACAAGACGATTCGATTCTAACCTCCCAAGAGATAGTTAAAATAGGTCATTCGATCGATAATATGGCTGTTGAGCTATATAGAGGCAGGTTAATTGGGTTTGTCGAGAACATCAAGGACAACTGTTGGCATGTATTGTTACGCAGTGGGAACAGTCTTGAGATTGATCCGAAGCTGTTGATCGACTCAGTTTCGCAGTATCTTGGACATTCCCTATCTATTGCGGTGAGTCAAAAGTTCACTGACTGGCGAGAGTGGATCGAATACGACGGCACTTCCAGTGAACTGCTAAGTCTTAAATATTATCAAGAGGACGAGCATCTATTTCAGGGGGAAGTGCCTGAGTCAACACTTTCTGATGCAGTGTTTACTTGGAAGAAGTCGATTATGAACAAGCTTTCGAGCTTTCAATTCGAGCAGGCAGAAGACCTTCTAGCGGAACTGAAGCAGGTAGTTGGCCCTCCATATCCTAAACCAATATTGCTGCACAATGTGCTGGAGGACATTTTATTCCAGCTGAAGAAGATAGGTGAAATGTCGGGAAGGCGCCCATTGGAAACCTATATCCAAAGAACCGAGCTGTTGGACTGCGTCTCCTTAACGCAAGCTGTTCAGCTGCTATATCATGCTATCCATGCTTTACAGGATCCGATATTTAAGGAGAAGAACGGCCAAGAAAGAAAGAAATTTGTTGATGCTACCGAGCTTTTCATTCAAGAGCATCAGTTCGAGGAAATTAGTTTAAATGGTATTGCCGCGCACCTGAAAGTAAGTCCGGTTTATCTCAGTAGGATATATAAGGAAGAGAAGGGTATTTCTTTTAGCACGGCTGTATTAACGGCTAAGGTGGAGCAAGCTGAAACGATGATACGTAGCGGGATGACCTTAACGGAAGTTTCTGACAAGCTTGGCTATTTAAATCTGAGCTCGTTTACTCGAATGTTTAAGAAAATCAAGGGTGTCGCACCTTCACATTACGTTGAAACAGAAAATGATTAAAAGATGTTAACCCCAGTTTAAAAAATGATAAGTAAATTTGGTCGTGGATATAAAATGATAAATTAAATGGTTGACTTAGGACATTCATCTACATGTGGAAAGCTTCTATACTAGGTAGCAAGACAACAACTAAAGAAAAGAGGGAAGTTTTCCATGAGAATGAGAAGATGGTCTGTTTTAAGTGTTGCTGTAATTATGGTACTTGCATTAATGCTCAGCGCGTGTTCGAAGAACGCAAATGAAAGCGCTTCTACAGGTAGCAATGGAGAGAAGAAAGTCAATATTGTTTTCTGGAACTCCGGGTTTGCAACCATTGATGAGAATAATAAGGCCAAGAAAAAGGAAGAATTTTATATTTCTCAAGCAGTTAAGCGTTTTGAAGCAGCAAATCCAAATGTGAAAATTGATGTGCAAGACGTACCTTCTGGGGACGAGCTGTTTGCAAAATTCCAAACGGCTAGCATTGCAAAAAATGGTCCAGATCTGACTGTACTTTGGTCCGGTTCGTACATGCTCCGCTTTAAGCAATTTTTGGAGCCAATGGATAGCTACTTTACAAGCGAAGAAAGAAACAGAATCGTTGGCTGGAGCGCAACAACAGAAGACTTTACTGCAGAAGGCAAAGCTTATGGTGTTCCATTCGCAACAGACGGAACTTTTCTTCTAGCGTACAACAAGAAAATCTTTGCTGATGCAGGGATTGACCCAGTTGCTCAACGCCCTAAGAATTTCCAAGAATTCGTAGCTATGCTCGAGAAAGTTAAAACAAAATCTATTACTCCGCTTGGACTATTCAAAGACAGCTTCCTCCACGTGCCAGACTACTGGATTGCACAAACGGTGGATATCCCAGGTCTTGACAGCTTGGTTAAAGGTGAAACGAACTTCTCCGATCCTAAGCTAGTAGATATCATGAAGGGCTGGCGCGAGCTGTTCGAGAAAAATTTGGTTATTGCAGATGATTCCGTTCGTCAATTGTTTATTCAAGGACAACTGAGCATGACTGTAGGAGCAAATTCTGACATCTTGACCTTCGCAAAAGAAATGGGCGATGAAGTTGGCTTTATGAAAATTCCTGACTTCAGCGAAGATGTAAAAATCCACAATGGTGGTCCTGGTGGAGTTGGCGCGGCACTTGTAATGACGAACTACTCTGATCACAAGAAAGAAACTGCTGATTTCATCAAGTTCCTCATGAGCAAGGAAGAGCAAATCAACAAAATCAAGTCTGGTGAAGCTCGTATTACTGTAGTTAACGATGTTGATGTTAACGAATACGTATCTGATCCTTTAGTAAAAGAAATGCAAGATATGGCTAATGAGCCAAGCACGATCTTCTGGCCGGATAATGTTTACCCAGCTGAGCTGACAAGCGAAATGATGTCTCTTCAATCCCTTGTTTCCAGCGGTAAAATGACTGCAGAAGAATTCATGAAGAAAATAGATCAGAAACGTGATTCACTTCTGAAAAATAAATAAGCTTTCAAAAGATGACCTCCCTATTAGGGAGGTCGCTTTTAACAAAAGGCAAGGAGGGATATAGGAATGGGTCTAAAGCAAGAACGAAGAATTGGTTTGTTCTCCTTGCTGCCGGCTTTTGTGTTATTGGCTGTATTTGTAGGTTATCCCATGTTCAACACGTTCTTTCATAGCTTTACTGATTGGGATGGGGTAAATTCTACATTTATCGGCTGGGACAACTTCAAGAACATAATGAGCAATGGTGATCTGCCGCTCATGCTGCGAAACAATCTAATCTTTCTATTATCCGTTCCGGGTATTTTGCTGATTTCACTTACTGTATCGGTACTGCTGCATGAAGAGGTTCCAGGCTGGCGCTTATTTCGTTCCGTCTATTATTTGCCTGCCATTCTCTCCTCGGTAGTTATCGGTTTTTTGGCGAAATCAATGTTTACTAACAGAGGTATCGTGAATACCTTCCTGGAAAATGCCGGCTTAGGTGCATTTACAGTGGATTGGCTTAACACAGTCCCGACAGAATTTATGATTTTGATTCTTTGCTTCTACTGGCAGACGTTGGGTCAAGGCACACTGATCTTTTTGTCAGGGCTTTCCTCAATCTCTAATGAATTATTCGATGCTGCGAAAATAGATGGAACAACATGGAGGCAGCGATTGATGTATATCGTTATCCCATCTTTATATCCAGCTATATTTTATTTTACGATCGTCAATGTCATCTATGTATTTGTCGGGCTGTTTGGACTTGTTTTCTCGATTACAGGCGGTGGTCCAGGCTACGAAACAACGCCAATCGATTATATGATTTATATTCAAGCCTTCAGAAGCGGCAACATGGGTTATGCTAGTGCACTTTCAGTATTCTTGTTCTTTATTGTTATGTTTATTACCTATATTCAGTTGAAAATATCCAAGCGATTGGAGCAATAGGAGGACATTATGAATACAGCCTCTAGAAGAATGATTAGGTTTTTGATCTTTATCGTTCTCGCTATAATCGCCTTTGTGGCCATGTATCCCTTGTTCTACATGGCGATTAGCAGCATGAAGCCTACAATTGAGTATATTAAACACCCGATGGCGCTACCTAAAACATGGTATTTTGACAATTACCAAGCGTTGTTTTATCGGTTTTCTCTAGTTCGCTTATTTGGTAATACGATCTTGTACGTCGGGTTGAGCTTGGTTGCTTCTCTAGCCCTTTCTATTCCGGCAGCATACGCTTTTGCAAAACTGAAGTTCAAATTTCGTAACGGATTTTACGTTGTTATGATTGCTACGATGACAATCCCAGGTATCACGTTTATTATTCCTAACTACCTGTTAATGTCTAAGATCGGTTGGACAGACCATATCATTTCTGTCGTCATCATCTGGTCTGTCTCGGCTGTTCCAAGTACAGTTTTCCTACTCACTTCATTGATGCGCTCGATGCCCGATGAAGTGCTTGAAGCGATTAAAATGGATGGCGCTAAATATTATCAGGCAATGTTCAAAGTCATTCTGCCTATGAGCTTGCCGGGTGTCGTTACAGTATCGATCTTTAATGCGACGAATTGGTGGAACGATTTGTTAACCCCACTAATCTACCTGCAGTCCGATAACCTGAAAACAGTAACCGTTGCTGTAGCAACTGTGCTCAACAGGTTCAGCTCGGATTATCCGTTGCTACTGTCAGGACTATTGCTTGCTTCAGTACCACCGATGGCCATCTATATTATTTTCCAAGGTTACATTCGTAAAGGTCTGACAATCGGGGCAGTTAAATAAACCAAACCGTATTAGGGAGCGAAAGGATGTCATCACATGAGTACAAAGCAAGGTCGTCTTTCCTCTAAAACAGCTATCATCACAGGAGCGGCATCTGGAATTGGCAAAGGAACAGCTTTACTCTTTGCCGAAGAAGGCGCCAATCTTATACTGGTCGACATAAGTGAGGACAAATTAAACGAGGTCGCCGCGGAAATTCGCGAGCTAGGCGGTAGCTGTGAAGTCGTGTGCGGAAGCGTCGGTCTGATGAAGACTGCGGAAGAAGCAGTGGCACTCGCAGTTAGCACGTACGGCAAACTTGATATCCTATTTAATAACGCGGGCATTATGCCCGTCGGCGATATATTAGATTACGCAGAAGAAACATGGGATCAAGTGCTTCAGGTCAACTTAAAATCAATGTTCCTTATGTGCAAAAAAGCGATTCCCGAAATGCTCAAGGCAAATGGTGGTTCCATTATTAATACGTCTTCCGTAATGGCTAATTTAACGGAGCCTGGTTATACTGCTTATTCCGCTTCCAAAGCGGGTATTATCGGTTTGACGAAGGAAATTGCTGTTTCCTACACAGAGAAGGGTATTCGCTGTAATTCCATTGCTCCAGGCTGGGTCGAGACGGATATGAACGTTAAGCTCGCCGACAGTATGGGAGGAATGGACAAGCTGTATCCTATCATCAAGCAACAGCAGCCACTCGGAAGAATGGCAACGACGCGCGAGGTTGCGTATGCGGTGCTCTTCCTAGCTTCGGATGAATCTATCGTAGTTAGTGGCTCTCACCTGGCAATTGACGGGGCAGCATCTGCTGCCATTTAACGACGAGACTTAATCATCAAGAGTTTTTATCAAAACGATTTTTAATCAAAAATAATCTTACATCATATGGAGGTATACCCCCATGCCTAAAATCAGTATTATCGGAGCAGGCTCTGCTATGTTTTCCTTAAGTCTAATCAAAGATATCTGTCTAACGCCTTCTCTTGAAGGTAGCGTAGTCAGCTTTATGGATATCGATGAGCAAAGATTGGAAAGCTCTTATTCCCTTTGCGTACGTTATGCGAAAGAAGCCAATATTAATTTGGTTCTGGAAAAAACGACAGATCGCAGAGAATCTCTACAAGGTGCTGACTTTGTTGTGCTTGCTGCGCTTGTTGGAGGACATCAACGTCTGAAAGATGGATGGGATATTGCTCAGAAGCACGGCTATCGCTTTGGCGGAAGCCTTCATGTTATGCATGACGAAGGATTCTGGATTAACTTCGATCAACTTCGTCTAATGGAATCCGTTATGAAAGAAATTCTCGAGATCTGTCCAGATGCTTGGTACATGCTTGTGTCCAACCCAGTTATGGCTGGCGTAACTTACTTGCAGCGCAAGTATCCACAAGCTAAGCTAGCTGGCTTCTGTCACGGCTCCAATGGAGTTAAAGCGGTCGCTGAAGTTATTGGTCTTGACCCGAACCACATCACTTATGAGATTCCAGGTGTTAACCATTTTATCTGGTTGACTGAGTTCCGTTACAAAGGGGAAGATGCATTCCCAATTCTGGATCGTTGGATTGAAGAGAAATCGGCTGCTTATATCGAGACATGCGGTACTTGCGACTGGTTAGGACCGAAAGCTATTGATCTTTACAAGAAATTCGGCGTATTCCCAATCGGCGATACAGGAAATCCAGGCGGCGGCTCATGGCCTGCATGGCACCACGCAGATGAAGAGACAGAACTGCTCTATAAGGAAGATCCACAGGCTTGGTGGCGTGATCTTTACTTCGCAGGAGGAGCAGCGGGCGTAGAGAAAATTCAGAAGGTTTCCGAAAATACAGCTGAAGCCGTTATGGATAGCTTCCCGCCGGTGCATTCTTCCGAGCCGATGATTCCATTCATCGAAGCGATAGCATGCGATGTGCCTAGAGTGATGATTCTTAATATATTGAATGACAGCAACTACGTACCAGGCATTCCTAACGATTTCCAAGTAGAAATCCCTTGCTACGTTAGCGCAATTGGTGTTCAAGGCATTAAAACAAAAGGCTTGCCTAAGCCGTTAATTAACTTTGCACTTCGCGATCGTGTTGCTCCAGTTGAGCTTGAGCTTCAAGCCTACGACAGTGGAAGCTTCGACGACCTCGTTCAATTAATTATGATGGATCCTTGGACTCGTTCCGAAAAACAAGCTCGTGCATTGCTGAATGATATCCTTGAATTGCCTAGCCTTGCTGAGATGAAAAAGCATTTTAGCTAAGGAGGCAGGCTAAATGGCAATCGAACAGTTTGAACTTTACGGGGAAGCTGCGATAAGAGTGCAGAATGAGGAGCTTGAATTCACTCTGGTGCCGGCATGGGGTAGCAATTTATTGTCTTTGCGAGTATTAGGCAAAGATCTTGAATTGCTACGCTTTCCGGAAAGCCAGGAGTTGTACAAGGCAGATCCTTTTATGTATGGTATGCCGATTCTCTTTCCTCCAAATCGTATTGCTGATGGAAATTTTGAGTTTAATGGAAAGAAGTATTCCTTTAACATCAACGATCCTGCAGAACACAATCATACCCATGGTTTACTGTTCGACGCGCCATGGAAGCTTCTACGGGCAGAGGATGAAGGAAATCGAATCGTAGTAAAGACGTTCATTCATTCAGATGAGCACGAAGAGATTATGGCTCAATTTCCTCATCCTTTTACCGTTCATATGGAATATATCTTGGAGAAGTCAACGCTGACTATCGAAGCTACAATCCGTAATCGGGATACCATTCCATTTCCTTGGGGACTTGGGTATCACACGACCTTTAATTATCCATTTAGTGCTTCCGGGGATCTAGCGCTGTGCCAATTTGCGCTTAATGCGGATAAGCAGTGGGTTCTGGACGAACGCTTCTTGCCGACTGGTGAGCTTGTTGATATCCCTTACTTGGAACAGCTTCGCCAGGGCAAAAGCCTTGTTGGGCACGCTCTGGACGATGCGTTCCAGACAGCTAAGACCGGAGTGAATGAAGCAGTACTGACAGATTTGAATTCCAGTATTCGTGTTGTGTACAGTGCTGACGAGCAGTTTAAACATTGGGTTATTTACAATCATGATTCTAAACAGGGCTATCTTTGTCCAGAGCCTTATACTTGGATCACGAATGCGCCTAATTTGCAGCTTCCGGAGGAGCTGACGGGTTTCCGCGTTCTCCAGCCTGGAGAGCAAGTAAAAACGACAACACGAATTCGGATTGAAGAGGTGGTTTGAACATGTCTTTGCGCAGTGATCGATGGTTTCAACATCCATCCAAAGAAACTCGATTCCAGCATCTGTCTGCGATGAGGGCAAATGGACATGTTCCGGAATCATTCGTAGGTAAGCCGATCATTGGTATTTTTAACTCATGGAGTGATTTAAATAGCTGTAATGCGCCTCATAAAGAATTAGTCGAGTTTGTTAAGCGTGGTGTGCTGCTAGCTGGCGGGTATCCGCTTGAGATGCACACGATTACGACACCTGCTGACTTTATGAAGCCCTCGGATCTACCCTATCGCAACTTGATGGCGATGGATGTCGAGGAAACCATTCGGGCATTGCCTATTGACGGCGCTGTAATGCTTTGCGAATGCGACAAGACAACTCCTGCTCAGCTAATGGGTGCAGCCAGTAGTAACATTCCTACGCTGCAGCTTGCTGCTGGGCATCGAGCTTCTGGGTCTTTTCGCGGGAAGAAAGTTAATTATGGTACGGATCTTTGGAAGCTGATGGATGATTACAACGCCGGACTTATGTCGGAAGAAGAATGGAAAGAACTAGAGAAATGTATTTCGTGCACGCAGGGGGGATGTCCCGTTATGGGAACCTCTTCTACGATGAAATGCGTTTCTGAAGTTCTCGGAATGATGCTTCCTAACACATCGACTATTCCTGCTACGCATGCAAGCCGTAAATGGGCTGCAGAAGAAACGGGCAAACGAATTGTCTCGATGGTGAAGGAAGGCTTGACTCCATCTCGTCTGATGACGGAAGCCGCGTTCGATAATGCTATTAAGCTACTTGCTGCACTTGGGGGCTCTACCAATGCGGTAATCCATTTGACTGCAATCGCAGGTCGTCTCGGGATTAGTATTCCTTTGAAGAGATATGAAGAACTTTCTGCGAACGTTCCAATTTTGGTTAATCTCCAGCCAAGCGGAGAGCACAGCATGGATGATTTCTTCGAGGCAGGCGGACTTGGTTCTGTAATCAATAAGCTGCTGCCAGAGCTGGATGCGACCTGTCTTAGTGCATTAGGAACTACGCTTGAAGAGTCATATCGCCATTATGAGTCTTTCCGTGATGATATTATTTACTCTGTGGACGAGCCCTACAAAACAGAAGCTGGCATTGCTGTGTTAACCGGGAATCTGGCACCTTCTGGTGCGATTCTTAAGCGAGCAGCTAGCTCCTTTATTAACGGGAAACATAGAGGTAAAGCGATCGTATTCGATAGCTATGAAGAAATGCATGAAATAATAGATAGCGAAGAGTTAGAAGTGGACGAGACATCGATACTGGTTCTCCGAAACTGTGGTCCTGTTGGGGAAGGAATGCCGGAATGGGGAGCATTGCCGATTCCGAAAAAGCTACTCAAGCAAGGTGTGCGAGACATGGTAAGAATTAGTGACGCTCGAATGAGTGGAACAAGCTACGGCACGAATATTCTACATGTTTCACCGGAAGCACAGCTCGGAGGACCGATCGCTGCCATACGAACCGGGGATTGGATTGAGGTAAACCTTGAGGAAAGCACGCTTAATGTAGAGCTTACCGAAACGGAAATAAACGAGAGAATGAAGGATTGGGCGCCTGTTCGCTTGCATAAGCGTGGTTTTATGAAGCTGCATACGGACCATGTCTTACAAGCTGATGAAGGCTGCGATCTCGATTTCCTTCGTCCAAAAACCAAAGAAGAAGTTATTTTTATAGAACCAACCGTCGGAAGAGGTTAATCGAAAACAATCATTCGCTTTGAATGATTCGAGGGGGAAACAACGATGAATAAAGCTCAAGCCTTTGCGGCTAGTCTTGGTCTACCGGAGAAAGAACTGTATCAGCTCCCTACAAGTGAAAAAAGATTTGAAGACGGAGCGCACTATCGAGTGGAGATTCCTTCTGTGGAAGGTCCTGCGATTCTAGAAAGTGTTATCGCAGAATCCAAGAAATATGGACTAACAATCAATCGCGTATCCCAAGGTAGCGGTATTATGCTGTTAACGGATTCGGAAATTCGCGATATGGTGCAAATGGGAATTGCCGAAGGATTAGAGGTTTGTCTCTTCGTTGGACCTCGTATGGGCTTTGATATCGGTGCGATGTCTCTTAGCAGCAACGGTAAGCTTCTCGGTGGACGTCATGCCGGAATGGATCAACTGTTATACGGCTTAGAAGAAATATTTCGCGCAGCCGATCTAGGTATCCGTAGTGTTCTTGTAGCTGATGAAGGATTAGTATGGCTTATCGATCAAGCTAAAATCAAAGGCCAGCTTCCTTCTAATTTGGTCGTTAAGATTTCAGCATTGATGAGTCCAACGAACCCGGTTAATGCAAGAATTATTACTGAGCTTGGTGGCACTACCTTGAATCTACCTGGAGACATCACACTTCCGCATCTAGCTTCGATTCGTACAGTTGTTGATGCTCCGATTGATCTATATATTGAATCACCGGATGATATGGGCGGGTTTATCCGTAACTATGAAATTCCGGAAATCGTCAGAATCGCTTCACCAGTTTACTTGAAATTCGGATTGCGTAACGCAACAAGTGTGTATCCGGCAGGCGCTCATAACAGAGATCTGGCTATTTCCCAATGTAAGGAAAAAGTACGCAGAGCTCATCTGGGTCTTCAAGTACTGGAGCGGAATAATTCTTCTGCCATTCAATCCGGCAAGTTTGCCGAAGGGCTAGGAGTCCCTTCTGCGGATTAATGCAAATGCAATAACCTAAGGGATGGAGTGAATAGAGAAATGACTATAGAGCAAACGTATCTAAACTTTATTGACGGCAAATGGAGCTCCTCCGTAACTGGAAAAGTAACGGGAAGCATAAATCCAGCTAACTCGAATGAGATAGTGGGATATGTGCAGGATTCCAATGAAGCGGATCTTGACCTTGCGGTAAGTGCAGCTAATCGTGCCAAAGAATCATGGAGAAAGCTATCGGGCGCAGCCCGTGGCGATTATCTGTTCAAGGTGGCCAATTTGTTGGAGGCACGTCTTGAAGATATAGCAACAACAATGATGCTCGAGATGGGTAAAACCCTTCCTGAATGTAAAGGCGAAACAACTCGTGGCGTAGCTATCCTTCGTTATTATGCGGGAGAAGGTATGCGTAAGATAGGCGACGTTATTCCTTCGACTGACAGTGAAGCGATGATGTTCACTACTCGAGTGCCTCTGGGAGTTGTAGGCGTAATAACGCCTTGGAATTTCCCCGTTGCGATTCCTGTGTGGAAAATGGCACCGGCACTTGTATACGGTAATACTGTAGTGATCAAGCCAGCTCTTGAAACGTCCATTACTGCTGCCAAGCTTCTAGCTTGCTTTGAAGATGCAGGTCTTCCAGCGGGTGTAGTTAACATGGTCACAGGTGACGGCGCAGTAATCGGTGGCGGCATTGCAAATCATCCTAATATTCAAGGCATCACCTTCACAGGATCCAATCGAGTTGGGAAACAGATCGGACAAGCAGCTCTTTCCCGTGGAGCGAAGTATCAGTTGGAAATGGGCGGTAAAAACCCACTTATCGTAGCTGCTGATGCTAACCTTGATCTTGCTGTAGAAGCGGCTATTAGCGGCGGATTGAAATCAACTGGACAGAAATGTACGGCAACGAGCAGGGTTCTTGTACATTCCTCGGTTTATGATGTGTTCCGCACGAAGCTGTTGGATCAAGTGAAGCAGCTGAAGCTGGGTAACGGGAATGATTCCACAACGTGGATGGGGCCTTGCGCGAGCGAAAAGCAGCGTGATACCGTGCTTTCCTACATCAACAAGGGAGTCGCTGAAGGAGCGAGCCTTCTTTTCGGAGGAAGCGTATCTGCCGACGACGAAGAGCTGAAAAACGGATATTACGTGCAGCCAACCGTATTCGACAATGTCACAACGGATATGACGATTGCCAAAGAAGAAATCTTTGGGCCAGTGCTTGCGCTGTTACCTTTTGAAGATTTGAAGGAAGCAGTAGCGCTTGCAAATGACGTAGAGTATGGGCTAAGTGCCTCTATTTACACGCAAAACATCGCTAATATCCTTACTTTTATCTCAGATATGGATGCAGGCTTAGTCCGCATTAATGCTGAGACAGCAGGTGTCGAGCTGCAAGCTCCATTCGGCGGAATGAAGCAATCCAGCTCTCATTCAAGAGAGCAAGGACAGGCAGCCATCGAGTTCTTCACTTCAATTAAAACGGTTTTCTTAAAGGCTTAACTCCAAGCTGTGAGACAGCCCCAAAAAGGCGTTGGTTCAGGTGTAATTTACCTGCTCCAACGCCTTTTTCAACATCGCAAAAGCGGATGCCATATCGATTCGGATAGGCAAATTGATGATTTCTTATGCATGGTGTGGAACCCCTACACCCACAAAGACGTACAAACATAGATGGTCTATTAAGAACGTCGTAAGTTACTATTCTTAGTGGTTGCCTAGCTATATCACATGTAAATCATACATAGAGGGGAGTAGGAACATGTTTATCCTAATTGGAATTGGCGTTTTTGTATTTTATAGTCTTCTTGTCTTTTATATAGGCTGGAGCGGATGGAGTTGGATTAAGCCAAAGGTGTCAGCAAGATTTAGAATTTGGTATATCCTCGCATTAATTGTTCTTTCTTCCTCTTTTGTTTGGGGGCGGATATTCAGTAATGTCGCGCTCTTTAATGTTGTCGGCTCGTATTGGCTGGCTATTTTCTGTTTGCTGATTATGTTATTGCCGCTCGTTCAGTTAAGTGTCTGGCTGCTGCGGTTTACGAAGCTACCACGTCCTCGCATTCATAATTGGGCTGGCTCACTGACGTTGATAATCTTGATTTCTTTGATTGGCTACGGTTCATTCCAGGCATACAGTCCGGTCGTTCGTGTCTACAATATCCATATCGACAAGCAGGTTGAAGGAATGGAAAGGCTAAACATTGTAATGGCAGCTGATATGCACTTCGGTATGCTCTCTGGCGTGACTCATGCTAAGCGCATAGTGAAGGAAATTAAGGCGCTTCAGCCTGACATCGTGCTGTATCCTGGAGATATTATTGATGACAATCTGGATGTTTACCTGAAGAAGGGAATCGATACCATTATTGGTGATATTGAAGCACCTTATGGCGTGTACGCTTCGCTTGGTAATCATGATAAATTCGATGGCCGGATGGAAGAGCTAATAGAAGCACTTGAACGGAGCCACATGCGTGTGCTGTACGATGAGGTAATTACGGTTGAGGATAAGCTGACTCTGATAGGACGGAAGGATCGGACAGAGGCTGATCGTTCCGAACTTAAAGGCTTAATGGATGGTGTGGATCACAAACAGCCTATATTATTATTGGACCATCAGCCTTACGATCTGGATATTGCGAAGGAAAATGGGGTTGATCTGATGGTTTCCGGACATACACATCGTGGACAGATTGCGCCGGCTCATCTGATCACACGCGCTATTTATGAGAATGATTGGGGTCACCTGCAAAAAGGCTCCTTTCACTCTGTTGTCACTTCGGGATTCGGCTTCTGGGGCCCGCCTATCCGTATCGGTAGTCGTTCCGAAATCGTGCAAATCAACTTGACTTTCTCAGACTATCAGAAAGAATAAGTTGGAGAACTCCGTATGCTCATCGGATATTTCGGATATAGAGGATATTTCGTACAGAATCGCCTTCATGCATAATAGGCCAAGAGTACAAAGTCTCGGACATCCTTAAAACCCAAAAAGACCGTCAGGATGAACCTGACGGTTTTTCTTATTTGTATGAGATCGTATTGTTTGTAAGGGTGAGTTGAGTAAAGTCAATTAATAAACTTCTATTCTTCGTTACAAAAACCTCAGTAAATCTAATTTTTAAACTCATACAGAGGGAACAAGCCCGTTACTTCACCGCGCCAGCGGTTACACCTTCGGCGATCTGCCTTTGGAAGATGAAATAAATGATGATAACCGGGATGATGGAGAGCAGCAAGCCTGCAAACAGTGGTCCCCATTCTGTACGGTACTGCATCTCTGTCTGCATGACTGCGATGCCTACGGGAAGTGTATATAGCTTCGGATCATTAATAAATACAGTTCCCATAATATACTCGTTCCAGATATTTAATCCGTTCATGATCCCCACTGATATTAAGCCGGATCGGGCAAGCGGTAGCATAACTGAAAAGAATGTTCGCGAGTATCCGGCACCGTCAATGTACGCCGCTTCTTCCAGTTCTTTAGGCAGCATTTTGAAAAAACTAACGAGTACGAATATTCCAAAGGGGAGAGCGCTGGCGGTATAGACGATAACTAGACCTAACAGCGTGTTGATTAAGCCCATATCGTTCAAAAGGAAAAATAGCGGGATCAAACCCAATATCATCGGGATCATCATAGCTGATAAATAGAGGTAATACATCACCTGTCCTGCTTTGAAGGCAAATCTGGCCAATACATAAGACGAGGTTGCGGCGAGAAACACGGAAAGAAAAATACTGGATAAGGTTACGATAGTCGAATTTAAGAAAAAGCTGCCAAAACCGTATTTACTCCATACATAGGTGAAGTTAGACCAGAGCAATGGAAATTCTGGTAACGTCCAAGGCTCCTTAAGTAAAAATTGTGGGTTATCCTTCAAAGAAGCTAGCAATGTCCATAATAGAGGATACAAAACCGCTGCAGTCCATAAGTACAGGACTGCATTCGTAATGATGCGGCCGAACAGATTTTGTTTGTGTAAGATCATTTCGACATTTTCACTCCTCAAGCCATTTCGGTCGTATCCCTATTCAGCAGGAGCTGAAGGATCAGTGTAGTAATAAGAGAAACCGTGAGGATCAACACACCGATTGCGGCTGCATATCCCATGTGATATTGGCGGAAGCCCATCTGATACAAATAAGATCCCATAACCTGAGTGGAATTGTCGGGGCCTCCTTCGGTCATGATCCAGACGATAATAAATGAGCCATTTAAGGTGGTCATAACGACATGCAGAATGCTGATCTTAATCTGACCCCAGATGAGAGGCAGGGTCATTGACCAGAATTGCTTGGATTGAGAAGCACCATCCAAATCAGCAGCTTCGTACAGCTCTGCTGGAATGCTTAATATCGCAGCAATTAGCAGAATCATATAGAAGCCAATACCCGCCCAGATCGAAGGCCACAACAGCGACCACATAGCCAGATTCTCGGTTCCGAGCCATGTAAGCTGGACCGGCTCCTTACTGAATAAGGATAAAAAGGAGTTTAGAAAACCCAAATTCGGATTATAAACGTACCTCCACAACACACCTATAACGACAACGGATATGATGTTCGGGATAAAGAAAATGGACCGGTAAAAACCACTTCCCGCAGCCCTCAAACGAGTGACGGCAATTGCGAAGAAGGTTGCCAGCAGCATAATACCAATGACCTTGCCGACGACAAGAAAATAGTCATTCTTAATCGCAGTCCAAATAATCGGATCGTTGAACAATTCACGAAAGTTATCCAAGCCGATGAAATGCTTGTTTTTCGAGCTGCCTGACCAATCGAATAAGGAGATATGAATTCCCTTTGCGATGGGGTAGAGAGCGAATAGGCAGAAAAACAAAAAGGTGGGGAGCAGGAAAACCGCAATAAATGCGTTTCTTCTAGTTTGTTGCGACATCGCGTTTACCTTCCTTTATCCTGTCGTTGAATCAGACAGCCAATAGGGGAGAGAGCCATTAGTTTTGCAGGCATTCCCCTATTGGCTGCTTGGTTTCTATCTGACAAGTCGTGAAATGAATAATGGCAAAATTATTTACGTGCTTTTGCGGCTGCGTCTTCTAGACGTTTGATCCATTCGTCCGCATTGATTTTACCGATCGTTAAGGCGACCGTTGCATCTTGCTTCACTTTTTCTACGTCTGCATTCAAAACTGCGACAGGAGCAACAGTTGTCTTGTCAGAGTTGAAGAATGCCATTGCATCTTTGACGACGCCGCTTGCGGAAGAGGAGCTCAGATCCGCCTTAATGTTCATAAGTGCACCTGTCAGCTCTGCCCAACGTACAGCATTAGCTTTAGTGAACGCGAATTCAAGGAACGCTTTCGCAGCTTCTGGGTTTTTAGCATCTTTAGCGATTGCTATCGTGTTTGTGTAAGGAATGACGATGTTGTTCTTGCCCGCATCTTGGGCAACCGAAGGAATGAAGCCGAATTCGAAGCCAACTGGAATATCCTTCTTCATCTCATTTTCCAACCATAAGCCGTTTGGAATGAATGCTGCTTTGTGTTGCAGCCATTGTGCTTGCGAATCTGTATGATTCAAAGACACAGATCCTTTATCGATCAATTGCTTGTCGACAAGCTCTACAATTTGACCCAACGCTTTTTTCACAGCATCACCGGAGAAGCTGCCTGCTTCTAGATTAGCTTGTTTCGTCAAGATAGAGCCGTCGCCGCCATTAGCAGCTACGATAGCCGAATCGAGTAATCCGCCATTAATGTAGTAAGGATAAACGCCGGTATGAATGAGGGAAGGGATACCGGATGCTTTGATTTTCTCGCTAGTTTCGATAAATTCACTCCAGTTGCTAGGAGCGGTCCAGCCATTTTTCTGGAAGAACGCCTTATCGTAGAAAATACCCCATGAACCGAATACAAGTGGAAGCGTGAAGTTCTTGCCACCTTCATAAGCAGTTGGCTGCGCAATGAGGATGTCTGTCAATTTATCGCCATCAACGTTAGTTGTCGTCTTCAGAAATTCAGTAAGGTCGAGCAGCTGTCCGTCGTCAATCATTTGACGTTCATTAGATCCCGCACCATCGATGTATACGACATCCGGAGGAGTGCCTTGAATCCAACGAGGCTTCATTTGCTCATTGATCTTAGGGCCAGCAGATTCCTTGATCTTAAGCTCAGGGTTGGCCTTCTGGAATGCCGCTATAACTTCTTTCCACCAAGCATCGCCATATCCACCAACGAAGTATTGAATTTCAAACTCACCGGTCAGGCCAGTTTTCTCCACAACAGAATCACTTGGCTCAGCAGACGGAGTGACGCTCGTGGTCGCAGGTGGTGAAGACTCCTCTGATTTTTTGTTGTTGCTGCCGCAAGCCATAAGCGACATCAACAATACGAATACCATTCCGTACACTAACGTTTTTTTCATAGTCATCGTTCATGATCTCCTTTTCAATCTCTATTGCCTGTCAAGTAAGATCCCCTATCGTGAACAACGCAAAAAGGGCATGAGTTGTGTAAGCATAATAACTGCTTACATAACTCATGCCCTTGCGGTTACACGTTATGTTGCCTTACCTATTTGGCTGAGATCAGCATACATCGTGCAAATAAAGATGTCAATAACAAACAAACTCAAATTTAATACGGTTGGTAAGCGATTACATTGACAGGATTATGCAATTTAGAATATCATATATTTAATAATAAGGCGTGTTACTAGTTTACTAGGCATGAGCCGGGGATACTCGACTGCGATTTAGTCGGTATTTTCGGCTTTTCTTCTTTTAACCCACTGGAACATGGCATTTAACAAAGGGCTATGTAGAATTTATACTCTTCAGGAGGGATGGGTTTGACCAGGAAAGGGTTACTGCAAATTGATCGTGTGGTTGGTAATAATGTCGTTCTAACTCTTGATCCCACCACATCCAAGGAGTACGTTCTGTTTGGCAAAGGTATTGGGTTTGCCTCCAAAGGGAGCGATTGGATCAGTATCGAAGATCCTCGGATTGAGAAGCGCTACCGATTGGATGAGGAGCATCCCATCAGCCAGTTTCAAGAGCTGATCGAGAACATAGATCCAGAGGTTATACAGATTTCTGAGCAGATAATAGAGAACGTCAAGGAACAGATGGGTACTCCTGTACAGCCTAAGGTTTATTTTGCGCTGCCTAACCACATTCAATTTGCCTTGTACAGATTGAAGAATGGGATGGAAATCAATAACCCATTTCTTCATGAGACCCAGATGAGCTTCCCGTTAGAATATGAGATTGCTTCTAGGGCCGCTGCTATTATCAGTGAGCGATTCGGTATTTCCGTTCCTGAAGATGAAGTCGGTTTTCTTGCGCTTCATGTTCATTCCTGTCTGGGAAAGGTATCGGTTGGACAGCTGGTGAGGATGACGGGACTGCTAAATCGCATCGTTGAGCATATCGAACAGAGAAGAGGATCTTGTCTGCCGCGGAAGGGCAGCGAATATGTGAGGCTAATTACGCATCTTCGTGGGGCGTTTGAACGGCTATTATTGGGTCACCATGTTAGTAATCCATTGGCAGCGGAAATAAAGGTGCATCATCCCCAATTATTTGCTCTTGCCACAGAAATAGCAGAGTTGATTAAAGAAGAATTGGACGTTGCAATCTCGGATGACGAAATCGGATATATGGCTATCCATTTGCACCGCCTGTTTCAGGTTAAGTTATCAACTGAAAGAGAGTGAGGGGTGAATCGGATGTTCCAAAAAAGGCTTAGTCGCATGCTCGGAGTGTCCCACTCTGTTGCTGTAGCGGCACCTGTTTCAGGACGGTTAATTCCGCTCCGTGAGGTGAAGGATGAAGTTTTCTCACGTGGGTTCATGGGAGAAGGGGTGGCCATTGATCCATCGGATGGGTATGTCGTTGCGCCCATTTCTGGTAAAGTGACCCATGTTATCGATACGAAGCATGCCTTAGTGATCGAGCACTCAACTGGCTTGCAGTTTCTGATTCATATTGGAATTGACACTGTCGATCTGAAGGGTGAAGGCTTCCTCGTGCTGGTGAAAGCTGGCGACACCCTTTTGGAAGGACAGGTTATTATGAAATTTGATCTCCACAACATCCGTAAGGCGGGTTATCCAGCTTTTGTTCTTATTACTGCCATCGGAGAGAGACTTATCGATTACGTAGAATGCGAGTATCGCGAGGTTCACATGGCGGAGCCCGATGTATTCCGCATTGTACTGAAATAAGTCAGTTGAGCGGAGGAGAGATTCAAGTATGTTCGCTTTCCTGCAAAAAATCGGAAGATCCCTTATGTTACCCGTTGCTGTTCTACCAGCGGCTTCTATCCTGCTCCGGTTCGGCAAAATTGATTACGAGAATGACTTCCACTTCGGAGAGTTCGGTAGATGGTTAAATGACTTCATTGCTCCATTCCTAGATGCTGGAGGGTCTGCGATCTTTGACAATCTTCCGCTCATTTTTGCGATCAGTATCGGGATAGGTGTCGGAGGAGATGCGGTTGCGGCGCTAGCTGCTGTTATTGCTCACCTAATATTAAATTATGTGTTTGTTGAAGTCTCTACCGTTTTTTCGAACTGGTCGGTATTGGATGCGAAACAAAATATGGGTGTGATGGGGGGCATTATAGCAGGTATTGTCGCCTCATTCTTCTATAAGAAATATTATCAGATAAAGCTTCCAGATTGGCTTGGTTTTTTCTCAGGCAAAAGGTTCGTTCCCATCATCACCTCATTCTCGATGGTGTTCATTTCTGTTGGCCTAGGCTTGATATGGGGTCCTATCCAGGTTGTTCTGAATGATTTCGGACAATGGGTTACTGGCTTAGGCGGGATTGGTGCTTTAATCTATACGATTGCTAACAGGCTACTCATCCCATTTGGCTTGCATCATGTGCTGAATAGCATTGCATGGTTCCAGATTGGCACCTTTACTGATGTTTCTGGCCAAGTTTATCGAGGGGATATCAATCGGTTCTTTGCGGGAGACCCCGATGCAGGTCTGTTTATGACCGGTTTTTTCCCGATTATGATGTTTGCGCTACCGGCAGCTGCACTGGCCATCGTACATACAGCCAAACGAGAAAAAAGAAAGCTGATCTCATCTATATTTCTAAGTGCAGCGTTGGCTTCATTCCTGACAGGTATTACTGAGCCGCTTGAATTCGCCTTTATGTTTGTGGCTCCTATATTGTATGTTGCACATGCTATCCTTACGGGCCTAAGCGCGTTTATTGTTGCTGAAATAGGAATTAAGCACGGCTTTGGTTTCTCAGCAGGATTCATCGATTACGCCATTAATTACCCCTTAGCTACGAAGCCACTACTAATCATCCCGCTGGGATTGTTATTTGCTGTTGTTTATTATTTCCTTTTTCGGACTATGATCGTAAAATTTAATCTAATGACTCCGGGTCGAGAGCAGGAGAATGGGAAGCAAGAGAAAACAGCCACTGAACGAGCTGATAAACAGGCAAATAACGCCCAACTGGTTGCGGAGGCGCTTGGAGGGGTAGACAACATTAAAAGTATTGATGCCTGCATCACGCGTCTGCGGCTAATTGTACATAACGAAAATCTCGTGGATGACTGGAGGCTGAAAGCCTTGGGAGCAGCAGGGGTCATTCGCTTAGGTAAAGGTTCCATTCAGGCAATCTTCGGTATGGAAGCGGAGAAGCTGAAGGACCAGATTAAATCAATATTATAGGAGTGCATTTGTTTGCAGAGAACCTACACGGTTATGAACTCGACGGGCATTCATGCACGCCCCGCAGGTAAAATCGTCAATGCAGCTGCTGGATATCCTTGCGAAATCCATTTGGTGAAGGAGGGTAAACGGTTCAACGCGAAAAGTCTAGTCATGATGATCTCAATCGGTGCGAAGTGTGGGGACGAGATTACTGTTGTAGCTGAAGGAGACCAATGTGAGCTTGCGATAGAGGCCATTGGTGTTATATTAAGCTCCAATCATTAAATTCAATTGTTAAACAATGGGTAGAGGTAATGGAGAGGTGCATAAATTCCCTTGGAGGTCAGAAGCATGCAGATGAAAGGGATAACAGCATCCGAGGGAGTTGCATTTGGTCAGGCATTTACTATTCGGACTGCAGTAAGGCTGCCGCAGGAAACGACGACGATTAAGCCATCATTGGTCCCTTCTGAGCTGAGACATTTCGACATGGCGGTCGAGCATGCCTACAATGACTTAAATGAAATTCGGTTGCGGTTGTTAGCTGAAGCACGGAGTGATGAAGCTGAAATCTTAGAAGTACAGCTGCTTCTCTTGAAGGACGATGCATTGATCGCTGTCTCCAGAGATAAAATCGAACGCTTATTGTATACAGCTCAGACCGCGATCGAAGAAACGACGAAGGAAATCATGAAAGGGATCCAACGTCTAGGGGATGAATACCTAGAAGAAAGAGCGATGGATATCGAAGATGTATGTCGAAGAATCGTTCGGGAGCTACGGGGAGAAAGTGAGCCTTTGGAAGCCATTGTAGACAAAGAGGGATTGATCTTAATTTGTGAGGATCTTACCCCCTCAGAAGCAGTGCGGCTTCATCCAAAGGCGGTAGCGGGCCTTGTAACAGCTACAGGGGGGGCGACTTCGCATGCGGCTATTATTACTCGTTCGATGGGAATACCTGCTGTTGTTGGAATGGGAGGTAAACTGCTTAGTATTCAAGATGGGCAATGGCTGCTGTTAAATGGGACGAACGGCACATTAACGACAGGTACGCATAAAATGCTGTCTAATGAATATAAGCACTACATAGAAAAGGATAAGCAAAGCAGAGCAACAGAGGACTACGGCTGTCTTACAACGGTAGAAAAAAAAGTAAATTCACTTCCGATCATCGGCTCCAACATTGGTTCGCTGACAGAGGCGCAAGCAGCGAGAATGAACGGTGCTGAAGGAGTAGGTTTATTTCGCACGGAATTTCTATTTTTAGGTAGGGAGGATTTTCCTACAGAGGATGAACAATTCGAAGCCTATAGAGCGGTTATCACTACCTTTGATAAGGGGGCACCAATTGTGATTCGCACGATGGATGTGGGAGGAGATAAACAGCTTCCTTCATTAAGGCTAGATAAGGAGGACAATCCTTTCCTCGGCCATCGTGGTATTCGTATTTCCTTGAATCGCTTAGATTTGTTCAGAACGCAGCTTCGTGCTGTGTTGAGAGCAAGTCACTTCGGCAACGTAAAGCTACTGTTTCCGATGATCTCAACGCTTAACGAGTGGAGACGGGCAATTGTCCAAGTGGAAGTTATGAAGTCCGAGCTGAAGAAAGAAGGTATCGCCTTTAACGAGGCGATGGAAATCGGGATGATGATCGAAGTTCCGGCGGCGGCGCTGATGGTAAATCGGTTAGCAGACGAGGTTGACTTCTTCAGCATTGGAACGAATGATCTGATCCAATACACAATGGCTGCGAGCAGAATGACGACTCATGTGAATGAATTGAATGACCCTTTACAGCCGGCTGTTATAAGTTTAATAGACCATATTATTACAGCAGCACACGAGAAGGGCAAGAGAGTAGGTATGTGTGGTGAGATGGCGGCTCATCCGTTGGCGGCACCATTGCTGCTTGGCATGGGTTTAGATGAATTCAGTGTTGGCGGAGCAGTGGTGCAGCCAATGAGGAATTTGCTGGGACGCTATGATAGAGAGTTCCTGCGGGGCATGTCGGCAAACGTCTTGAATATGGATGACGTAGAAGAGATTAGACGTTATATAGAGCGAGAGCTACATTCAAGTAATTCGATGTGAAAACGGTAATAAGCCCCCGGGGGACCTGTGGGCTACTGTAAGGTGGGCGCCAGTTCGGTCACTTTTGGTGGGATAACGCACTGAGGGCTACTAAGATCGTCAGCAAATACTCGTTCCCGTCGAAATAACGCACTGAGGGCTACTAAGATCGTCGGAAAAGCTCGTCCCCGTCGAAATAACGCACTGAGGGCTACTAAGATCGTCACAAATACTCGTCCCCGTCGAAATAACGCACTGAGGGCTACTAAGATCGTCGCAAAAGCTCGTCCCCGTCGAAATAACGCACTGAGGGCTACTAAGATCGTCGCAAAAGCTCGTTCCCGTCGAAATAACGCACTGAGTGCTACTAAGGTCGTCGCAAAAGCTCGTTCCCGTCGAAATAACGCACTGAGGGCTACTAAGATCGTCGCAAAAGCTCGTCCCCGTCGAAATAACGCACTGAGGGCTACTAAGAGCCCCCGCGGAATTATGAATTACGGTTGCGATACAGCAGATAGATGAAGAAAGGGGCGCCGATGCCAGCGGTGAACACACCGACTGGGATGTCGTAAGGCAAAAATGCCGTTCGCGCTACGGTGTCCGCCGCGACGACGATTAATCCACCGATTAAGGCCGATACCGGAAGCATGCCGCCGAACGAAGGGCCGACGAGCTTGCGTGTCATATGTGGTGTGATGAGTCCAATGAACGATATGGCTCCGCCAACCGATACTGCGGCTCCTGCCAAGGCGACGCTGATCATTAGCAGCGTGAAGCGTTGCCGCTGGACGGAGCTTCCCGCACTTGACGCGATATCGTCTCCGAGCTGAAGCACGTTCACATTCCTGGCGAATACGAACGCAATTGGAATAAAGATAGCTACCCAAGGCAAGATCATCGCTACGATGCTCCAATCGGTGCCGTATACCGTACCCGTCAGCCATACATAGGCCTGCGACGATGTAAAGATTGGGTTTTTGACGAGTATTACTTTGGTGATCGAACCAAGCAGAAAGTTAATACCGATCCCGACGAGCACGAGTCGGATCGCTGTCACGCCTTTTTTCCAAGCGAGCAGATAGATAAGAATAGATGTGATGCCTGCACCCGTGATTGCGGCAACTGGCAACCAGACGATGCTCACTGTCCCTGACAAATAGCTGATGAATGCAACCGCAGCAAGGGAAGCACCGCTCGTAATGCCAATAATGTCAGGGGAAGCCAGTGGGTTGCGGATGATTCCTTGCAAGATTGATCCTGCGACCGCCAGCGCTGCTCCGACGAGAAAAGCGGCTACAATTCGAGGAAGGCGAAGAGTATGAACGACGAGTCGCTGCTCATCGGTACCGTTCCCGAACATGGCGCGGATAACGTCCAAAGGATGAATGCGCATATCGCCGAGCGACGCGCTAACCAGGAAAAGGACAACGGATGCAACAATAAGCGCGATCGTCAGCTTCAATGTTTTCTTATGAATGAAAAATGAGACAGGGATTTTCTCGAATCGAACGTGCATATGGGTTTTCACTTCGCAACGATCCCCTTTCTGGCGATCGCGATGAAGGCCGGAATGCCAATGATTGCGGTCATAATGCCGACGGGCAGCTCTTCTGGTTGGATGACGAAACGCGCTGCAATATCCGCCACGAGAACGAGAATGGCGCCAAGCACCGCACTATAAGGAATGATCCAGCGGTAGTCATTGCCGGAGAACAACCGGGCTATTGTAGGCACAATTAATGCGATGAAGCCGACTGGACCTGCAACCGCAACAGAGCTACCAGCCAGCGTGACGATGATTAGACCAGCTGTCAGCTTTACGAACACTGTCCGTTGCCCGAGCCCTTGCGCCGTATCTTCGCCCATCGTTAATACGTTCATATGTCTGGCAATCCAGAGCGCGCCGATCCATCCCGCGGCCATAAATGGTAGCACGGCTTTGAGCATTTCAACGGATCTACCTGCGACCGATCCAGTCAGCCAGAATATCACCTCGCTCAAGCCCTTTTCGTCTAGTACGAGCATTCCCTGCGTGAATGAAGAGAAGAGGGCACTCAATGCGGCTCCCGCCAAAATAATCTTAAGGGGAGTTAAGCCATCCCGACCTAAAGATCCGAGCATGTAAACCGCGATTGCAGCTAATGCGGCACCAGCAAAGGATACGCCCGTTAGTACCGGCAACGAGGAGATGGATAACTGCGACGCGGCGAACACGATCATGAACGAAGCACCGTAGTTTATTCCGAGCACGTTAGGATCGGCAAGTGGGTTTCTTGTCATTCCTTGGATCAGCGAGCCAGCAATGGCCAGACTTGCTCCGATAACTGCTGCGGTAAATGCTCTCGGCATACGCGAAGTCTGCACGATAATTTGTGCGTTTGAAGTCACATCGTACTGCGTAAAAGAATGGTACACGTCGGTCCAATTGATCGGCGTTGCTCCGTATGCCATGCTGGCGTATACGCACACGATCAAGATGAGGAAGCCGAACGCAAGACCGGATCCCTTAGCCAGGTTTCCGGAAAACAACCTTTCCATGATCGCTGCTCCATTCCCATGACAGCGAGGAAGAATAGGCGGAAATAGCCCATTCTTCCTCGCGTCGTGATCGTTATTCATTTGTTAAATGTCGAAGTAGAAGAACAGGTCGTCGAGCATCATTTTCGCCGCGGTTGCACCGCCGGACATATTCCATGTGATGTCGTTTACCTTATAGTACTTACCGTTCTTAATAGCTTTAAGATTGCTCCAGAGTGGATTCTTCTGCCACTCTGTCTGGGTCTTGAACTCATCTCCGCCATTGTTACTGGATGTAATATCAAATATGATATCACCGTCAATGAGTGGAATTTGTTCCTGCGAATCTAAGTCGATGAACACTTTATCCGGTGACTGCTGCGCTTTTGGACGATTCAGACCGAGCTCCTTCAGAATAGAGCCTGCGAATCCAGATATGTAGACGCGGGCGGAATTGTCGTCATGGAAGCGGACAATAGACACTTCGGAATTCCTGTCGGCAATTGCCGCCTTAAAGTCTGCTACTCGTTTGTTCCAATTGGCCATGAAAGCCGCTGCTTTGTCTTCTTTGTTAAGTGCCTTGGAGACTAAGTCCATGTTGGCTTTCCACTCGAAAAGCTGATCAACGTACACAGTAGGAGCGATTTTGGACAACTGACCATATATTTTCTCGTGGCGGAACTTCACTCCAATAATCAGGTCCGGCTTCAAGGCGACGATTGCTTCAATGTTCGGTTGAAGCTCGCTACCGAGGCTTTTTACGCCTGCCATGTCTGCTCGAAGATAGTGATACCACGGAGCTTGAACCCACGATTCGATTGCACCTACGGGTTTGACTCCCAACGTCAACGAAATGTCCACCATACCGTTAAATAGGACGACGACACGCTTCGGAACGGAAGTGAGCGTCGTTTCGCCCATTGCGTGCTTGATCGTGCGTTGTGTTTCGATGTTTGCTGTGCGGGTGCTGGCATTCCAATTCACCCATAAGCCGAATGCTTCACCGAGGAAGCGAAGCGGTACTAGCGTGCGGCCGTTCTTTTCGACGACGTTTACGGGAATTTTAATGGCTTGGCCGTTTACGGTTGCTTGATTGCTGTCAATCGTCAATTGAACGACCGTTTTACCTCTTGTGACTGTTAGCTTCTTCGTGTTCGAATCTACGCTTAAAGTAGCGCCGAATTTGGAAGTGATTGCGCTGTAAGGAACCATAATGGTGCCTTTAATGATTTGTGGCTGGACGTCGAAGCTGAGCGGATTGCCGTCGAGCACGACTTTAATCGGCGTGTCGGCCGCAGTAGCGACGAATGGTACGGAAACGACGGCAAGGAGGAAGGAAAGGCATAAGGCAAATATGCGGAGCTTTGGCTTAATCATAGGGAACAGGAATCCACCTCTCGAAATGTTTATGATAATGATTATCATTGTCATTAATATAAACAATAGATTAGGATTATTCCGCTTGTCAAGAATAATTTTCCATAATAACCATGCGAAGTTAAATGCCGGCTTTGTTCGCTAATTGACGAAATGCTTGGTAGAGCTCATAGTCGACTGAAATTATTGCCTTCATATCGATCGTATCAGCAGCTTGAAGGTCGCTCAGCTTGTCGATCTTTTCTTGCAGAAAATCGACCATATCCGGATAGGATGTTGTTACTGCTGCTTTTATGTCGTTCCACCCTTGTGTGAGTTGAGAGGAGACTTCCGTAGTTTTCGCTGCATCGTCATTTTCGGCATGCTGCTTCAAGTCCTTGATTAGTCCACGGCTTTGCTCGATAGAAGCTTTTAATTGTTCAGCTTTAGGGTCCTTCTTAGATTCTTTAACCTCGTCGTTATTCATAATGGAATCTGTGACCGCTTTAGCCACGGACGCATTTTCCTTCTTTGCCTCTTGAGCCTTTTCTGATTTGGTTTGCTTTTTGGGAGACTTGCTCGGTTGCGCAGGGGGTTGTTCCTCTGTTTTTGTCTCGATTGCTGGCGTCTGTTTCTCTTGGATCGGACTAGAAGACCCCTCCAACTGCTGTTGTTGTTCCGACGGGACTGGTTGCTCGCTCTGGATTTGTTCGCTTGTCACTTGGCTAGATTCGCTCGGCCGCTCGGCCTCTATGTATCGGTTCGATGACGGTGAAGAGCTGCAGGCCGTTGTCAGGCACAGTGCTATCGCGAGAGCGAATGTGTAAGATCGTTTCAAGTAAAGTTCCTCCTATGCTTCCTCATCATTGGATTGTTGACTTTCTAGAATATATTAGTGGAAAGTGCAACCATTTACAATCATTTATTGATAATAATTATCAATATCATTGACATCACTTTCTGAAGTGATTAGAATTTATGGTAAATAAAGGAGATGAACTGATTGCACGCTCTGGAAACTCACGACTTGTCGATAAGCTACGGGGATCAATTTATATTTCAAGATTTGCAACTGTCTATTGCCAAAGGAAAAGTGACAGTGTTGATCGGGAGCAACGGCTGTGGTAAATCTACGTTGCTCCGTACGATGGCCCGATTGCTCAAGCCGCATAAGGGCAACGTGTTGATTGAGGGGCAGAGTATCGCTACGCTACCGACGAAGGAAGTCGCCAAACGGATGGCGCTGCTGCCTCAAGGTCCTACGGCACCGGAAGGACTGACTGTCCTTCAACTCGTCAAGCAAGGAAGATATCCGTATCAGAGCTGGTTGCAGCAGTGGTCGAAGGAAGACGAGATGCACGTAAACCGAGCATTGAAGACGACAGGGTTGACTGAGCTTGCTGAGCGGACGGTTGATTCTTTGTCTGGCGGACAGCGGCAACGCGCGTGGATTGCGATGGTATTGGCGCAAGGAACGGACATCATGCTACTCGATGAACCGACGACGTATTTGGATTTGACGCACCAGATTGAAGTGCTCGATTTGCTGTACTCGTTTAACGTTAGCGAGGGTCGAACGATAGTTATGGTGCTTCATGATATTAATCTAGCTTGCCGTTATGCGCATCATATCGTGGCCATTCAAGATCAACAGGTTTATGTTGAAGGCTCTCCGGAGGAGATCGTGACTACGGGCATGATTGAAGCCGTCTTCCGCATGAAGGCAAGCGTCATTAAAGACCCTCTGTACGGAACGCCGATGTGCGTGCCGCATGGCAAGGGAAGGACAATCTGAGCAAACGAGGGAAAGCGATGCCGTTTGAATATACACCTGAGGAAATCGATGAGTTAGTGAAAGATCATCGATTGGCGTTAGCACCGTCGGCGGACAGATGGTACTCCATACCGACGACTGATCTGCTGGATAAAGACAAAAGTTTGGCGTATCTGGACAAGGTTGCGAGTATATTCGAAGCTACGTCCAACGTTGCAAATGCCTCACTTTTTGCCAAGAGGTATAGCTTCTTGATCATTTCATCCAGCCTATTTGCGATGAGCCGATATGACAAAAGCCTAGACTATTCCATTGGAAATTGTCATGTTGAATCGCATCATCAAGGTCAAGCCTGGCTGCCGAAAGTCCGCTTGACCGACTGGCAAGTCACAAGGCCAGAGGAGAGGGGGCGGAATGAATGGCGAGACCAGGTCATTCGCAACGTATTTGCCGATAATCTGTCGAAGGCCTGGCGTGCTCTGTCCAAATCTGCTTCCATCTCGATCTCAGTCCTATGGGAAAATACAGCGATCTACGTGTACTGGCTTTACGAGAATAAATTTTTGGAAGGAGCTAACGCGGAGCTTAAAGCTCAGGTACAAGCGGACTATGATTATCTCCGCTCGGCAGCGCCGGGTCACCTTTTCGGAGAAGCCAAGAATCCTATTGCCAAATTTGATAGCCCAAAAGTCCTCACTAGCGCTTCGAACGAGCCCATTCGCATCCGCAAAACCTGCTGTTATTATTATCAGGCCTCGGATGAACCGAATGATTATTGCCCAACCTGCCCCAAGCTGAAGCATGAAGCGGTCTCCATAGGCTAGCGCCTATGGACCCTTCCAATTCGTTGCTAACCCCTGTATCTACTCCACATCCAATCTACCCAATTAAACTCCCTTTGAAATTACAAATTTAATGTGATTGTCGTAAGTCAAAAGCTAGACACTCAGAAATTTTAGAATTGAAAAAGCTGTAGTTTCTAGCAACAAGGTTATGATAGGGCGCGATTGGAGGAGCTGCACGAAATTTTCGAGCAACGAGAAAATTGCTAGAATATGAATCTAGGTTATGGTTAATCAGGTGTTACAAAGTAATGATTTACGGGTAATATAGAAGGTTTTTCCTCAGACCATGTCGAATATTGTTTTATGAAATACTATGGACATGGGAGAGAGCAGCTTTGTTTATACGTAAAACAATACTGAGCGGAGCCGCTCTAGCGATGTTACTATTCGTTGCGTACGATCCAGCGTATGCAGTTCCTTTATCTGATTCGCCGCCTACAGTAGAGACTAGTGTGGAGAGCGAGCAGATTAATCTAAAAGCTTCTATTCCTGCGAATGCCGTTGTTAATATTGTAGAAGTTACAAACCTACGAAGTGGTCCAGGGCTTGAGTATGATATTGTAGGCAAGGCAAAGCCAGGAGATTCATTTCCCGTCGTCGGATTTGAGGGAGAGTGGCATCAAGTCACGCTTGCGAGCGGCGATACCGCATATGTTGCTAGTTGGGTTGTAAAAGTTGATGTGCCGCCTATCCCATTCGTTAACATTGTAGAGAATACCAATCTACGGAGCGGTCCGGGGCTTGATTTTAGTATTTTGAGCAAGGCTAGGGCTGGAGATACTTTTCAAATCGTGAGTACTGAAGGAGATTGGTATCAAGTGGCGCTCCCGAGTGGTGATGCTGCGTACGTTGCCAGTTGGGTGGTAAAAACAAATCTTGATCAAAAAGAATCGACAAAAAAGGTTTTCATCTATCATACTCATAATCGAGAATCATGGAAAAATGTTGCTCGCAATACGAAAGGGACTTCCTTCGACGATCCTACAGTGAACATTACGATGGTAGGCAAGCGTGTGGGAGAGGCTCTACAAAAAAGAGGAATCCAGACATTAGTTGGAGAAGACGATTATGCCCAAAAGCTGAAAGAGCAAAATTTAGGCTACTCCCGCTCATACGCTGAGTCTCGTAAAAGCGTCTACAAAGCGATAGAAGCTTATCCATCTTTGGCTTATTTCTTTGATATTCATCGCGATGCCAATGTTGCACGTAAAACTACAACAGCGACAATTAAAGGTAAATCGTATGCACGAATTTTGTTCGTCATCGGAACAGCTCATCCTAATTATGCAGCAAACAAAAAATTGGCCGAGGAATTAAACAAAAGGCTAAACAAGAAATATCCAGGATTGTCCCGTGGTGTGCTTTCCAAAAGTGCTCATCAAGGGAATGGAGAGTATAACCAATCCATCTCTTCAGGCAGCTTACTAATGGAGTTCGGGGGCGTGAACAATACGCTAGAAGAGAGCTTGCTTACCGCGGAGGTTTTCTCGGAAGTTTTTGCTGATTATTACGAATCAATAAAATGAATGTCATTATAAATAGATATACAGATGAAATCCCATGGCATTCTAGGGATTTTTTCTTCTTTATACTACAAATTTTTAGGAGATGAAAATATATGATTCTATTTCAAGAAAATGAAATTAGTATTAGAACACTCGAATCTGAAGATGCAGATTTACTCGTTAAATGGTTGTCTGATCCCACTGTGCTGGAATACTATGAAGGCCGTGATCGTCCACACGATATGGGCTTAGTTAAGGAACATTTTTATGAAGATGTGGAAGAAATAACGCAGTGCATAGTGCTATATAAATCAACTGAGATTGGCTATATTCAGTTCTATGAAATAGACGAAGAAGAAATTGAAAAATATGAGTACAAAGAGTTTACAGGTAAAATCTATGGAATGGATCAATTCATAGGCGAAACTGAATATTGGAACCAAGGAATTGGTTCGCGTTTAATTCATTTAGCAGTTAGGTACCTTATTAATGAAAAGTCAGCCAATAAAATAGTAATGGATCCTCAAGCTTGGAATACAAGAGCTCTGCGTGTTTATGAAAAGAATGGATTTATAAAGAAGAAATATCTAGAAAAGAACGAGTGGCACGAAGGAGAATACCGAGACTGCTGGCTTATTGAATACGAAGTAGATAAGAACTGATTATTTTCCAGGAGGCTGATTAATAGTGGATGAAATACGTTTTCCAATCGGTCAATTCGAACCAAATCTAAATCCAACTGATGAAGATAGAAGCTACGTTATAAGTCAAATCCCTAATATTACATTAACTCTTAAAAGTCTTGTGGAGAACCTTACACCTGACCAGCTCCAGATTCCCTATCGTCCTAACGGCTGGACCATTCAGCAAATCGTGCATCACTTGGCTGATAACGATATGAACGCGTACTTACGATTCAAGAGGGCACTAACCGAGTTTGAGCCTTTGGGGAACTCTTATCGGGAAGATTTATGGGCAGAGCTAATCGATTACAAGGAAATTCCAGTAGAGGAGTCAATTTTACTTCTTGAGGTGCTCCATAGAAGGCTGCTGATTTTACTTAATGGATTGGCACCAGATGAGTTTAATAGAGGATTAAGAACTCAAGTGTTAGGTACAATTACGCTAGATACTGCGCTCCAAAGGTTTGTTTGGCATAATCAGCATCACATTTCTCAAATCAAATCTTTAATGGATAGCGAGGGCTGGTTATGAAAAAATAGAAAAGGATAGTCGCAATTTTAGAGTCGCTAAGTGCTCAAAATGGTTATGTATGCGCTTTACAATATGGTAAGATGAGGATTAGTTTTCCATTATTCATAAGAATTGAAAGGATGTTCTTAATGCCGCTAATTGATATGCCTCTAGAAGAGCTTAAAGTTTACCAAGGAGTTAATCCCCGTCCTGCGGATTTTGATGCCTATTGGGATCGGGCAATCGCGGAGATGCGTGCGGTTGATGCTAATGTTGAGCTTGTGCCTAGCAAATTTCAAACCCCTCAAGCTGATTGCTTTGATCTCTATTTTACCGGAGTTCGTGGAGCTCGCATTCATGCTATGTATGTACGTCCGAAAAATGTATCTGAGCCACATCCGGCTGTTGTGCAGTTCCATGGCTATTCAGGGAATGCGGGAGACTGGTGTGACAAGTTGGCTTATGCATCTCTAGGCTACTCGGTGCTTGCTTTGGATGCTCGAGGTCAAGGCGGCTTATCTGAGGATACCGGCGGTGTTAAAGGGAATACGTTAAATGGACACATTATTCGCGGCTTGGATGATCATCCAGACAATCTATTATTCCGCCATATTTATCTAGACACGGCACAACTGGCCGGTATTGCTCTTGAATTGCCGGAAGTCGATCCGGAGCGCGTCTATGCGGTTGGTGGCTCGCAGGGCGGTGCACTTACGATTGCTTGCGCGGCACTGGAGCCAAGAATAAAGAAGCTAGCACCTGTATTTCCGTTCCTGTGCGATTATAAACGAACGTGGCAGATGGATCTAGCGAAGGATGCTTATGCGGAGCTGCGTACTTATTTCCGTCAATTCGATCCTTTACACGAGCGTGAGGACGAAATTTTCGAGAAGCTCGGTTATATCGATCTGCAATTTCTAGCTAATCGAATTCGCGGAGATGTTTTGTTTTTCGTTGGCCTTATGGATACGGTATGCCCGCCATCCACACAGTTCGCGGCATATAATAAGATGACAGCTCCGAAGCAGTTGGTCGTATATCCGGATTTCGGCCACGAGCATTTGCCTGGCGTAACTGATCGTACTATTCAATTTTTCTTGGACTAATTGTTCTATGGATACAATATTTTAAACCAGAAGAAGAGCACTGGCCTCTATGAGGGACATGTGCTCTTCTTCTGGTTTTATTAATTAATCTACAACATTAAAGCGCAAGGATTCACCTTCAGAGGAATTCGGTCCGACCCAGAGAGTGAAATATCCAGGCTCGACAGTCAAATTCATGTCAGCGTCAATAATGGCAAGTGAGGAAGACTTAATTTGGAATTCAACAGTAGCCGTCTCGCCAGGGTTGAGCTTGATTTTACGGAAGGCGATCAGCTTCTTAAGCGGCTGCGTAACGCTCGCGCTTTCGTCACGGATGTAGCATTGGACGACTTCTTCTCCTGAGAGACTGCCCGTGTTAGTTACATCGATAGAGACATGTAATGAATCATCCTTGCTAATCTGATTTTCCTTGCAAGCAATGGACTCATATTTGAACGAGGTGTAGCTGAGACCATAGCCGAACGGATACAGAGGCTCGGTAGTACTGTCAATATAGTAGGAGGTGTAGATTCCTCCTGGAGGACGCCCTGTTTTCTTACGGTAGTAATAAATCGGAATTTGACCGACATTTTGCGGGAAAGTGGCTGTCAAACGTCCACTTGGATTGTAATCACCGAACAGAATATCGGCAATCGCGTGACCACTTTGCACACCGAGATGCCAAGTCTGGACGATGGAGTCCGCTTTCTCAAGCAGCCAAGGAATAGTCAAAGGACGGCCACTTAATAGCAAGACTACTATTGGTTTACCTAGCGCAGCAGCGGCTTCAACAAGCTTGCGTTGACCGCCTGGCAGATCGAGATCGGTTCTGCAGCGAGCCTCGCCACTCATCTCGAAGGTTTCTCCAAGCGCCATAACGACGATATCTGATTTATGAATGGCATCTAGTGCCTCGGCAAAGCCAGCTTCTGATTGAGAAGTCAGGTCGCAGCCCGCAGCATAATGGATAGTTGTGTTAGCACCAACTGCACTCTTTATGCCATCCAGTACAGTGACAACATCATCAGGACGACCATCGGCTGCCCAGCACCCGAGCGGATCTTGACGGCTATCGGCTAACGGACCAATGACAGCGAGAGACAAGGCTGCTTTATTCAGTGGCAACAGATTACGTTCATTGCGTAGCAATACGATCGATTCCCTAGCTGATTGTCTTGCAAGAGCCAGATGTGCTTCAGGAAGGGCTCCAGTTGTCACATAATCGCTAGCCTCTATGAACGGATGCTCGAATAATCCGAGCTTCAGCTTAACAGCTAGTATCCGCAGTACTGCTTGGTCGACGAGCTGTTCAGAAATTTTACCCTCGCGCACTAGCTTAGGAAGATAACGAATATAGATGCCTGAAGACATGTCCATGTCGAGTCCGGCTTTGATACTAATTAAACAGGCCTCTTCTTCATCAGCAGCAACACCATGAACGATTAGCTCCTGAATGGAATTGTAATCACTGACGGCAATACCTTCGAAACCCCACTCTTCGCGTAAAATCGTTGTAAGCAAATAACGGTTGGCACAGACCGGTATACCATTAATCTCATTAAATGAAGCCATAATGCTAAGCGCTCCAGACTCCACTGCTTCCTTGAAAGGAGGCAATATCACTTCGCGCAGCACGCGATCGGATAGATCAACCGTGTTGTAATCCCGACCAGCTTCAGTTAATCCATAGCCTGCGAAATGCTTAGGACAGCTGGCTACAGCTAGACCAGGACCGTCATTTGTCTGAGCACCTTCCACCCAAGCCTTAGCATATTCCGTTGTCAGATAAGGATCTTCACCGAGACTTTCGGCGATTCTGCCCCAACGGGGATCACGAGTTACATCGATCATGGGTGCGAATACCCAAGATACACCGTCAGCATGTGCCTCACGTGAAGCCGCAGCGGCAGTCTGTCTAGCAAGCTCTGGGTTCCATGCCGAAGCTTGTCCAAGCGTAATCGGAAATACCGTTCGATAGCCATGAATAACATCTCGGCCTATGAGTAGCGGAATTGCACTAGAGGTTTTCTCTAACACAAGCTTCTGAAGCTGATTAGCTTCTTCGACTCCGGATATATTGAAAATCGATCCTACCCTGCCCTCAGAGATTTGCTCTAGAAGAACATCACGCTGGGAAAGGCCCGTTTCCGGATTAATCGGATTGAATCCCCAATCATATTGAGTCATCTGACCCGCTTTATCTTCCAGTGACATTTGGGCAAGTAATTCCTCTGCCCGCTTGCGAATTTCAGGTGTAGTCCATTTATGTTGAGTCATAGGTTGGGCTCCTTTCAAGAGCAAGGGAATAGCAACGTCTGAATCGAGTGAGCAGGAATAACCGCTTCTGCTAGCTCGTCGTTGTTACTAACGATATAAGGAAGCTCCTCATCGGTACGATTAAGTACGACAATGACTGCAGTTCCATCCGTATTTTTGAATGCTGTTATTTCTAGTTTGTCCGTATATTTAGAGTAGCCGATTCTAACCGCACCTGGACGAATATATTTGCTGAAATGTCCAATGTAGTAATAGGAGCTTTGATAAGTCAGAGAATCCGTTTGGGTATCGGCAATGATAGGCGCGTCGCAGAAGTTTCCAACGTGATTGGGACCGCCTTGCTCATCCAACACGATATTCCAGTCGGTCCACCCTGACATCCAGTTGTTCAAGTTTCCAATGATGTCGTGAGCGTAGCGTTCGCCACTTTTCCAAGATCCTAGCTGTACGCCACCTTCATGGCAACCTTCGGTAAAGACAAGCTGCTTATCTGGGAACCGATCGTGAACAGCGGATAACGCTTCAAAGTGATCTCCGGAGTACCAGTGGAAACCGATTCCCCAAATATATTTAGCCGCTACCTCGTCAAGGAAAGCTGTTTTGGCACGATCATACACTCTTTCCTTATTGTGATCCCAAATCATGAGACGAATACGGGAAAGGTCAGCCGCTTCGAGTGCAGGCCCAAGATAATCCCGGACGAAATCACGTTCTTCTTCAGCGCTGTAAATACAGGAATCCCAGATCTGTACAGCTTTTGCTTCGTTCTGAACGGTCAATCCCCATACAGGCAAGCCTTCTGCTTCATATGCCTGAATAAATTTAACGTAATATTGGGCCCATGCTTCGCGGTATTCCGGCTTTAGCTTACCGCCATTGTTCATCTCGCCATTTGTCTTCATCCATGCGGGCGGGCTCCAAGGAGAAGCGTATAAGAGAAAATCTTCTCCGGCAGTTGCTGCTGCTTGCTGAATGTAAGGAATAAGTGTTTCCTTATCCCGGCTAATATCAAAGCTCGAGAGAGAAGGGTCCTCTTCCTCGACGTATGCGTAATTACCAAGTGAGAAATCACAGCTATTGATATGCGTACGGCAAAGAGTATAGCCTATGCCATTGTCCGCATCGAAGTATGCATCAATAATTTTTTTCTGGTTAGCTTCGCCTAGCTTTGCAGCAGTAACTGCTGAAGCTTCTGTAATGGCTCCACCGAAACCGACAATTTTCTGATAGGTTAAATCGTCATAAACCTGAAGCAGTTGATTCTCTACGCCTTTTTCGTCTTTCTGGAAGTACAGTGGAGCCTGCTCGGTTAGGCGGTCGCCTGTATTCTGACTTGTCTGAATCAGTCTTATTTTCCTGTGATTCATCGTAGTTAACCTCCCAAAATGATATATGTCATTATTATAGAAGGAACAGGAGCTCAATTTGTAGAAACAATATGATTGTAAACATGTACAATCTGGCTATTCTATAATTAGGGGAGGAGAATCCTAATATGTATATTAAGGAAATAAATATTAATTTATGCGCATATTCCAAACATAACGAGCCCTTTAGACAAGAGTATAAGAATGGACTCGATACCTATATTATCCGATTGCAGATGGAAGGAATAAGTCAGGTGCTCATAGATGGGGAAATCGTCGACATTATGCCTGGGGATTTACTATTATTCAAGCCTGGAGATCTCTATGAGCTTAGGATTGGGACAGCAGGAGAGCCTGTGAAAACTAGCGGCGATTATTTCATTTTGTGCAAGGGGGAGGGAATGGACGAATGGTGGGGGCAGAAGTGGAGGCCGACACGAACGAAGATTGCAGAGAATGAGCGTATTAAAGGGTTATGGCATCAATTAAGCATGGAAAATAGAAGACTAAACGGCGGGAATCCTGAGCTTATGTCCTTGCTTGCCCATTCGCTTCTGTTACTACTGGATCGCGCTATTGAAGAGGCTCCTTCTGCACAATCCTTGTCTGCTTTTCATGCGCTTAAGATGAGGAATTATATTGAGGAAAATGCGGCTTCCACTCTTAGGCTTCAGGATATCGCTGGTCATGCGGGACTCAGTGTATCACGTGCAGTGCATTTGTTCAAAATTCATTTTGGTGTTTCCACGATGCAGTACGTCCAGCAATTGAGATTGTCCCATGCGCTGCAATTGCTTGATTATAGTCTGATGTCACTTGAGCAGATTGCAGTCGACGTGGGCTTTGGCAGCTATACCTATTTTCATCGTATTTTCCGTGCCACATATGGTGTTTCTCCCGGAGCGTATAGAAGGAAGTCATCGATAGAGTAGCGATTATTTATTATTCTGAGCGGGTCATTGACATAGGCAGTAATATGGAATATGTTGTAATAAGTAAATAGGTTTAAGTTCTTTTACCGATTACGCTCGCAAGGGGGAGAGAGAGATGAAGCCACAAGGTATCGACCCTATGGATATTAGAAGCATAACGAAATTCTTGACAGCGCTCGGGGATCCGGTACGTCTTCAAATCCTAACTCTATTGGGAAATGTTAAGCGTTTCAATGTAGGAGAAATATCGGCACAGTTCGAAATAAGCAGACCAGCGATATCTCATCACTTAAAAATATTGAAGGATGCGGACATCGTCGAAAGCCAGAAGGTTGGGCAAGAGGTTTACTATTGGTTATCACGGGATACCGTCGTTGCGAGCTTAAGATCGCTTGCCGATGCTGCCGAATCATACAGCTGTGGGGAATAGTCCTGTGCTCTGGCAATTCGCTGATTTTATTAATCTAATTAAGCAAATGCGATGGAGGGGTCATGATGAAGGGTAAAGTCTGTATGGTAACTGGAGCTAACCAAGGAATGGGTAAGGCAGCTTCGCTTGAATTGGCTAAGCTGGGAGCAACAGTCATTATGGTATGCCGGAACGAACGGAGCGGACGGGAAGCGCAGAAGGAAATTAAGCGTCAATCGGGGAATGATTCTGTTGAGCTTATGATTGCCGATCTAGCGTCTCAACAATCAGTCCGCAGTATGGTGCAGGATTTCGATAGTAAGTTCGATAAGCTTCATGTTCTGGTTAACAACGCCGGGGGATTATTTGCCGATAAGCAATCGCTGTTAAATGAAGATGGTGTTGAAATGAACATCGCCGTTAATCATTTAGGCAGCTTTTTGCTGACGAATTTGCTGTTAGACAAATTGATTGCAAGCAAATCCGGGCGTATCGTCAACTTCTCGTCTATGGTCATGTCGAAGACATTAAACATGAAGACATACAAGGGAGAAGAAACGGCTGCACCTATGAAAATGTACGGACAATCCAAGCTGGCTATGATAATGAGCGGATATGCATTGGTCAGAAGACTTGAGGGAACAGGGGTGACGGTTAATGCATTACATCCCGGGTTCGTCAAAACAGAAAGCGCAATGAAATCTATTCCTAAGTTTCTACGGCCAGTCATTGGACTATTCGCACTGTCGCCTGAGCAGGGAACCAAGACGGCTATCTACTTGGTCACCTCTCCGGAACTAGAGGGAGTTACGGGCAAATACTATGTTAATTCGAAGGAAAAGCCTTCCGTGCCTGTTTCTTATGATGAGAGCAAACAAGAAAGTGTATGGAGTTACAGCGCTAAGCTGACTGGACTAGCTTAAAGTAGCCATTGAGCCTGGCCTGCCGCCAAGAAGCACTAATCCAACGCGATTAGGGTTCTTGGCTGGAGGTAAGGCTTATTGTTGCCAGCAGATTAAGCGGCTTAAGCTTCGAATTGGAGCTGGAAAGAATCCGGCACTAATAAGGGCTGTTTTCTGCCAAGCAGATGAAGAACCAATTGCGATACTAGAACGCCTGGTCCTAGAGCTTGTCCTACGCTAATGGTTGGAATCGTACGATTGATAAGCCATTGCTGCACATTTTCCATCGTAACATAGGAAGGCAGTTGATCAGCATACCCTGATGGCGGGAATGTAGTGCCTCTCAGATCCTCTATTGATATCTCCTCCGGTACTCCTGCTAGCTGCTCCATAGTCATCCCATCTGGCGCAAATGTAAGCACAGTAGTTCCAAACCCTAATGCAACGGCAGTTATGACATGCAAACCATTGCTGCGAGCTGCACGATGTAAAGCTACCGCTTCAGGAAAGGCAAAGTAATCGATAGCGTCAATGACGTAATCGACACCCTGTAAGAAATCGTCCACGTTGTGCTCATTAATCCCAGCGGGATATTCGATGATTTCTAGGTCAGGGTTGATAGCAAGTAGATGATTTTTCAGTGCTGTCACTTTAGACATTCCGATAGTAAGATGGGTTGCCGCGCATTGACGATTAATATTGGATAGATCAAAGGTATCAGGGTCAGCCAGAACGACTCGTCCGATTCCCATCCTTGCTAATAACTCAGCTGAAAACCCGCCAATGCAGCCGCATCCAGCTATGGCAATTGTAGTTTGCTGGAGCTTGTTAATATCCTCTTCAGACATAATTCCTAGGTTACGTACAAATTGTTCTTTAATCATTGGATAACCTCCAAGTATCTAGTTTGACGTTCTACGAAATATTCATATAACGGTACACGTTCCTCTTTAATCGTCGCTAAAATTTCATCCAAAATTAGAACACATGGTATCGATTTTGAGCCCAAATAGACTTTCGCCTCACCAATTGTACGGAAAGGGAATTTGAACACTCGGTTCATATAATTATAGACTCTTTCATCTACGCAGCAAATCCAGTGGGTAATTCCTACCTGCTCTGAATATTGAAAAACGGTTTTAATCAATCCAAGTGCGACATCGTGTGCGGGAAGCTTGGTAAAGGCGCTTAGCTCAGCATAACGACTAGGCTCAAGCTGAAGGAGTCTAGCTTTCTCGAGGTCATAAATATTAAAGTTTTTCAGTGTAGGTAAATCATCAAGCTTATCAAAAATTAAACGGGTAACACCAACAGCATCTTCAGATTGAATTGTTTGTGCAGTGAAGTAGACAGAATCAGCTTCATAGGGATCAGATTCGCCTTTATCAAAGAATCCTACCTCCAAATACCGCTCAAAATGCAATTTAACCGCTTTTTCACGCAATTTCCCTCTTGCGACACTGTACACGTACGCTGAATCGTTTTTCATCGACACACACTCTCCTTATTGGTTAAGATACATATATTATCCAGTACGGTAATTTAAAAAGATATCGCTTTGTTTGTCATATATTGTTGAGGGATGGAGTTGGATGTTAAACTGAATTTATGACTATGAGAAACACCCAGACAGGATGAGACTATGCTAAATGAACGAAAGAAACTATTGCATTCCTACTATCAATCTCATCAACGAAATTTGAGTCTGAATATATTGAGAATCGCGCTTATTTATCTACTTCTTAGTATTAGCTGGAACGCGATATTTCTTATGCTAGAAGTTCCTTATTCGAGAGCTAATATCTATTTTTTACTGCTGCCATTTTTCCTTCTATTAATCATGCTTGCAGCTAATCATAAATATAAAGTCAAACCTATTGTCATGCAGCATATGGTCAATCTATTTCTTGTGTTTGTTGCTTGCTGTTTATATTATGGCTCGGGCTACAGAGAAGCATGGGGTTACTTTCTGGCGGTTCCTATACTTGCAGGTCTCTATGGGAATTTGAGGATATTGTTTCTCTATTCGACTGTCGGATTGATAACGATGTTTACTGTCAGCTACATAGACCCTTTGGTTAAGGATGTTTTTGACGCTATTGATCTTTCCAATCGTGTGTTGCTGTATTTTGTTCTTGGTACATTCAGCTACCTGCTTCCGAAACAGCTTAACCAGCTCTATAACAATCAAGTGAGTATGATCATTAATTCGATGGAAACGACGATTGAACAGGTGGTCAAAACGTTCATTATTTCAATTGAAGCCAAAGATAGCTATACATTCGGTCATAGCGAGCGGGTAAGTAAATACGCTGTTGAGCTTGCTTTAAGACTTCCAGAGTTTCAGGATAAAATGAGATTGGAAACGCTTCGGTTGTCAGGGCTGCTCCACGATATTGGGAAAATCAATATACCTGAAGCTGTGCTTACAAAACCAACTAAGCTTACTGAGGAAGAATATGAGCTCATCAAAACTCATACCATTGTCGGAGGGCGAATGGTTGAGAAGATTTCGGGTCTCGGACATTTGAAGCCGGGAGTTCTTTTTCATCATGAACGGTGGGATGGAAAGGGGTACCCAACTGGGGCGAAGGGGCTGGAAATTCCTCTGGAAGCGCGGATACTTAGCATTGCGGATACGTTCGATGCGATAACGTCCAGTCGATCATACCGGCCTGCAACCTCTACTACTGATGCTATCGAGCGTTTAAAAGCAGACAGCGGAACCCAATTTGATCCGGATTTAATTATGCTTCTCGATGAAGTAATGATGAGCTGGAGAAGAATTTACAAGGAATACAACGAAGATTTGACGGAGTTTGAGACATTATTCGATTTAACATAAAATTTTTAATGGAAGCTCGGCAAAGAGGTCACACGGGATATGGAAAAAGAGACGAAGAGAAGGCTTAAGGTTGTTAGCATTGTGCTTGTAGCAATGGTGGCGGTAATCATAACTATTGTATTGTTGACTGGCAACAATGACGATGGGGACTTCAAGGATGAAGAGCTTAATATGCCTTACGACTATACATACGGCAAGGCAATGGCTAACAATGGCATGGAGCTGCATTATATACGCACAAAACCGTCTAACATCACTTTGGAGCCTATATTTAATAATGTAACTGTTGCACCCTTCTACGGAATTAATGGGGGATTTTTCTATCAGAATGCTTTGCTCAGCATCGCTGTTGTGAATGACGAACCCGTTAGCAAGGAGAAAGGATCATACGGAACAGGTGCGGTGAATGCAAAGTACGCGCGTGGCACTCTTGTGTGGGATGAGAGCTTGGATGTGCTAAGCGTTCAGGTTGTGAGCAAGCCATCTGATCTTGCGGTTACGGATCGTTCACGGTACTGGGCACAGGGCGGAATTAGCATGAGTCTTGACCGAGATGCGGATTGGTTGGAGCAGGCTATGGCAGAGCAAGTGCCCTTGCCCAACGATTACTGCCTGCGTTCAGCAGCTGTGTACGATACAGAGGGTAACTTATATTTGGTCGTAAGCACCATTAAGGGGACTCTTGCTTCATTTCGTGAGGCCGTTGTGGAGCAGATCGGGGATGGGAAGCTTGTAAACGGCATATTTCTGGACGGGGACGGTTCCTCGCAGCTCCGCAGTAGAGAGGCGAAGCTGCAGGGAGACGGTCGTATGGTCGTTCAGATGCTGCGTCTATTGAGGTAGTGGTAGGGTGGATTGGTGGAATGGACTAGTAGAATAGACCGGTGAATGGACACTGGCGGAATGAATAGGGTCCTTAGGGAGCGAAGCAGTTAGATCTGCGCGCTCTCTTTTTGTTTAGTTTGGGAAGAGGCACGATTAGTGGGAGATGCTAATTGGTGGAAAACCGAGGTTCGGTGTGCTGCAAGCCGTTGTCAGCGTACTAATTGGTGGAAAACCGAGGTTCGGTGTGCTGAAAGCCGGTGTGGGCGTACTATTTGGTGGAAAACCGAGGTTCGGTGTGCTGCAAGCCGGTGTGGGCGTACTAATTGGTGGTAAACCGAGGTTCGGTGTGCTGCAAGCCGTTGTAAGCGGACTAATTGGTGGAAAACCGAGGTTCGGTGATCTGCAAGCCGCTGCGAGCGGACTAATTGGTGGAAAAGCGGGGGTTGGTGTGCTGCAAGCCGTTGTGGGCGTACTAATTGGTGGGAAAAAGAGGATCGGTGTGCTGCAAGCCGGTGTAGGCGTACTAATTGGTGGGAAAACGAGGTTTGGTGTGCTGCAAGCCGTTGTGGGCGTACTATTTGGTGGAAAACCGAGGCTCGGTGTGCTGTAAGCCGGAGTGGGCGTACTAATTGGTGGAAAAGCGGGGGTTGGTGTGCTGCAAGCCGCTGCGAGCGGACTAATTGGTGGAAAAGCGGGGGTTGGTGATCTGCAAGCCGGTGTGAGCGGACTAATTGGTGGAAAAGCGGGGGTTGGTGATCTGCAAGCCGTTGTGGGCGTACTAATTGGTGGAAAAACGAGGTTCGGTGTGCTGCAAGCCGTTGTGGGCGTACTAATTGGTGGAAAAGCGGGGGTTGGTGTGCTGCAAGCCGTTGTGGGCGGACTAATTGGTGTAAAACCGAGGTTAGGTGATCTGCCAAGCCGGTAAACCACATCACAACCATAACTTAACTATATAGCCACGCACACCGCGACCTGCACCACACCGCTCACCGCTAACTATAAAGCCACGCACACCGCGACCTACACCACACCGCTAACTATAAAGCCACGCACACCGCGACCTACACCACACCGCTAACTATAAAGCCACGCACACCGCCACCCGCCCACACTGCTAACTATAAAGCCACGCACACCGCCACCCGCCCACACCGCTAACTATAAAGCCACCACATCCGTACTGGTATTGATCTTATCTAACTTCTGCATATATGTATGCAATCGCCCATGTGTCGTCGAAACCACTTCACTTGAAGTGGAAGAAGTCCTTAAGTGTAAGTAACCTTGAAGCGGAAGAAGTCTTCATGTGTAAGCAGCCTTTAAGCATAAGTAGCCTCAAAATGTAAAAATCCATCAAAAAGGCTAATCCTGTCTCCAGTGCAACAAGTTGGTTGCATTATTCGTTTAAGTTGTAAATCCTACTCTTTAATGGAGGGGCACAATGAAGAAGCAATGGGGTTTAAGATTGGTCCTGATGAAAGTATTAGTCTTAATGATAGTATTGGTCCTTATAATAGCGGGCTGCAGCAATGTAAATAGCACAAAAAAGCAGGAGAGTGGCGCGAGTGTAATCTCGATAACGGATAGCAGCTTGAAGGAGATACAGCAGAAGATTAACGATCACCAAGAGGAAATTAATAAGAAGCACTCGATCGCTATTTTGTCCTCAGGAACGGGGACAGGCACGATCAGACTTGTCATTCGTAGCTATGGAGACTTCGAGCGTGTGTTGTCCAAATCGGACATACGAGGGGTTAAGAAGACTTTGTTTAAGAAAGTGGGCAAGGAGTTCCCATTAGAAATTACAACATGGGAATGCTGCAAAGGAACTCCTAACGCCACGGGTATAGTTACTGATGTCGACAAGGACGAAAATCGAATACTAGTCATTAATGAACAAGAAAAAAACGGAAATACCAATGACCCAGTAGCAAATTGGGTAGGCTTAACAGAGGATGGCAAAGTATACGTCGACGGTAAGAAAGTCCCATCTGTTTATGATGCTTCTCTGATTGGAAAAAAGGTATCGGCGTGGACAACAGGTTTTGCACATGCCTCGTATCCCGGTCAGGTTTGGGCTTTGAAAGTCGTCCTAGAATGAGCTGCGACTAACGGTTGCGATAAGTAAGCTTAGTGTTGTTTTGCAATTTCGATATGTGGGTACTCAAGTTTAAGCTTGTTCAGCGTGGATACGATAATCTTGAGCACGAGATAGTCACGGAACCAACGATTATTGGCAGGGACGATATACCACGGGTTATTTCTCGTAGCGCTGCCCTTAAAGGCGGAAGAGTAAGCTTTCATATATTGATCCCAATAGCGGCGCTCCTCAAGATCGCTAGGGTCGAATTTCCACAGCTTCTCAGGGTTTTCCATTCTTTCGTTTATTTTGGCCAACTGGAACTCTTGGGAAATATGGAGAAATATTTTAATCACGACTGTTCCGTTAGCTGTAAGTAATTTCTCGAAATGCTGAATATGTTTTAGGCGATTGCTAGCTGTTTTCTTATCAATAAGCTCATGAACACGAGTGATTAGAACGTCTTCATAATAGGAACGGTTAAAGGAGGTAATATAACCTTTAGGAGGAGTTACTTTATGAGCACGCCACAGAAAATCGTGTGCAGCCTCATCGCCGGTTGGTTGCTTAAAGCTTTCCGCGCGGAACCCTTGGGGGTTAAGTCCGGAAAACACCTTTTTGACAACTCCATCCTTTCCGCTGCAATCCATACCTTGGAATAGAATGAGTACTCCGTTGGATTTGGAAGCATATAGCCTCTCCTGCAAATCCTGAAGCTCCTTCTTTAACTGCTCGAAGTCTTCCGCTATTTCCTCCTTACTTGTAAAGCTCGCTGTGTCATTAGGATCATAATCTTGTAGGGTCACCTTCTGCTTTTCATCCAAGCGATATTTATCAAGCATACGTAATCCTCCTCATTTGCAAAGTATGAACGATTAACTGTCTTGCTATTACTATTATATAGTATTCCATTTTCCCAAGGATTTCTAATCTCTATTTTCTTTCATGTTATTCTGTTTTTTGTTTTGGGTAAATGTTATCGTAAAATAATGCTAGGAGACTGACGGGAAAAGGATGAATCGTGAATTGAAGGAAGATATAGGCTTACAAGAACAACAAGAACCTCACTATATATACGTAATCGTTGCAAATGATAATGAGCGTTCTTTGTGCGATTTGGAAATGCGCTCCTTGTTCGGTAATCAGGTTAATCGTAGTTCAAACCTGCTGCATAGCATGATAAGAATTGAGCCAAACCGAAGTCCCTTTATTAAGCAGCGGCTTGAGGTATTGTTTGAAGGAGCTAATCTGGAGGAAATTGCAAATCAAGTTGGGAGTCTCGAGCTGAATGGCGCAACTTTCAAGGTTGAAGCCATGGACAACGACAATCCCGAAGAGGATGCTAAGCTCGAGTATGATCAGAAGCGCATGCTGGAGCGGGAAATTGGCTGGCGAATTCGGGGAAAAGCAGAGATGCGCAAGCCAGATAAGGTATTTGGTTTCGTGCAAATAGCGGGCAGGTGGCTATTCGGCGAACTAATAAAAGGCGAGGCCATATGGCTTAAGCATAATGAAAAGCCAAGAAAATACTCAACGGCTTTAAGCACGCGTGTCGCCCGCGCTGTCGCGAACATTGCAGTTCCACATATTAAGGGCTTGAGGGTAATCGATCCCTGCTGCGGAATCGGTACTGTGCTAGTGGAGGCGCTGTCGATGGGAATCGATATCGTGGGGCGCGAGCTCAATCCTCTTGCAGCTACGGGAGCAAGAGCCAACTTGGCATACTTTGGTTTTGAATCCGAGGTCATCTTAGGAGATATGAGACAAATAACCGAGCATTATGATGTAGCTATAATCGATATGCCCTATAATTTATGCTCTGTGTTGCCCATGGACGAAAAGCTAGAAATGCTTCAAAGTCTTCGCAGCTTTGCTGATAGAGCTGTTGTGGTAACTATCGAAAAGATCGACTCTCTTATAGAGGAAGCTGGCTTTAGGATTAAGGACCGTTGCACGGTGAGTAAAGGGAATTTTACCCGATACGTGCTCGTCTGCGAATAGGATATATACAGTTGTTGAAATTATAGTTATTTTCGTACACAATGGTTTAAGAACAATACATAGTGAGGAGAGAATACGACGATGAAATTTAAAAGCACGAGAGGGAAAGTGTCGCCGATCGGCTTTATCGATATGTTCCTTATGGGTTTAGGAGAGGACGGCGGCTTGATCGTTCCGGAAACTATTCCTACCGTATCTGAAGAGCAGCTTGAAGGATGGGCTAAGCTGTCTTATCAGGAGCTCATGTTTGAAATATTCTCTTTGTTCACGAACGAAGAAATTCCCGAGCAGGATTTGAAGGAGCTTATTAAAGAGAGCTATGCTGGATTTACGAGCCCGGATGTATTGCCACTAACGACTTTAAACGATTCCTTACATGTACTTGAGCTGTTCCATGGACCAACCTTTGCGTTCAAAGACGTCGCTCTTCAGTTCATGGGAAATTTATATGCTTATGTAGCGAAGAAGCAAAACAAAGTTATTAATATTTTAGGTGCAACCTCTGGTGACACCGGAGCATCGGCCATTAGCAGTGTTAGGGGCAAGGAAGGCATTCAAATTTGTATCCTTCATCCTAACGGCAAAGTCAGTCTCGTTCAAGAGCTACAGATGACGACTGTGCAGGACGACAACGTGCTGAACCTTTCGGTCAATGGTAACTTTGACGATTGCCAGCAGACGATTAAAGAGCTATTCGCGGACATTTCGTTTAAGACAAAGTATCACCTTCGGGCGATTAACTCCATTAACTTTGTTCGTATATTAGCTCAGTCGGTTTATTATTTCTATGCGTATTTGCAGCTGCCGGCTAACATCAGATCAGGCGGCGTTAACTTCAGTATACCGACCGGGAACTTTGGTAATATTTTCTCAGGCTACTTGGCTAAAAAAATGGGTGTGCCAATCAAGCAGCTTGTTCTGGCAACGAATGAAAATAACATTTTAGAGCGATTTATCCGCGAAGGTATCTATAAGCCAGAGGGCTTCCTTAGTACACACAGTCCATCTATGGATATTCAAATCGCGAGTAACTTCGAGCGTTATTTGTACTATTTCTACGGAGAAGATGCAGTTTCTGTAACGGCTCGCATGGAACAGTTCAAAGCGGAGGGTCAGCTTACCTTTACAGCTGAGGAAGTCGCCCGCATTCAACAGGATATAACTGCTTACAGCGTTAGTAATGAGGAATGTCTAGAAACGATTCAAACCTATCAAGATCGTTACAATTATTTGTTGGACCCACATTCCGCATGTGGAATCGCTGCTTATGAGGGTGCAGGCAATCAAGATGATGGGGCTTTCGTATCACTTGCTACGGCGCACCCGGCCAAATTTGATGAAGCCATTCGTATACTGGGCATCGAGCAGAAGTTCCCAGAGAGAATCCAAGAGCTGTTTAATAAGCCACAGCGCCAAGTCATTGTTGATAACGTAACAGCAGATATTGTAGAGCAATTGGAAAGCTTCTATAAGGTGGATAAATAGTCTTAGTTGAATGTGTAGGGGGAAATAAAGTTGTTAATTGGTGCAGTAGAAGCAGGCGGAACAAAATTTGTATGTGGGGTTGGAAACGAGAATGGTGAGATTCTCGACCGCGTTAGCTTTCCAACAGAACAGCCGGAGAAGACGCTGGCTCAAGTCGTAGCCTACTTTAAGGATAAGCAGATTGAAGCTCTCGGAATAGGATCTTTTGGGCCGATTAATATTGATCGTGAGAGCTCGGAATACGGTTATGTTACAACAACGCCAAAGCCAGGGTGGACGAATTATCCAGTGCTTCCGGAGCTTAAGAAGATATTCAACATCCCACTCGGTTGGGATACGGACGTTAATGCGGCTGCGCTTGGGGAAGCCACCTGGGGTGCAGCCAAGGGCTCAGATAGCTGTCTATACTACACAATCGGCACTGGTGTCGGAGTGGGTGTATTCGCTGAGGGCAAGCTGTTACACGGCTTGGTGCATCCAGAGGGTGGGCACGTGTTAACACGACGCCATCCTAATGATACCTATGCGGGCAAATGTCCTTATCATGGCGATTGCTTGGAAGGAATGGCTGCTGGACCGGGAATTGAAGAACGTTGGGGTGTTAAAGCGAGCGAGCTACCTCAGGACCATCCTGCATGGGAGATGGAAGCCTTCTACATCGGGCAAGCGCTAGCTAGCGCGATTCTGCTCCTCTCTCCGAAGAAAATTATTCTTGGTGGCGGCGTAATGCATCAATTACATCTGTTCCCGCTTATTCGCGAGCAGGTTCGGAAAAACCTGAATGGATACGTAGCTTCAGCGGCAGTAGAAGCGGGCATTGACGATTACATCGTACCTCCAGGTCTTGGAGATAATGCCGGCTTAAGTGGCTCTATAGCGCTTGGACTCAAGGCATACCAAGAGGCCCAATAACAAATTAACGTTTTCTAATTCATTTCTAAGAAAGCCTTATAATCGCCTTGGTTACTGTGTTTGTCTTCTCCTTGGTAAATTATAGGCAGAAAAAGGTGTGTTATATTAAAATCCGACATCAAGGGTTCACGGCAACCTAGAGAAATTCGGGAGGAAATATAACATATGAATAAGAAATTCGCCATTAAGCTATTACTTACTTGCAGCGTGATTGTAACTGGACTTCTAGGATCTATGATCGCTTCTCCTTCTCAGGCAAGCGCAGCAACCCAGGAATCACTCGATCTAATCGCTTACGGCAAGGAGCAAATCGGTACGCCTTATCAATATGGATCGGCAGCAGGAAGCACGGATACATTTGATTGCTCCTCTTATATACAATATGTATTTAGCCAATTCGGCATTGACTTGCCACGTACTTCTGTATCCCAGTCGTATAGCGGCGATAAGGTAGATAAAGCTTTCCTTAGTGTGGGGGATCTTATGTTTTTCAAGACTGGCGGAGGCGGAATTAGTCATGTCGCAGTCTATGCGGGTGGCGGAATGATGCTCCACGCAAGCAGCAGTAAAGGTGTTACGCTTACTAGCATGGAAACGAGCTATTGGAAAAAAGCTTATGTAACAGCTAGACGCGTTCTTTAATTAAATAGAATTTCTGAGAAGGGTTATCCTTTATGGTCGAATTGGACTATGAGGGATGGCCCTTCTTTTTTTGTTTTGTATGCCTGTTTATTGTTACATAGTTAGACGGAGCTATAATTCGTAAGGTTGCAGGAATATAAGGATTACCAAATATTGAGGGGGGTATGTATAAAATAAAGCCGGGAGCCCATATTAAACCTCGAATTGGAAGCAGGGGGATCATGATGCCAGATTTTTTTAACAGCATACTAGATAACTTTTCGATATTTTTCAATTGGGAGCACATGCGCTCGATTCTTTCAAAGCCATCGACTTGGGGAATTGTTGGAACACTTGTCATTCTTGAAGGCTTGCTGTCTGCTGATAATGCCGTAGTGCTTGCGGTTATGGTTAGACATCTTCCGAAGGAGCAACAAAGAAAGGCGTTGTTTTACGGACTTATTGGTGCATATATATTCCGCTTCTTGGCTATTGGGATCGGGACCTATTTGGTTCAGATAACCTGGATTAAAGTGGCCGGAGGATTGTATCTTCTTTGGATCGCACTTAGCAATTTGTTTCATCTGGAATTCTCATTAGCACGTGTTGGTGTAATCCCCCTTATCCCTTACATTCGGCGTAAAATAAAACCAGAAGCTGGCGAGATCGATAACAAAGGTCTTGGCTTCTGGCGTACAGTTCTTGCGGTCGAGATTATGGATGTTGCTTTCAGCATGGATAGCGTCCTAGCCGCCTTTGGCGTAAGTGAAGAAGTATGGGTATTGTTCTTGGGAGGTATCGTTGGGATACTGATGATGCGTGGAGTTGCCCAAGTGTTCCTTAAATTGATCGACAAGTTCCCTGAGCTGGAAAAAGCGGCATTTATCCTTATTGTTGTTATTGCTGCCAAAATGATTTCCGGAGCTTTCGGCTTCCGTGTGTCGGATGTTGTGTTCTTTTCCATTCTAATTGCTATCTTTGTAGGTACAATGATTATAAGCTCGATTAAAAAAAGGGCACAAGGCTCATCCTCAACTGGATAATGGGGCTTATCACTCTTGTCCTAGTCATTATAGCGAGTAGCAAGAGGGATAGGTCTATCATAGAGCTGTTCGATAATATAAAATAAATAATTAATAACAATAATAATGACTTGGAGGAGTAGCGATGAAGCACGAGGTTCTTTACCAAGGGGCTTTTGCAATGCTTAAGCTGCATCTTAACGCGGGGGATTCTGTAAAAGCAGAGTCGGGCGCAATGGTTTCCATGTCTCCTACCGTCGATGTCAAAGGGACGATGGAAGGCGGTATTATGGCAGGCTTGGGCAGGATGCTGAGTGGAGAGACTTTCTTCTTCCAAGAGCTATCAGCGAATAGAGGAGGAGGCGAGGTATTGCTAGCTCCATCTTCTATGGGCGACATTCAGTCGGTAGAGCTGGACGGCTCTTACCGATTGTTCGTGCAGAAGGATGGATTTCTTGCAGGGACTAGCGGTATTCAAATCAATACGAAGATGCAGAACCTGAGCAAGGGATTGCTGTCGGGCGAAGGATTTTTCATTATAGAAATAAGTGGGAGAGGTACTGTATTCCTTTCTTCTTACGGATCCATTCATGCCATTAATTTGGAGCCTGGAGAAGAAAGAGTTATTGATAATGGTCATTTAGTCGCTTGGCCAGATTATGTTCATTATAAGATCGAGAAAGCATCCAAAGGATGGTTCTCAAGCATAACGAGCGGTGAAGCTCTTGTGTGTAGGTTTCGTGGTGAAGGAATTGTACTTATACAAACTCGCAATCCAGCAGGCTTCGGTAATTGGATTAAGAAATATATACCAGGACCACGCTAATCCTGTGTATTTTTAGAGAATTTTCTGTGAATTCGGAACATTGGCGCTCTCTTATGTTAGAATAGGAGCAATCGAAGTTCGCAGAAATGAGATGCAAACCTATGGACATGCAGCATACAGCGAATAGGGGAGTTCCTGTAATCTCCTATGAGCAAATGTTCGAGCACTACAAAGATAAGATTTTCAGCTTCGCTTGGAAAATATTGCGGAGTAAAATAGACAGTGAAGAAGCCGTGCAGGAAACATTCCTCAAGCTGTATGTTAACTTTGAGCGTCTGGATCCCGCAGGCTCTATCTCATCCTTAATTTTTACGACGACCAAAAACATCTGCATAGATATTCTTCGCAAGCGCAAAACAAAGCTTACGCTAGCTCATCCGATGATGAAGCATGAGGGCTGGGAAAATCAGGCTGCGGACGCCCAAAGACCAGAGGACGTGCTTATTCTTAAGGAAGCTGCTGAGACTATGTATGCGGCTATCGACAAGCTACCTAAGGCTTATCGCTTAATGGTCTATCAGCGCTATGTGCTGGATATGTCCATGGAAGAGATCGTAGAGATGAACAATGTGAAGATGAATACGGTCAAGTCCCGACTTAAGCGGGGCAGAGATTTGTTGAAGAAGACGCTGGAAAAAGGATAACAAGTATAAACGGCTTATAAAAAGAAACCTCTCTTTTTAAATGGTTGCTCGACACTTCCATTTGACCAAAGAGAGGTTTCTTTTTTTACTTGCCGTAACCTCAGTACCTGCGGTAGCTGGCAAGCGAGGCTTGTCCACTCTCCACTTCTTCAGATCACCAATTTATCAATATTATGGGAATGTGATACAATATTTCATATATTTATTTAAAATTCAAATTGAAGAGGTAGAGACGATGGCTATAGGAATTATATTCTTTATGATTTTATCAATTATAACTTTGATTTCTATCGATGTATCATTACGAAAGTCCCTAAAGCTCCAAGAAAAAATATTGGAAGAAATTAAAAAGAAATAAGCATTTACTTGAATGAAATCAGGCCTGTTGATTAACCAGTTATTAGGGGAAATCTCCTTTTATGTTTTACCCATTCAGATTTCACGATCTCAATCAACAACCGGAAGGAGATATTTCCCCGCAAAAACTATATTCGATATAAAAAAGAAACAGCCCATAAGTTCATCACTTATCGGGCAGCCACTCTTTAAACATGGAAATGAGGAACGACTATGCCGCCGTAAATAAAAGCACATAGAATGACAAAAGCAGGATGGATCTTGCGTTTTTCCATCGCCCACAGTGCGACTGCGGCGATAATAATCGATTGCCACATGCCGAGGGAGTCCATGGAGGTCTTGCCCATCTGCCAGGTTAGAACGAGCATCATGATAGCAATGACCGGTTGCACAAGCAGAGTCATTCCTTTGACTACTGAGGATTGGCGATAACGTCGCATAATCTTAAGTAGTACGATGAGAGCGATGGCAGAGGGGACAACTGTTGCAGCTAAGGCCAGTAATGCGCCGCTGATTCCGGCTACGTCATAGCCAACGAATGCGGCTATTTTAGTGGCGATGGGACCAGGAAGTGTGTTGCCTAGCGCAAGTATGTTTGAAAATTGATGATCGGATGTCCAATTATAGTTCGTCACGACCTCTCGGTAAATAAGAGGAATGGAAGCAGGCCCTCCGCCATAACCAAGCACGTTGGATATAAAAAAACCAACTATTAAATGAATCATATCATTCATGGTGTCTCACCTTTGTTGTTCTTATTCTTTGCTTTTATCCGGTCAACAAGTTTGAAATGAACGGCTCCGTAGGCGAGGAACAGCACAATAACAATCGCTGGATGCAGGGGGATAAGCTGCAGCATGACAAATGAAATCGCACAGAAGACAACGACCATTATTTTACCGAGCCCCTTGTAAGCTCTCTTGACGAATTCATAGGCCATGACCCCAAGCATAACGGAAATAACCGGCATAACAGCAACAATCATCCCTTGAATAACAGCAGAGTTGCTTAAATACTCCACGAACGATAACAAGCAAATCATAGCAATTGCCGAAGGTAAAATATGCGTAAGAACCGCGACAATGGAGCCGAGGACGCCCTTCTGACGATAACCGAGGTAGGCAGCCATCTTAGTCGCGATTGGTCCGGGGAGCGCATTGGCAATGGCGAGTATTTCCCCGAATTCATCATCATCCATCCATTTATACTTAATAACAGCTTCATGTCGGATTAGAGGGATTACGGAGGGACCACCACCGTATCCAAGAACGCCTGTCTTGCTCATAGACCAAGCGAGCTGTGCGTACTGACTGTCGACCGTTAGCTTAGACATATTCAACACCCTCATTCCCATACTGCTCATAAACCTAAATCTGATCTGTTTACTCCGCTTTATAAATTCTAATTATACACCTAAGTATTCTTTTGGCTCAATTCATAAAATAAATCTGTTGTAAGACCTAGGAGCTATTACGCAAAACACCTGGCAATTCGGTCAGCACCCGTTCAAGAGTAAGTGAATCACCGTAGTTCCATTTAGCATCCATGAAATGAACAAGATTTTTTCGAACAGGTGAAAGCTCACGCCATAGAGGGCTGTTGATCAGGCGCTTTGCTTCATTAACGGAAATTGGATCTTCTCCTACTAGTAAAAAAAGTCGATCCCCGACATAACTCTCAATCATTTCAGTAGATATTTTCCGAAAATCAATCCCCATCTCAATCATTTCTCTAACCTTCTCAGATGGCTTAAAGGCGAGAGGGTGATACAGTGTAAAGGATAGCCCATAATTGCCCATGACGTAAAGCTTACCATCAACGACTACGATAACCGTTACAGTCTCATTTATGCCTATATCTAGCCGAAATTGGCTCCACAATGCCTTTGATTTAGTCTTATATTCCTTAATCCACTTCTCAGCATGAGGTCGTTTACCGACTACTGTGGCCATTAACCTCAGCTGATCGAAGTTTGAATCCAATCTGTTTATTACTAATGTAGGCGCAATTTGGGCTACGGGATCTGTAACATCACCGATAGTGCAGCAGTGAAAAATAAAATCGGGATCTAGTGCTTTTATTCTTTCCAAATCCTCACTTGGGCCAATATCCATAATGTTATGAAGCTCATTTCGATATACGACCTGTTTGCCGATTACCGTTAAATCAGCTCCAACAGGCCGCACCCCTAATGCTAATAAATTACCCAATATATGCCCAGTTACTACTATCCTTGATTGCTGTAGCGGAAGCTCTATGGGTGAGCCTTGATAATCTTGAATACTTACCCTACTTTGATGAGTACGTGCATATTGCTTGGGGGAAATTCCCATGGCATTCCGGAATCTGCGATTGAAGTAATACTCATCCTTAAAGCCAACACGATGTGCGATGTCTCGAAGTGGGGCATTGGATAGCAGCAGTAGCTCCTTGGCGCGTTTCATCCGCACTTCAGTTAAATAGTCTAGGGGTTTAAAGCCTGTTATTTCTTGAAATAAAGAGCTATACTCCCAACGCTGCACACCGGCTTGCTGAGATAGCAGCTCGACCGTAATATTTTCAATATAATGATCTTCCAAATAGGCAACAGAACGCTCAACAGCCTGCATGGCATCCGTGGGGTTTTGCGTAGCTTGATGGCTTTCCAACAACAAGACAATTAGCTCCTGCAATCGTATTTGCTGCTTAAAGCTATCAAGCCTGTTAGCATTGTGGTGCTTGATCGCAAGCTGTTCTAGCAAATCCACGAATTTAATGAAGGGAGTTGGACTTATCTGCTGTCCATAGGGAAAGCAATTAGGCATGCCGGGTGAGGGGGTGCTCATTCCTAATGGATATATATCAAAGGTAATCCAATACCCAGTAATGTCTTTTCCAACTAGCTCATCAAACTTGATTGGACCTCCAGGCCGAACAATCAAGCATATTCCCGGTTTAAAATGCAAAGAAGCTTCATCAGTGATGAGAGAGCCATTACCTTTGGTAAAAGCAATTATCGCATGATGCCCTTCTAGCGGACTTATATCTACTGCATCTCTGCAGCTATCGAATGTACCAACTGCACATATGGAAAATAATATATCGTGAAGGAAGGGGACTTTCTGTTCATTTTGTTCCAATTATGTTCCTCCCGCTAAATTCAAATTGAGAATGGTTATCAATTACATGCTAATTGTATAGAAAAAAAAGAAGCTTATCAACATGAAGTTGACAGCCTCTTTCGTTAGTCATACATCGATAAAGATTTTATTTCATAATTGTAGGAAGCACTTCAATTAATCTGTCCTTAGTAATTGGATCATCAAAATTCCATTTCGTTGGAATGTAGTAAACCTGATTACTCGCAACGGCTTTAAGTGATTTATATAGTGCCTCATTTGTAAAAGAATCCGCGCTTGCTCTGGCAGCCTCATCTTCATCCGTGAGCACAAATAGATAATCTCCTGTGTATTCAGGCATAAGCTCGCTTGATAAATCAGCGAATCTTTCATTTTTATCGATCAAGGTTTCCTTGACTAATGGGGTAGGAGTGTAACCAAGAGTATCATAAAGAATATTGGCGAATCCGCTATTCCCCATGACATAGAATTGTTTACCTAGCCGAATGACAACAGTCGCTGTTGCACCATCTGTTACCCCTAGCTGCTTTTTGAGCTCTTCCCCCTTGGCTTTAAAGGAAGTGATCCACTCTTCAGCTTCTTTGGTCTTTCCTAGGATATCTCCCATTTTAAGCACACGTTCGAAGGTGGTAAGCCTGTCGTAGGCAACAGTTGGAGCAATTTTATTGAGCTCATCATATTCTTTGGGTTCATAATATGTGCCGCCGCTATCCATTAGAATGAGGTCTGGCTCAAGAGAAAGTACCTTCTCAAGATTAGCCGAAACATCTCCAATGTCTTCGATTCCGTCCAATAAGTCTGGATAGGCTACCTGCGGAGCAATAATCCCAAGCGCGGCACCAGCGGGTTTAACTCCTAATATTAATAGATCTCCCAAATCCATTCCCGTATAGACCACTTTTTTAGGAGTAGCAGGAATTTCAACGGTATGACCTTTAGAATCATTAAATGATTTCGTAGCTGATTCAGCTGCTGTATTGGTTGTAGCTGTTGGACTATTGCTTGGTTGGACACTTTCTTTGCTGTTAGAATTGTTATTCGACCCACATGCTGCAAGCAAAGCGACCATCATCGTTGCAATTGCAATAGTTACGACTAATTTACGTGCTGTTTTCATCTTGCTTTGTTTCCCCCAATGATTTAGTTTATGGAGATAATGATAATCATTATCGATACACAGATCATATTAGAGTTTATCCCTCTAGACAATGGATAAACCTAATGATTTTTTTGGGACAAACATCAGAAATAAGAAGCCCCGGCTGAGGCCGAGGCTAAAGTAACTATTATTGGATCATTAGAATTTCTCGAATTTCTTGCTCTGTTAGGGTAGATAAAGACTCCTGACCTGGCTGAATCACTTCGTCGATCAGATTCTTCTTTCTTTGTTGGAGCAGGTACATTTTATCTTCAACGGTGCCTTGCGTAACGAGTCGAAGGACCTGAACGACATTTTTCTGTCCCATACGATGGGCCCTGTCAGCCGCTTGCTGCTCCACGGCAGGGTTCCACCACAGATCATAGAGTATGACGGTGTCTGCTCCTGTCAGGTTGAGTCCGGTTCCTCCGGCCTTTAGCGAGATGAGGAATAAGTCTCGTTGTCCTTCATTAAACCTGTTGCATAGCTCGACACGCTCGAAAGCCGGGGTTTTACCATCCAAGTAGAAATACGATACGCCTTGATTACTGAGCTCTCGTCCAATAAGGCCAAGCATCTCTGTAAACTGCGAGAAAATAAGCATACGTTTCCCTGAGCTGCGGCATTCCTCCACAATCTCGAGTAGCTGCTCGAATTTGGCTGAGCTTCCAGAATAGCCTTCTACGAATAGAGCAGGGTGACAGCAGAGCTGGCGCAATCTCGTTAATCCGGCTAAAATTTTGATCCGGCTCTTATTAAAGCCTTCTTCGTCCAGATGCTTCAGCGTTTCTTTGCGAAGCTTAGCCAAGTAGGCCATATAAAGCTTTTTCTGCTCGGGAAGCAGCTCGGATGCTTGAACGGATTCGATCTTATCCGGCAATTCCTTCAGGACGTCAGTCTTCAATCTACGTAAAATAAACGGACGGACCCTTTTAGCAACAGCTTCTCTCGTTAACTCATTAAATGCTCTTCTATTATGAAACAGCTCAGGAAACACGGCGTCGAATATGGACCAAAGCTCCTCAATGGCATTCTCTACAGGAGTTCCGGTGAGAGCGAAACGGTATCTGGCCTGAATAATCTTAACTGCTTGTGCCGTCTGAGTGGCATAGTTCTTGAAAGCTTGAGCCTCGTCCAAAATAAGCGTATGAAAGGAAGGCTCAACATACATCTCAACATCCCTGCGTAAGAGGGGGTAAGAGGTGATGATTACATCGGCTCCAGAGGCTTGATTCAACGCGTGACTTCGTTCTGTTTTGCTCCCATCAGCGATGACGACCCGAATTTCTGGAGCGAACTTCTTCAGCTCATTCCGCCAATTGTACATAAGGGAAGCAGGGCAGACAATGATCGCTGGCAGCTGTTGTTCTCTTATCTCGGGAAGAACGGATACAAGGAAAGCAATGCTTTGCAACGTCTTTCCAAGCCCCATATCATCCGCTAGAATGCCACCGAAGCGATAGTGAGCAAGTGTCTTCAGCCATTGGAACCCGTATTTCTGGTAATCCCGTAGGATAGGAGCGAGATTGTCTGGAAGAGGGAAATCAAGATTATCCGGATTACGCATGTTATCCAGTAGCTTACGAAACGATTTACTTAGCTGGATAGCATTTCCTTGCTTCTCGACGTCCATTAGATGAAGTCCTCTGAATACGGGAAGGCGGAACTCCGGTCCTTGGATCTCGCCTTTGAGAATGCCCATTTCGTTCATGAAGCGATTGATTTCTTCATAATCAACACCTTCAAGAGGCATAAGTGCTCCATTAGCTAGCTTATGGTACTTCCGCTTTTCCTCGAGTGACCTGATTAAATAACGAATTTCATTTTCTGGAATACCTTCCATTTCAAATCGGAACTCCAGCCAATCTGTGCGCTCATCGACATCTACCTTTATTTTAGGCGGGGCGTTTCCGACATAGAGCCTCGCCTTTACCGCCGTTGTAGCATACACCTGAAGCAGCTTCTCCAGCAGTGGAACGATATGATACAGAAAATCGTATTCCGAATCCTCATCCTCCATGAAATATCCGCTTTCCGTTTTGGCAAAGTTTCCTTGGTCCATGAGTTCTAATATTTGATTTTCTTTATCTCCATCTCTCATAAGAATACGGTCGGTTTGGTGCCTATGACCCGTCGCTTCTAAGGGATTAATGATAATATCACCGTATTGAAATTCCAGTCCGGCAAGTAGGCGATCCCTCACTCGGTCCAAATAAAGATTAGCTTTTAGTGGTGTGTGAACAATGCGCTCAGATACCGCTTGGGCGATACGGACACTGCCTAGCTTCATTAGTCCAGGAATAACCTGTTCCATGAATGGCTCCATCTGATCTCGTGCAATTGTAACGTTTTGCTTATGGGAGGCTTCAAGCATTTGCTTGAGCTCAGACAGGCGCTTGCATTGATCTGCTGGTAGCTTAAGCAGCTTGCCCTCGGCAATAACGATACCATAGGGCTCCATAACGGTAATTCGGTCCAAGCCTTGGACATCCAATTGATAGCTATCGTCCTTAGCTTGATCAAAGTCGAAGTGGAGCGGTACCAATTCATCGGATGTAGCAATCCCAACATACGTGCGATTATCCTGTTCCAGCTTTACTTCTGGCGCACGAGTAAGCAATGGATAAAGAGACTCCCAGGAATAGGGGGGAATAAGCAGTAAGCGCTCCCCGCTTAAAGGGCTGGCATGGGCCGAATAGATGCTGGAGGTTTCTCTGTACATCTTCTCGCTATGATAGATTTGGATGAGCTGTCGAATGATCTCATCGTTCTCTTTACTAAAGCTATGAATGGTTGGATCATATGTGAAATGCTTAGAAAATACATGTGGTTCGCTTCGATCCACTCGATCAAGAAACTCCCTAATTTTCTGCACAATGTACAGTCGCTTGGAACCAACCTTAAGCTCAACGCCGAACATGTACTTCCTATAGCCGTATGGAAAGGGACTGCATGTAATTTCTACTTCTAGAAGCTCTCTGGTATCAGCTAAAAACCTATTGCGGCTTGGGCGAAGGGGTTTGCTTCCGAACAGCCCTAGCATCCCATCCGTCAGTCCTGTATCTACAGCTGAACTTTCAATTGCAGATCGGGCTGTTGAAATCGTGGAACGGGGAGTGAGACGTCCAGCTTCACTTGATAGGTGTTCATCGGGAGTTAGCTTATAGGAGTAGGAACGCATTGGTGATCGACCTGCATTCTGCAGATCGTGTATATTCAATAGAACAGCAGCGATGTGCTTGCAGTACTTACGGGAGTAGGAGGCATAAGCAGGGCAGGTGCATTCGGCAGTTACATCTCCGTTGCTATCTATTTCCGCTTTAACCGCATAATCCATGTTTCCTTTGATCGTAGCTTCGTAGATAGAAGCGTCGGGATCATAATTAATGATTTTCACTTTTTTGGCATGATAATAGACCTCTCCCCGTTCATAGGAGAAAGGGCCGCATAACAGCTTAATGACCCGCTTGGTCAGTTGAAAGCTCATGATTAACCCCTATCAACGAGCCCGGAAAGAGACCGAAGCCGTTCCTTGCGGCCTGGCAATTGAGACAAAAAGATGCGTAGGTCGGGAAAGTCATCTAGATTCAATGAATAGAACACCCATTGTCCACGCTTGCTTTCTCTCACTAGCCCTGAGCTTTTCAGCCTTCGGAGATGCTGGCTCGCATTCGGCTGGCTCGTCCCTAATAGCTCAACAATATCACCAACGCACAAATCTCTCTCTTGCAGTAGTCCTAGTATAGCCAATCTCGTTCTATCACCAAGTAGCTTTAATAGCTCTGCCATTTCGGCTAGCTTATCGTTCATGGTTCCGACCTCATTTCTTCATTAGACACGCCGGACAACCTTAATAAATTCGTATATAACTATATAATAATTTATACCATAAAACATTAGCGAGATAAAGCTCATCTACACTGATTTTATCCGAACGAAGAAACCAGCAATCGCCATCTCGGCTGCGCCCAGCATCGAGGAACGTTCGCCAAGCTCGGCGAATAATAGCTGAACCTTGCGGGCATGAAAACTAAGTGCGCGCTGAACGACGGTTTGGCGAAGAATGTCCTCTAGCCATGGGCGAGCCTGGCTCATCCGGTTGCCGATGACCACCGCATCAGGATTAAAGACATTAACGATATTAGCGATACCGATGCCGAGATATTCCCCAATCCCCCTGAATAGCTCTATTACGTCTTCCTGACCATTGTCTGCGGCTGCCAGCAAGCTTTCCAGATCTCCAAAGCCAAGCTCAGCGGCTTGCTCTAGCAAGGCTTGCTCGGAAGCATACAGCTCCCAGCATCCATAATTGCCGCAGGTACAGCTCTTGCCATGTGCTTCAATAGAGAGGTGGCCCATCTCTCCTGAAAAGCCTGATGCGCCTTTGTATAAGGACTTGTTAAGAATTAATCCCGTACCAATCCCAATGCCAACACTAACGTAAATAATATTGTTAATGCTGCGCCCAGCACCATACTTCTGCTCCCCAAGCGCACCCATGTTTGCTTCATTATCAATAGTAATAGGTATTGAAAACCGTTCGGTTAACAGGTTTTGTAAGGGAACGTCACGCCACTTCAGGTTAGGAGCAAAGAGAATGGCGCCATTTTCGTCAACGAGACCAGGAACTCCAACCCCAATGCCTACTATGCCATAAGGGCTTGCAGGAGCTTTAGCTATAAGAAATTCAATACAGCTGCACAGCTGCTCAATAGCTGTAGTTTGCTCAGGAAGGGGAAGGGAGGCTGTTCTTTCAGCAATAATTCCACCGCGAAGATCAGTCAACACGCCACGTATGTAATTTACGCCAAGATCAACGCCTATGCTATAACCGGATGTGGCGATAAATTCCAGCATAACAGGCTTACGCCCGCCGCTGGATTGCCCTGTACCGATTTCTTTGACCAAGGAGCTATCGATTAAATCTTGGACAAGGCTAGATACTGTAGCTTTGTTGAGTCCGGATTGCTCGGATATTTGCGCACGAGAAAGCGGTGAACCCCGCAATATATATTCCAGCACGATGGCTGTATTAATTCTTTTAATTAAAGCTTGATCGCCAGTCGATTTTGTCATTTCTATTAAGCGACTCCTTATTGTTAAGTTGTGACTATCATAACATATTAGGGTTTTAAAAACTTAGTTTATTCAATAGACAAACTAAGTTAAGGCGTGATATGCTATTGTCAGTTAAGAATATGATATCGCTTACAAGGAGGCATTTTTTTATGAGCCATTTCAGTAATGTTCCTAAGATTCAATACGAAGGTCGCGATTCGAAAAACCCTTTCGCATTCAAGCATTATAATTCGCAAGAAATCGTATTCGGCAAGACAATGGAGGAGCATCTCCGCTTCGCTGTCGCATACTGGCATACATTTAACGCAAGTGGTGCAGATCCATTCGGTGCAGGCACTGCTGTTCGTGCATGGGATTCCTTATCTCCTCTCGATAGATCCAAAGCACGTGTAGAAGCTAACTTCGAGCTGCTAGAAAAATTAAATGTTCCCTTCTACGCTTTCCATGATGCGGATATCGCTCCGGAAGGTGCAACACTGGCAGAGACGAATAAAAATCTCGATGTTATCGTAGCTATGCTGAAGGATTATCAGAAGTCTACGGGCAAGAAGCTGCTCTGGAACACAGTGAATCTGTTCACGAATCCTCGTTACGTTCACGGCGCGAGTACGACGAGTAATGCAGAAGTATTTGCTTATGCAGCAGCTACGCTGAAAAAGGGATTGGAAGTCGGCAAGGAGCTCGGAGCTGAAAACTATGTATTCTGGGGCGGTCGCGAAGGCTATGAGTCACTCTTGAATACGGATTTGAAGCTGGAGCTAGATAACTTAGGACGTTTCCTTCATATGGCAGTGGACTATGCCAAGGAGATTGGCTTTGATGCACAATTCTTGATCGAGCCTAAGCCAATGGAGCCTTCTAAGCATCAATATGATTTCGATTCCGCAACAGCAATTGCATTTCTTCAGAGCTACGGCTTGAAGGATAAATTCAAGCTTAACATTGAAGCCAATCACGCCACATTAGCTGGACATACCTTTGAGCATGAGCTACGGACGGCGCGCATCAATGGGATGCTCGGTTCGATCGATGCGAATCAGGGCGACCCTTTGCTTGGCTGGGATACGGATGAATTTCCGACAGATCTAGTTACGACTACATTGGCAATGTTCGAAATTCTTAAGAACGAGGGTGGAATTGGTCGCGGTGGTGTCAACTTTGACGCTAAGGTTCGCCGCTCATCCTTTGAAGACGAGGATTTGTTCTTCGCTCATATCGCGGGAATGGATACTTATGCTCGTGGCTTGAAGGCAGCTGCTAAGTTAATTGAAAATCGCGTGCTTGACGATATTGTTAGCCACCGTTATCGCAGCTTCAGTGAAGGTATCGGCGCTGATATTGTATCAGGTAAAGCTACACTTCAATCGTTGGAGGCTTATGTATTGCAGGCTAAGCCAATTCGCAATGAATCCGCACGGCTGGAGCAAATTAAAGCGAATTTGAATGACGTCATCTTTAGCGTGTAACCTTCGCATAGCGAGCAAGCTGCTAGTCAAACCAGTGTAGTCACTCCGTCCCCCGGAAGGAAGAAATCCGGCGGGGCGGATTTTCATACAAGGAGGATTCCCATGAAGTATGTTGTAGGCGTAGATTTGGGAACGAGCGCTGTTAAGACTCTGCTAATTGATCAAGCGGGAACCTTACATGCGGAAGCTACACGAGAGTATTCTCTCTACCATGATAAAGCGGGCTGGAGTGAACAAGACCCGGAGGATTGGGTAGCTGGAACTGCTGGTTCACTGCAGGATTTGATCGTAAAGTCGGGTGTTAATCCAGAGGATATCGAGGGTATCAGCTTTTCGGGGCAAATGCATGGACTCGTCCTTCTAGATGCAAATGATCGGCCTGTTCGCAGAGCGATCCTCTGGAACGATACACGTACAACGGAGCAGTGCCGTGAGATCGAACGAACTTTGGGTGATAAGCTGTTATCGATTACCCGCAATCCTGCACTTGAAGGCTTTACTTTGCCCAAAATACTGTGGGTGAAGCAATACGAACCGGAAGTATTTGCGCGCGCCAGCCATTTTCTACTGCCTAAAGATTACTTGCGTTTGCGCCTGACGGGTGCCAAGCATATGGATCTTTCGGATGCCGCAGGAACGTTATTGCTCGACATTGCAGCGAAACGCTGGAGCGAGGACGTACTTAGCGCATTTGAAATTCCGGCAAGTTATTGTCCTCCGCTCGTAGAAGCAGGCGGATATGTCGGGGCGATCTCTGCCGAAGCGTCTCAACTGACCGGGCTATCATCGTCAACTAAAGTATTCGCGGGAGGTGCAGATAACGCATGCGGAGCCATCGGAGCAGGTATTTTGTCGCCGGGTCTAACGCTATGCAGCATTGGAACCTCAGGTGTCATTCTTACTTATGAAGCGGACGCATCTGCGGATTATGAGGGCAAAGTACATTTTTTTAATCATGGCAAGGAAAATGCCTTCTACGCGATGGGAGTAACGTTGGCCGCAGGTTATTCCTTGAGCTGGTTCCGCAATACGTTCGCTAAGGGAGAAACGTTCGATGCGATGCTTGAGGGAGTCAATGATATTCCTGCCGGCTCTAATGGATTGTTATTTACGCCTTTCATCGTTGGTGAACGCACACCACATGCCGATGCAAAAATACGCGGAAGTTTTATCGGGATAGATGGCAGCCACACAAGAGCGCATTTTGCCCGGGCAGTAATGGAGGGGATTACTTTCTCCTTGAACGAATCCATTGATTTGTTCCGCGCAGCTGGCAAAACCGTCGATACAATCGTCTCAATAGGCGGTGGAGCGAAAAATCCAGTATGGCTCCAAATGCAAGCGGATATATTCCGTGCGAATGTCGTTGCGCTTGAGAATGAGCAGGGGCCGGGGCTTGGTGCGGCGATGCTTGCAGCGGTCGGCAGTGGCTGGTATCCGACTTTAGATGCGTGCGGAGAAGTTTTCGTAAAGCGTGCTCGGACTTATTATCCTAATGAAAATACTAGCAAGAAGTACGAGCAGTTGTTCCGGATCTATCAGCAAATTTATACCCAAACTAAAGAGATTAACGAATCTCTACATGCATTTAGAAGCTAGTAGTATGAAATAAAAATTGAGAAACCCCTCTTGGTCGGTAACCTGGAGGGGTTTTTGCTGTATTTGGATAGGTAGAATAAGTAGAAGTTTCCTAGATATGTCCAGTTCTTATATACTAGATAATATAGAACTAAGGAGGGCGATAGATTGGATAACGAGACAGTGCCGCTTTTTCAAGCGGATATATTAGAAGCGGGATATGAGCCGAATAATCCAATTGTACGGGAAGTCGTCATTAACGTGCATGCAGGTGAGAGAGTTGGTTTGTTAGGGCCGAACGGAGCTGGAAAGAGCACAATCATGAAGGGATTGCTCGGTCAGCTTCCTTATTGGAAAGGGAAAATATTATGGCATGGCAAGGAAGAGAAGGACAACCGCGGAGTAGAGATGTCTTCACAAGTTGCCTACATCCCGGAGCAGCCGATATTGTATGAACGAATGACACTTTGGGAGCATCTGGTGCTAGTTGCAGCGGCAGGAAGCATACCAGAAGAGCTATTTCGTGAGCGTGCGGACAAGCTGTTGCGGAGATTCCGTCTGAAGGCATTTCAGCACGAGTATCCCGTCAAATTCTCTAAAGGAATGCAACAGAAAACAATGCTCATTATTGGGTTCTTGCTGCAGCCAGAGCTTTATTTGGTGGACGAGCCTTTTATTGGACTCGATCCTGGTGCGGTGCTGGAATTGCTGGATGCATTGGACGAGGAGAGACAACGCGGAGCTGCTATCTTGCTCACAACCCATGTGCTGGATTCTGCTGAACGGTTGTGTGATCGATTTGTTCTAGTCAACGATGGTGGTGTGGCGGCAGCAGGAACATTGGACGATATACGGATCACGGCTAAGTGTGGACCGGAAGCACATTTATTCGAGTGCTTTCACAAGCTTACATATGTGGATGAGGTACAAGTCTAATGTCTGAGCCTCGTATTGATGTATTCAATGCCGCACGATTCAAGCCGGTGCCATTATTTTTGGAACGTATGTCATCCTATTGGATTTCAATCTGGAGATGTTGGAGAACAGTACTGGATTGGACTGTCTGGCTATATATCTTCATACCCGTGCTATTCATACTAGGGGGGATGTATCGGGATCTGATAATAAATCCCCCAGAATGGCTATATGACATTCCCATTTCTGTATTCCTGACTCCTCTCGGTTTGTTACAGCTCGTAGGGAGCTATCGGACTTTTGCTGAGCCTGGCGACGGATTATTTCTGCACCGTTACAACAGATGGATTCGTGGTATGACTGTTTCAGGATTTGTTTATAGCTTTGTTACACGGATATTGATTTCTTCTGCCTATATCGCATTGATTTCTCCCCTATTGCTGCATGTGCTCGGGCTATCTATTTCATATCTTATATATCTCGTTATTTATTGTGTCACTTCAGGCTTTGTATGGATGATGCTGAAAGATCGATATAAGCAAAAATGGAGAGGCTGGCTGCAAGTGCTTGCTCTGCTATTCGTCAGACTTGTTTATATGACAGTATTTGTTTGGTTAGCAGTAAAGGGAGAGCATGATTACGTTATTTTAGTCATACCAAGTGTTATATTTTTGCTTGTTGCATTATGGCAGATGCGAATTCGCTTGCGGATGAAAGGAACGTTATTGCATGAGATAAATGTTGAAAATGAAGCATATATAGCGAGCGTAGGATGGATTCTAAGGGACACAATGGAGAAAAAGCCTGTCCCTAAGAGGCGTGGCCCTATCCTCTTCAAAAGATCCCAACCTTTTGTTAAGCATAGGAATGATACATACAGATTGTTGGATAGCTGGTTTAAGTCGGTATTGCGCCGAATGGACCTCATGAAGCCACTGATGTACTTAACGGGCTTGGGAGCTATAGCGGTAGGTTCAACGCCCATAGCACTGGCAATTATTTTATGGCTTGTGTTGCCTTTCCTTCTTCTAGGCTTGCTGCAACGTCAATGGCTACAGTGGCTAACAGAGCCGTATATCGCTTTGTTCGGTTGGCGCGATGATATTCTTGAACAAGCTTCAAGGAAGGCGAAGTTTTGGAGTGGGCTGCCTACAGTAACGATTTGGGCAATACTGATCGGAGTTAGGATTGGTTTGGAGTTTGGAGGAATAGGATGGATAGCGACTGTGATTCTACCTGCCATAGGTTTTTTCTGGCTGAAAGGTGTGAATGAAATTGTTTCTTCTTTTGGTGCTCTCCGCCGAAAAAAGGAATAAACATTGCAGCCAGTTGGAGAACCTAATTGGGATTGAATGCGATAATGGAGAACGGAGAGGATCAATTCCATGAATCATGCTGCGCTGATGTTTCAGTTTCCGGATGAGTCCCAGGCTAGATTAGCGGGAGAGACGCTATTGGATTTGGGGTATGAGCCTCAGCAGCACGGCGGAGGGCGTCTTCATATTCATGTGCAAGACGAGGATCTAACCTCTGCACTGGAAATCGTGCAATGCTATGCAGGTCAGTTATTGGAGCACGCTCATGCAGAGGTAATTGACGTTACCAATACAGCATACGGCATGGAAGAAATCTCGATTCCAGCACACATCGTCAATGAGGACTGGGACGAAGGCTATAAAGCCGCGGATTCTCCTGATTCTAAGGAGCAATGGGCTGCAGATGATGGCTCCTACAACCATTTCAATGCAACCTAGTATTGAGTGGCAGCATTAGGTTCTGTTAGCTTAGAATGCACCCGGGCAATGATGCAATGTCCGGGTTTTTGTGCTCTCATGAAAAGCCGATCGCCGAGCACATATTGCCAACCGCCAACCGCAGACGCCAACCGCAGACGCCAACCGAAGACCGCCAACCGAAGACCGCCAACCGCCGATCACCAAGCACAAACTGCTAACCACAACCGCAACCGCAACCGCAACCACCAATCGCCGAAGTAATGAGAAAGTATCCTTAAACAAACATGGTCTGTTCAGCTTTTAATGAGTTGTTCGAAAATTTCGAGCAATGGGCCCTGGATGAGACACGATTAGAGTTAGATGTACGATTATTTCGAGCAACGGGTCTTGGAGGAGGCACGATTAGAGTTAGATGTACGATAATTTCGAACAACAGGGCTTGGAAGAGGCACGATCAGAAGCAGATGTACGATAATTTCGAGCAACAGGGCTTGGAAGAGGCACGATGTGAGGCAGATGTACGATAATTTCGAACAACGGGTCTTGTGAGAGGCACGATGTGAGGCAGATGTACGATAGTTTCGAGCAACGGGTCTCGGGAGAGGCACTGTGAGAGACGCAATCAGAGGTAGATGTCCGATATTTTCGAGCAACGGGTCTTGGGAGAGGCACGATTAGAGGCAGATGTACGATAATTTCGAGCAACGGGTCTTGGAAGAGGCACAATGTGAGGCATATGTACGATAGTTTCGAGCAACGGGTCTCGGGAGAGGCACTGTGAGAGACGCAATCAGAGGTAGATGTACAATATTTTCGAGCAACGAAAGGGAGAGAAAAATATGGAAACAAAAGAGATGAAAAAAGCGCTTGCAAAATACAGCTAATCTATTTTATAATAAACCCGAAACGTTTTGGAAAGGTGTATATATATGGCGACGATCAAGGATATCGCAAAAGCAGCAGGTGTATCTGTAACTACGGTCTCTAGGGCGTTGAATGGTTACGATGATGTAAACGAGGAAACAAGAAAGAAAATCAAAAAGGTCGCAAAAGAGCTATCCTATAGCCCCAATGCAGTGGCCCGAAGCCTCGTGTCCAAGAAAACACGCACTATTGGCCTTATTATTTCAGATATAAATCGTGCAGGGGCAAAGGATGCCTTCTCATACGAGGTGCTTTGCGGCATCAATGACCGTACGGGTGATTTAAACTACGACTTGCTGTTGTTTAGCACGAATCCGTCTAAACAAATGGAAAAGTCTTATACGGCTCTCTGTAAGGAGAGGAACGTTGAAGGTGCTATTCTATCAGGATTGCGTCTAGATGATCCTTATCTGCAGGAAGTTATTGAACAGAACGTTTTTCCTTGCGTCTTAATTGATATACCCAAAACCGGAGATAATGTAGCACATATTACTTCTGACAATCGGCTTGGGGCAGCAATGGCAACTAGGCATCTATTGGAGAGTGGACATCGAAACATTGCGTTGATCAATGGACATAGCCAAGCCTTCGTTACCGAAGAGCGTTATCATGGTTTCAGAGATGCTCTTGAGGAATATGATTTGCTGAGCAATGCTGAGCTTGTGTATGATGGCTCCTTCTCAGAAGATGGCGGAGCTGAGGCAATGTATCAAATACTGATACGCCATCCTGAAGTAACTGCCGTGTTCTGTGCCAGCGATCTGATGGCTTTGGGCGCCATACGCACTTTAGAGCGAATGGGGCGTAAAGTACCTGAGGATATCTCGATTATCGGATTTGATGATATTACCATTTCGGCTTATTGCTCTCCTAAGCTTACTACCATTAGGCAAGACAAGTATGAGCTAGGTTACCAATCTGCTCAATTGTTAATTGATATGCTGGAAAGCAGAACAGAAAATCGTAAAATTATTTTAAGCAGTCAGTTAATCATTCGAGAAAGCACGCGTTATTTAAAGTAATTCGTGTTTTTTACAGGAAATCCGAAACGTTTCGGATGGATTGTTTCTTATGCTCAATTTCCGAAACGTTTCGGATCATGAGTGAAATGTTGTAATGAAAAAAATGAATTATGGAAAACTATATATAAAAAATAGGATGGAGAACACCATGGACTACAGAGTAATTAAAAATAACGATTTATTTCTAATGACGGATCACTACGGTGACATCCCGGGCAACGGCTCACAAAGCGGACTTTATATGAAGGATACACGTTTTCTAAGCGAGATGAAGCTAACTATTAATGGCAAGCGTCCATTACTTCTATCCTCGGCTGCCGACGAAAATTTCTTAGCACGTATCCGTTTAACTAACGAGCATGAAGAAGAGGGCGGAGAGGTTCAGTTCTGGAGAGAATCCCTAGAGCTCATTCGAGAAAGGTTTATTTACGAGGAGGTACTATATGAAACAATCTCCTTGACGAATTTTTCAACAAAACCATTGGCGTTTGACCTTGGTGTTTCATTCGAAGCTGATTTCAGCGATATGTTCCTTATCCGTGGCTTTCAGCCTGCTGAAGAGCTTGGTAAGGTGACGGATCGTAAAGTAGACAAATCAGGATGGCATGCAACCTACCAAGGAGCTGACGGAGTTCAAAGGGATACCGATATTTCCTGGGGTGGGGAAGCTGACTTCCTAAGTGAAACAGATGTAATTGGCTTTGCTGTTAAGCTTGCTCCAACCGAGGTGAGACGTATTACCTTTACTGTCATACCTTCTGTGAATGGTATTCGTCCAGTTACTAACCCACGCGAAATAGCACTTGCTGAGCTGCAGGCCACTTACGAACGTTGGATGGAACAAAGCCCAAAGGTCGAGAGCGATTCTAAAGTTCTGAATCAGCTGTATAACCGGGGAGTTCAAGATTTACGAGTGCTGCTGACAGATTTCGGACATGGTCTTTTCCCAGTGGCAGGTTTGCCTTGGTATGCGGTCCCGTTCGGTAGAGATAGCTTAATCGCTGCTTTGCAGATGCTTCCGCTCAATCCTGATGTGGCTCGGGGCACATTGAAAATGATGGCTGCTTACCAAGGAACAGAGTTGAATCCATGGAAAGACGAACAACCTGGCAAAATCATGCATGAGCTACGCAACGGTGAACTAGCTCGTTCTGGACAGGTTCCTTTTGCTCCTTATTATGGAAGCATTGACTCCACACCATTGTTCATTGTACTAGCAGCTGAGCATGCTCATTGGACAGGGGACACAGAAACGATTGCTCAATTAATGCCTAATATTGAGAGAGCATTAGCTTGGATCGATGAGTATGGCGATCGGGATAAGGATGGCATGGTCGAGTATTATCAGGAGTCTTCTAAAGGAATTTCTAATCAAGGCTGGAAGGATTCTGCGGATTCCGTAGTCCATGCTAACGGAGATTTCGCTGCCGCTCCTATAGCTCTAGTCGAAGTTCAAGGCTATATCTATCAAGCTAAGAGTAGGCTAGCTCCCATAGTTGAACAACTCGGACATCATGAGCTGGCGCAACGGTTGAGAACGGAAGCGGAGAGCCTGAGACAGAGATTCGACGGTGCCTTCTGGATGCCAGATGAAAATTTCTATGCGATTGCATTAGACGCTAATAAGGATCAGGTGCATTCTGTTACTTCCAATCCAGGTCATTTGCTTATGAGCGATATCATTTCTGAAGAGAAGGCGAAGATCGTAGCCGAGAGATTAGTTGCTGAGGATATGTTCGGAGGCTATGGCATACGGACGATGTCTAGTGGCTCTACTGGTTATAATCCGATGAGCTACCATGATGGCAGCATCTGGCCTCACGATAATTCGATTATCCTGCTTGGGATGAGTCGGATGGGCTTTAAGGAAGAAGCATCAACTGTAATTAACGGACTTCTCAATGCTGCAGAGCATTTTGAATATAGTCGTCTGCCTGAGCTCTTCTGCGGGTACGATGACACAATTGGTTATCCAGTCTCCTATCCAGTTGCTTGCTCACCACAAGCTTGGGCTGCAGGAACCTCTGTATTAATAATCCAAGCTATGCTGGGGCTTCAGCCGGATACGTTGAACAATATTGTTCGTCTTGATCCGTTCCTGCCTCAAGGCATTAACAACTTGACTGTAAGAGACATACCCGTTGCCAATGGAACCATTTCAGTTGTGCTGAAACGCAAAGATGGCACTGAATCTCTTCAGGTTGAAGTTGTGGACAACAGCAGTGGGTGCAGCATTGAAATGATCAATCGTTCCCCAGATACAGCATTGAATTAAACTGGCTCATTGAGCCGTTTGATTATAGAAACATACAAAAGGGAGGAAGGTTTAAATGAAAAAAAGATTATCGGTATTCATGCTTTTGATGTTAGCCCTTGCTTTGGTGGTTTCGGCTTGCGGCTCTAAAAACAATGAGGGTGCTTCTCCTTCATCTACGCAATCCAATGCTTCGGAGTCTCCTAAGGGTCAAGTGGAAGTTACGCTTGCAGGCTGGGGCTCATCTCCAGAGGAGCAAGATCTTCTGAAGCAAGTATTGGCTGAGTTTGAAGGCAAAAACCCTGATGTCAAAGTGAAATACGAAATTATCGCTGACCAATACATGGACGTTATCAAAACTCGCCTAATTGGTAATGAAGCGCCGGATCTCTTTTACTTAGATGCTTTCGAAGCACCTGCTTTAATTGAAAAAGGTGTGTTAGAGCCACTTGATGGCTATGTAACACCAGAATTCGATATAGGTGATTTTGAAGCGCCGACTGTGAATGCATTTAAATCGCCTGATGGCAAAATGTACGGCTTGCCGAAGGATACTTCCACATTAGCGTTGTTCTATAACAAAAAAATGTTTGCTGATGCTGGTATTACTGCTCCTCCTACAACATGGGATGAAATGATGAGCATTTCTGAAAAGCTGACGAAAAAGAAAGGCAGCAAGGTTGAAGTATATGGTTTGGGTCAAGCACCTGAGCTAGCGCGTCAATTGTTTATGCTTAAAGCTTACGGCGGCCAATTGGTAGATGACAAAGGTTTAGCTACTTTTGCATCACCTGAAGCAGAAAAAGGACTTTCCCTTGTTATTGATCAGCATTTGAAAGCCAAAACAGCAGGACAGCCATCTGATGTTGGCGCAGGCTGGGGCGGAGAAATGTTCGGTCAGCAAAAGGCAGCAATGGTGCTTGAAGGCAACTGGGCCATTCCTTATATCCAAGGAAACTTTAAGGATGTAGACTTCGGTACTGCGGAAGTACCTACGGTTAATGGCGAGAAAGGTACTATGGCATTTACTGTTGCTTACGTTATGAATAAGGACTCCAAAAAGAAAGAAGCAGCTTGGAAGCTGTTGTCTTACTTAACGGGCAAAGAAGGCATGAAAACTTGGACAAGCAAAGGGTTTGCACTGCCTACACGTAAGTCAGTAGCAGCTGAGCTTGGATATGATAAGGATGAGCTTCGCGGTGCTTTAGTTGCAGGTTCTTCGTACGCAACTCCATGGCAAGCAGGTCCTACTCTTCCAACGCTTATGAACAATTTCAACAACCAATTCGTAGCTGCATACACCGGTCAGTCTCCACTGCCTGATGCATTGAAGAAAGGGCAGGAAACTGCTAACAAAGAAATTAAAGCTGCACAATAATTTTTAATCAGTAAAAAGCAGGGAAGTAACCGCAGCTCTAAGCTGCGGTTTACTTCCCCCGCTTTTTGCAGCCGCGTTGGCGCGTAACGAGTGAAGCCGCAGGCGCAAAGACACGGCATACGGCTTTAGTCGTTTCGCGCCCTAACAGGGGAAGGCTGAAAGGAGAGGTTACAAATAATGGCCAAGCCATTTGGAAAACATAAACTTAGGGATATATTATCGGGCTATGGTTTTATGTCACCCGCAATAATTATTCTTGGTTGCTTTTTGCTACTGCCGATTGGTTACTCCATCTTTCTGTCTTTGCATAGAGTTAATCTGCTTGGGACAGTAAGCTATAAATTTATCGGAGTAGGTAATTTCGAGCGTATGTTAGACGATGCTCGATTGTGGATTGCTTTGAAAAACACGTTTCGATACGCTTTGATCGTCGTCCCATCTCAGACTATGCTTGCTCTTGTGCTGGCATCTATATTGAACATGAAGCTACGATATCGGAATTTCTTCCGAGTCGCTTTTTATCTTCCGACGGTTACTTCGTCCGCGGTGCTAGTGCTTATCTTCATGTGGATCTACAACCGTAACGGGCTTTTGAATTTCATACTCGAATCGGTCGGTTTGCCTACTTACAATTGGCTCGGTGATCCTTCCGTTGCGTTGCTTGGAATTATGATCATGAACATATGGTCAACTGCACCACTATTTATGGTTATTTACTTAGCTGCTCTGCAAGATATTCCAGAAAATCTTTATGAGGCTGCTGAAATCGACGGAGCTAACGCTTGGCGCAAGTTTTGGCGGATTACAGTACCGCAGCTCAAGCCGGTTACTTTCTATGTCATTGTTATGGGGATTATCGGGACATTCCAGCTATTCGACCAATCGTATATTTTTTCGGCGGGCTCCGGAGGACCGAATAATGCAACTTTAACTATGGTTTTGCTGATTTACCAATATGCTTTCAAGAGCCTTGATATGGGTTATGCTTCAGCCATTGCTTTCTTTTTAGCAGTTGTGATTATGCTCATAACGGTTGTGCAGCGCTTATTATTCAAAGAAGAAAAGCTTAATTAGGAGGGGATGGAATTGCGTTCGTCAAATCGATTTAGACCGTTTTTCTATATCCTTCTAGCTTTATATGCGGTCATAACATTTGTTCCGTTTGTGTGGGCTTTGTCAGCTTCATTCAAAACCCTGCCGGAAATAGTTGCTGGGGGTATTAATTTTATACCTAAGCATTTCACTTTAGATAATTACCGGACGATTTTCCGGCAGGAGCCGCTGTTCGTTCGATGGTTTTTCAACAGCGCATTTATTGCCGTCACGGTAACAGCGTTTAATCTGTTGTTTAACTCGATGGCGGGTTATGCACTGGCTAGAATTCGTTTCCCGGGAAGCACGCTGATGTTTTACAGCATTCTTGCGATGATCATGATTCCGGGTCAATTAACGATTATTCCGAGCTATCTGATCATTAAGGAGCTGAACTGGCTAAATAGCTATCAGGCGATTATTGTTCCGATGGCTGCTCAAGCTACGTATATCTTTATGATGAGGCAGTTTTTCATCAGCTTCCCTAAGGAGCTGGAGGAGGCTGCGGAACTGGACGGATTAGGACGGTTCGGTTTGTTCACAAAGGTTGTGTTACCTCTGGCCAAGCCTGCTCTTGCAGCACAAACGATCTTCATCTTCATGGGAGCCTGGAACGAGTTCTTGAAGCCGCTAATGCTTATGTCTGATAAGGCAATGTTTACTTTGTCTGTTGGATTGAATACGTTCAAGGGACAGTATATAAGCTTCTGGAATTATATCATGGCGGCATCGATCATTATGACGATTCCTGCGCTTTTGATTTATATTTTCTTCAACCGCTTCTTCGTCAAAGGAATTACATTTACCGGCACCAAATAAAAAGAGAGCGTATTGCATCGGGTTTTCCTCGATGCAGTGCGCTCCTTTTTTATCCACTCGCCACATCTACCGCATAACAGCATTCATACCAGCCGTGTATCCCGTAGAGAAAGCTGCTGTAATGTTATAGCCGCCTGTATAGCCGTGAATATCGAGAATTTCTCCGCAGAAATACAAGCCATCGACAAGCTTAGACTCCATCGTTCTAGGATCTATCTCCTTCAGGTTAATGCCCCCGCCTGTAACGAATGCATCCTCGATAGACAGAGTCCCATATACTCTAATCGGGAACCGCTTAATGAGCTTGGCTAACTGCATCCAATCCTGCTTCGGAATATTATCGTAGGTGAGTGTTTCAGATAGCTCGGATTTTTGCAGCAAAATCGGGATGAACTTCTCGGGCAAGCAGCTCTTTAGAATGTTTTTGATTGCTTTTTTTGACTCACGCTCAACAAGCTTCAAGGTTTCTGTATACACCTCGTCAACACTATGCTCAGGCATTAAATCGACGGATACTTCAATATTCCCAACTTGAAATTGCTTCAATGCTTTGACCACGAATTGACTGCAGCGCAGTGCAATCGGACCCGAGATGCCAAAATGGGTAAAGAGCATGTCGCCTTGGTGCTCTATGATTTTCTTGCCTTTAGGGTTCCATACGGATAGAGATACGTCTCTTAGGGACAGCCCCTGAAGCTCTTTGCTTGTAATGAAGGGTTCATTAGACGTCAAGGGAACCTCTGTAGGAAACAGCTCTGTTATCGTATGCCCCGCCTTTTCCGCCCACGGATAACCGTCTCCCGTTGATCCGGTTTGAGGTACAGATTTGCCTCCTGATGCAACGATAACTGCACGGCAGCTGAGCACCTCTCCAGATTTAAGCCGAACCCCTGCTACCTTTTGTTTATCATATAGAATGGTTTCAACAGGCGAATTGAGCTTTATTTCAACACCTTGCTTAAGCACCTGGTTAACGAGGGTGTCTACTACTGTTTTGGCTTTATCTGTTACGGGAAACATACGGCCGTTATCCTCTTCCTTCAGTCGAATTCCGAGATTCTCAAAGAACGAAATAATAGCCTTATTGTCGAAATTGGCGAAGGAGCTGTGCAAGAAACGCCCATTGCCCGGTATATGCTTGATAAGCTCATCGATATCTTTATTGTTCGTGACATTGCATCTTCCCCCACCAGAGATTCCGAGCTTACGTCCCAGCTTTTCTCCCTTGTCCAACAGTAGTACGCTAGATCCATGCTTACTTGCAGCAATGCTCGCCATTAAACCGGCGGAGCCGCCGCCTATAACAATAACTTCGTATTTCATAACATAACTCCCGATCAATCGTTTTATTTATTTAAGTGTAACATTGACGAAGATATTAGCAAAATGTCGATTCATTCCTATTTTTCATTTTTCAGCAACAAACAACATTAACGGATATCATTAGATAAATAATAGTTACCGATTATTGTAACCTATAGTAAGATGTGTTTTAATCATAGTGATTAAAGAATGGAAAATAGTGTATGATGTCGATCTGCTTATGCAGGAGGTTCGCGGGATGTGGAAAGATTCAGTGCTGCAAGTCCTTATCACTTTTCTACCTGTATTTCTTTTTACGGTCTGGTATTCTAGACCAGAGAGAACCCGCTATACGCAACTTTTCCTGAGCATTACTTGCACCATTGCCATGCTTTTGAATATGCATTTTACTTCAGTGTCTGAAGAAGGCTTTCATTTCGATTTCCGAAATATTCCGTTTATTCTTGGCACTATGTATGGGGGTACTCCAGCAGCGATCCTTATGCTAGTCATCTACACGGCCTCTCGAGTTGGAGAAATGTCTCACAGATGGGAATATTACATATTTGCTGTATTCCTCATAATATATGTTCCTATTCTATTATCTCGTATTTCTGCATTTCAAGAAGGAAATAAACAAAAAAAGCTGAAAATTGTAGCGTACTTGTTCACCTTTCTAGTACTCTTCCAAATCGCCGAACATATTACTGTTATTACTGAAATAAAGAGCGTAATTTTGCCTACCTACCTTTTGGTTGCTCTACCTTTTAGTGTCCTCTTCATTATCGTTACCATGGTTAGTGTTCATTTTATCGAGCTAGGCTTTGAACGAATACAATTACAATTCCAGCTTCGTGATGTATCTAACAAGTATCGTAAAGAAATGCGCAGGCTGCAGCAGTTTATCGATAATTCCCCGTTAATCGTTGTTTATTGTGATAATAAGGGGCTCATTACTCATGTTAATGACATGGCATTAAAGTTTGTTAATCCAGTGGAAAGAAACGATATTCTAGGTAAGAAGTTCTCGATCCTCATGGAGAAAATGGACTTGAAATTCGAGACAAACCCTGTGGAACGTATCCTAAAGGGTGAAGATAAGCTAACCGAAATGCTGCGCGTAAATGGAAGAACCTTCTACACAGTTTCCTGTCCGATGTACAACGCTCCAATGGAAGGCTCAGAGGGGGTATTATTCATTGGACATGAAGTGACTGAGCTTCATCGGCTGAAGGATGAGGTTGATCGGATGGAGCGACTCAGCCTGGTCGGCCAGATGGCGGCAAGCATAACACATGAAATTCGTAATCCGATGGCAGTTATTAGAGGATTCATACAATTGCTGAATGAGAGAAGTCCTGTCGCTCAGCAGTCGTATTTTCGCATTGTATTAGATGAACTAGATCGTGCAAACGGTATCATTAACGACTTTCTTTCATTAGCCCAGAACCGAATTGTAGAGAAAGAATCGTCGAATCTAAATGATTTACTGAATGAATTGTCACCTCTTATATGGGCGGACGCTAATATGAGAGGGCAGATGGTAGATTTGCAGCTGTGCGAGGATATGGATTTGCTGCAGATGAATAGTAAAGAAATTAAGCAGCTTGTGCTCAATCTGGCGCGCAATGGAATGGAAGCAATGGATGATAAGGGAATTCTTAAGATTGAAACGATCAATTTCAAGGATACTGTCCAGCTTAGGGTAATAGATAACGGTATTGGCATGTCTGAGGAGAAGCTTGCGCAATTGTTCGAGCCATTCTTTACGACGAAGATGAATGGTACTGGACTTGGATTGGCTCTATGTCTCAGCATCATTGAAAGGCACAATGGTAAAATTCATGTAGAGTCGACAGAGGGACAAGGAACGATCTTTATCGTATCGTTCTGTAAGCCGGACCGATTTTGTTGGTGAAATACGTTAACTACGGATAAGGAGTCTTAATTCGGTTACACTACGGAGGATACATCCATACTAGGAGGATGCTTCCATGCCAAACTCTCAAGGACCGTCGAAATCCGGGCGGAAAGAAGCCGATCGCGCCAAAAAAGAACGTTCACCGCAATCCCCGGGATATGACAAGAAACTGGATGGACCTAATCGTCCGTCGACTTAAGCAAATACCTGGTCGATAAGATGAGCAAGCCATATGCAGGTATTAAGCCTGCCTGTGGGAATAACGATTCGGAATCGGAATCGATCAAAATCGAAATTCGATCGGAGTTCCGCGACAACCGGGGTCAGTGGAAGCCGTTCGGCGATTGGGACGACGATGAGTATTTTCCGGTGCCTGAAGTGCTGGATGAGCCTTGAAGGTGGGTGATGCGGCAGTGAAATAACGCTTTATGTGCGTTAAATCATGTCGTTATCGCCCCTTTTTATACGAGAAAGAATCGGCAACAGCTGTTTATGCGATTTGGGAGGCGGCTGCTGATACTTGTTTTGACGGAGCTTATAGCTGCGCGGTATAATAAGAGGAAGCGGAACAACTAAGCCGTTAATTATAAGATTCGGAAAGCGAGGGCCTCCTTATGTCGATGTCTTTCGAAAGATATATGATGAATTCTGTTCAACCTATGCGTGATGATTTGACTCGGTTGGGCATACAAGAGCTAACTACACCTGAAGAAGTTGAAGCTAAGATTCCTACGGCTTCTGGTACGACATTAATCGTAATTAACTCTGTCTGTGGCTGTGCAGCTGGCCAATGCCGTCCAGGTGTTGCTGATGCATTGCAGCATGATGTGTTACCTGACCACCTCTATACGGTGTTCGCAGGACAGGACAAGGAAGCAACTGCTAAGGCACGTGAATACTTCTTGCCTTATCCACCTTCCTCCCCGTCAATTGCCTTACTGAAAGACGGAGAGCTTGTTCACTTTATTGAACGGCACCAAATTGAGAATCGCAGCGCTGGCGACATTGCCGCTGATCTGACATCTGCCTTCGATCGTTTCTGCCGGTAATCATTATTACATCCCGGGGGCTTATGCCATTGTGGCGAAGCCAACGGGATATTTTTGTTAAGGGGGAAAGTTCAATGACAATCCAACAAGAGATTATTGCGAAGCTAGGCGTTAAACCAAAGATTGATGTTGATGAGGAAATAAAGCGTAGAGTCGACTTCCTTAAGGATTACGTCAAAAAGGCGAGCGCAACAGGGTTACTTATTGCTATTAGTGGTGGCATCGACAGCGCGGTTGCTGCAGGGCTCTGTAAACGTGCAACGGATGAGCTTTCCCAGGAAACAGGCCAAGAATATATGACGCTTGGTGTATTACAGCCTTACGGTGAGCAGGAAGATATTGATCATAGCTATGAGGTAGCAGAAGCATTTAATCTAAAGCATAAGGTAGAGACGAACATTGCCGAAGCTGTTGATGAGATTGCATTAGAAACAGAATATGCTTTTAAAGTATTGGGTATTAATCGTCACATCAGCCGTGGAGGAAAAGGTAACGTCAAAGCACGTACACGGATGGTCGTACAGTATGCTCTCGCTTTTGATCTTAATCTGCTTGTTGTAGGCACGGATCATGCTTCTGAGGCATTAACGGGCTTCTTCACGAAGTGGGGAGATGGGGCTGTTGATATTACTCCACTTAGCAGTCTTAACAAACGTCAGGTTCGTGAATTAGCTACCAGATTAGGCGTTCCTGAGAGTATCGTGAATAAAGCTCCTACAGCTGGCCTGTGGGAAGGGCAAACTGATGAGGATGAGCTTGGTGTATCCTATGAGGATAATAGCTCGTACCTTGAAGGCAAGGAAATCAATGCTGAAGCTCGGGACATACTTGAAAAGCATTACTTGCGTACGCAGCACAAAAGACAGCTTATCCCCGGGATTTAACGGAGCCGATGATCGTTGGAATTGGATTGGATGTTGTCGAGCTGTCACGGATGGAGAAGCTTCTTGCGGGACCGGGTAACGATAGGTTTGTCGCAAGGGTGCTGACTGAGCAAGAAAGCAAACGCTTAGGGAGCTTGCAGCTACGCCGGCGACTTGAATTTATTAGCGGAAGATTTGCTGCTAAAGAAGCAGTTGTTAAGGCTATAGGCTGTGGAATTGGTGCTGTCGTAGGATTCAAGGATATTGAGGTGCTTTCCGATAAATTAGGTAAGCCAATCTGCTCCTTGTCGGAAGCGTCCATTAAACGTCTGGGATGGGCAAGTGATTCCTATAAGATACATATTGCGATCACTCATGAGCGCTCGTTGGCGGCAGCAACGGTAGTAATCGAAAAGTAAAAACGGAGGCAGTCCGGTTGTATCCACAATCGGGCTGTTATTTTTACATCCGGATATTGGAGCGCAGAGATGACAACGAATTATTTAACTATCATGATGAAACATTTCGAGCACATGAATATAGAAGTGACAGCAGCTGCAGAAACGGTGCTTAATGCTTCTTCCCTCAAGGACCGGGAGGATGTTTATGATTGTAATCGCTTCTTATTTGTCAAGGAAGGCGCAGGTAGGCTGATTGTTCAAAATGATGAAATTCAGCTAGTTAGAGGGAAGCTCTGCATTTTGCTATCAGGAAGATCTCATCGAATCGCAATTGACCCTGATGAACAGCTCATCTTGCAATGGTGTCATTTCAGGAGCAGCTATGAGGACCGTGATCTCTATAGAGTTCTGCAAATCCCTTATCATATTCAACTAACGGACATAGGCGCCACTTCTAAGTTATTAGAGCGTATAATAGAAGAGATCAATGGGGATAAGTTAACCTCAAGGCTTAAGATCAAGGCATCCATGCTGGATTTAATCAGTACTTACTTAGACAGCTTCCCTATTAATATGAATGATGGCGCTCCATCGGAGGAACTTCAGAAAATCGATTTAGTGCTTAATTATATAGATGAACATTTGGCGGACAACATAACTGTAGAAAATTTAGCTAAGCAGGTATTTTTACATCCCAATTACTTTATTGTATTTTTCAAAAGCATATTAGGATATTCGCCTATTCAGTATGTGAATTTGCGCCGCATGGAGCTAGCCAAAAGCCTACTATTACAGCAGGAATGGAATGTATCTGCTGTTGCTAGCAAAGTAGGTATGCAGATTTACTATTTTTCAAGAATGTTCAAGACGCATACAGGAGTGACACCGAGTCACTATCGTAAACAGTCGGCAGCCTTCGGTACTTCAGGTGATCTGTCGAATCGGGGAGAGGGCAAATAGACGTGAGCATGGAAGAGAATAAACAGTATTTCAGCACACAATTACTGAGATGGTACCGCAAGGAACGAAGGGATTTACCTTGGAGAAGGAGCCGCAATCCCTACCACATCTGGGTATCGGAAATCATGCTACAGCAAACCCGAGTAGATACAGTCATTCCTTATTTCAACCGGTTCATGGATCGGTTTCCTACGCCTCAGCATTTGGCCGAAGCTCCTGAGGAAGATGTGCTTAAGCATTGGGAAGGGTTGGGCTACTATTCTAGAGCACGTAATCTGCAAGCTGCTGTTCGTGAGGTTGTTGAGCAGTACGGAGGAGTAGTTCCGAGCAATAAGAAGGCTGTGTCCAGCTTGAAAGGGGTAGGTCCCTACACAGCAGGAGCGATCCTTAGCATAGCTTATAATCAATCTGAGCCTGCTGTAGACGGTAACGTCATGCGAGTGCTATCACGTTACTTCTGCTTAGAGGAGGACATCGCAAAACCAGCCACTCGGATCGGTATCGAGAGCATTGCTCAAGAGCTTATTCCGGATGGGGAAGCAGCTGACTTCAATCAAGCTCTAATGGAGCTGGGGGCGATGGTGTGCACACCTAAATCTCCTTCGTGCCTGGAGTGTCCTGTTACGCAGCTATGCTTAGGGCGTCTTGAAGGTAGAGAACGAGAGCTGCCTGTGAAAACTAAAGCGAAAAAGCCCAAGCCTGTGTTCCGTTTCGCAGCTTTAATCGAGGGGAGCGGGCAGCATGCGGGCAAAGTATTAGTTAGGCAGCGGCCGGATACTGGTCTGCTCGCAAGGATGTGGGAGCTGCCACATATCGAGGTGCTGGATGCGGCAGCATGGGACATGCTAGCTTTGGGTAAGCAAGAGATAGAGGCTGCACTGTCTGAGGACGGCGTTAAGGTTAAAGCTACCGAGCATGTTGTTGGAGATGCGCAGCATATATTTACCCATCTTATTTGGAATATTAGAGTGTTAGCAGCGGTTGCACTCGATGAGGAGTATGTGACCGATCGGACCTCTTATAAGTGGGTGGGTGCGGAAGAGTTCGAAAGCTTTGTTTGGCCTAATGTTTTCCGCAAATTGCTTACAGAATATTTTATTCAAAGTAGGAATTAATTGACTATAGGAAGTCACGATGCGCTGGTAAGTCCGGTAGCTATTGTGGCTTTTTTTGTGCGCAAATACGAGTAATAGGAGGGGAGGCTGTATGTGGGTAAATGTGAGTCGTAGCCACATACTTTACTAACAACTTCTTACAATTACTTGATATCGGTTAGCTAATTACATATCTTTCAAATATTCATTATGCACAAGATCTAATAATTCGAGCTTATTGTTAGAAATACAGAGTAGTTAATGTTATTTGCGACGTAGAGTGGGGGAATGAAGTGAAATTAACACAATTCTACAGACAGCTTTTCCTCGAGGCTATTCAAACATTTGAGCCCGTTTGGGAGGAGGAAGCGACAGTTTTGCACGGTTACCGTTGGCATAAACATAATTATCCTTTGAAGGAGCAGTTTCTGATTAAGGACATGCATCCAGATCATCCTGTTCTCATGTATTCTTTGATTCTTCCAGAGACGTATCTTCAAACAACTATCTATGAGGAAATCAAGCGTTATCCGTCTGAGTATGATTTATCCATTGTCCTATTGAACCGCAGGTTATGGCTTAATGCAGTGCTCCATACGGACCGGCTTCAGGATTCAATAATGGGTTTTTTGAGCCAAGCACGTAGAGAGCTTATGAACGTATTGGATTGCATCATCCGAATTCCCGATGATATCGAAATTAATTCTATTGAAATGATCAAAAAACAAAGCATGGGAGAGAGAAATAGTGAAATTTAATATTCGGAAGAAACTATTAGCAAGCTTTGGTATTGTAATTATATTTCTTATCCTGCTTAATTCAGTAGCCATAATGCGGATGCAATCTTTGAAAACCTCTATATCGGATTTCCAAGATAGTTGGCTGCCTAGCCTTAATACGCTTTCCCAGATGCGTGCAGATTTTGTAAGCTTGGGTGCTTCTGCTCTAATCATGAAAATAGAAACGATCGATGAAGTAAAGGATTCGATGGCAAAATCGTTAAATAACACGATGGATCGCTTCAATGAAAACATGAAAAAGTACAACGGTCTAATTGTGACGCCAGAGGAGAAAGCAATATTCGAAGAGGTTGAGGCGCAGTCGAACCAATACTTTGCAGTTATTAAGCAGATGATTGAGGAGGCTAAAAATCCTGGAGCTGCAAGTAATTTGGATAATGTCAGAAATACAATGCCTTTGGTTCAGGATACGATGTCAGACATGGACAAATGGATTGCTTTTAACGTGGAAGGTGCGGATAAGGAAGTAGAGCATGCCTTTGAAACTAACCGGGTAGGTATTATTATTCTCATTTCATTCGGCATTCTATCTCTACTTGTTGCAGTAGGCTTGGCTCTACTCATTTCAGAGAAAATAGTTCGCTCTGTCAAATCTGTGCTGCAAGTAGCAAGCAAGGCTGCAGAAGGCGATCTGCGACAGCTTGCGATTGTTCAAAGTAAAGACGAAGTCGGCGTGCTGGCAGCTGCATTTAACGAAATGATGAGTAATCTACGGAAGCTGATCGGACAGACGGTTGGCTCAGCACAGGGAGTTGCAGCAGCTGCTCAGGAGATATCAGCAACAACTGAAGAAATTGCCAGAGGGAGTACAAACCAAGCGGAATCAGCCCAAACCATTAGTGAATTGGTGCAGGAGATGTCTCGTGCTGTTGCAGCTGTTGCTGCAAATGCGGGCTCAGTGGCCGATCTGTCGGAGAGAACTAAACGTGGGGCGGAGCAAGGTGGAGAAGCCATTGAAGCTTCTATACATAGCATGGACCGTTTGTCTGGTCAGATGGGGCTGCTTGAGCAAGATTCATTGAAGATCGGACAAATAATTGAAGTCATTAATGAAATTGCTGAACAGACGAATCTATTGGCCTTAAATGCAGCTATTGAAGCAGCTAGAGCTGGAGATCAGGGCAGAGGCTTTGCAGTTGTGGCAGACGAGGTTCGTAAGCTTGCGGAGCGTAGCGGTGAAGCGACGAAACAAATTGCCTCAATTATTAAGGGCATGCAGCATAATACGGATCAAAGCGTAAAAGCAGTGGAAGAGGCAACAACACTATCAGCCCAAACGGGACAAACCTTTGAGAGCATCGTTCGTATGGTTGGCGAGACAGCCAGTCAGGTATCGGAAATTGCTGCAGCCAGTGAGCAGCAAGCGGCGCAATCTGAAGAAGTGATGAGGGCGATAGAGTCCATAGCTGCTGCTAGTCAGCAATCAGCTGCGGCTGCGGAAGAGACAGCAAGCTCCTCACAATCTCTAGCCCATCTGTCGGAACAATTAAACCATAATGTGTCTGTGTTCAAGGTATAGATAGAGAAGAGGGAATAAAGCTATGAGCAATTATGTCGTTGTTGGTCTAAATAGTGAGAAATATGCGCTTTCGATATCGGAAGTTCAGGAAATTATTAAAGTGCAGCCGTTAACAGATGTCCCTTGCAATAAGCCCTATGTCAAAGGGGTAATTAATCTCAGAGGTAAAATCGTTCCTGTTATAGGACTTGCATCTAGGTTTGGAGTAGCGGAAGCTTTGCCAAGCTCTTCTGATAGAATCGTTATCGTGAGTTCTGGTGAGGAGGATATTGGAATCTGGGTCGATTCAGTCGAGCAAGTCGCTTTGTTCGAGGAAATCCTTCCTCCTACTGACAGTGGCATAGGAGCTACCCAGAGCTTCCTGTCAGGCCTTGCAAGGTTAAATGACAGATTAGTTAGCGTACTGGATTTGCATTCCGTTCTTGGGCTGAGGGGAGCTGTGGGGTGATGGATTCGTTTGCATCTACGTATTTGGGTGTGTTCTTAGATGAACTGGAGGAACAGCTACAGACATTAGATCATGCTATTCTCGAGCTTGAGTCTGGTGGTAACCAGCACGATACCGTCCAAAGAATATTTCGCGCGGCTCATACCTTAAAGGGCTCCTCGGCAGCCATGGGCTTTCATCAGATGAAAGAGGTAACCCATAAGGTGGAGAGTGTGTTCGATTTACTACGGCAAGACCAGCTTTCTATTGAGGGTTCGCTTATTAACACTTTGTTTGATTGCATCGATTTTCTGAAAATACAGCGGGAATCCCTTAAGCAAGGTGAGATGGAGGAGCATTCGAACGAGTCGCTGCTACAAGCACTTGATCGTTGCATGATCAACCATTATGATAATGCCTCGATGGAGTCAGTAACGGAGGAGGTCGAGCAGGAGAGATTGGACAGGATGTCTGATCAAGAGCGCTGGAGCTACCTGGAGCTGGAGGAGATGGCACGGAAAAGAAAAGAAGAGATTCCTTTGTATGAGGTTGAAGTTTCTTTATCAAGTGATGCGGATATGCCGAAAGTACGAGGATTGTTAGTTCATCGTACTTTAAGCGAGACGGGAGAGGTTGTTGGTATTTACCCTCCCATGAGCAAGTGGGACAAAGAAGATCTTCTGCTTTCATCTCCTATATCTTTCGTGGTTGCTTCTTCTTATTCATCAGAAGTCATCTGCAATAATGTGTTACAGCTATCGCAAATTAGCGATGCTTGTGTATCGATTTTTGATACGGTATTAGAGACTGAAGAAGGTGTGTCAGCAACGACTAATAGCTCAATGGCTAATGCAGTAAAGCCGGAAGTAGGTATAGAAGCTAAAGTCCAAGTGCAGCAGACCGTAAGAGTAGATGTGAAGCGGTTAGAGCATTTGCTCAATTTGGTCGGTGAGCTAATCATTGATAACACAAGGCTTCAAGAGGTTCGTAAGAGGCTGGATGAGAAGTACAGGCAAGAGACTGAAGTTGCCATGCTGGGCGAGGTGACAGACCACTTGAACCGAGTTATTGCCGAGCTACAAGAGGGTCTGATGAAAACCAGAATGCTCCCTATTGAACAGCTGTTTAATCGTTTTCCGCGTCTTGTAAGGGATTTGTCACAGCAAGCAGGCAAAGAGATCAATTTCTCTATAGAGGGCAAGGAAACGGAGCTAGACCGCACATTAATTGAAGAAATTAGTGATCCACTTATACATATACTCCGTAATGCAGCAGATCATGGATTAGAGTCACCGGACGAGCGCGAGAGGTTAGGTAAGCCACGCAAAGGGGAGCTTCTCCTGCAAGCTAGTCACCAGGAGTCAGCCATTGTTATTAGAGTACAGGATGATGGACGTGGAATTGATCCTAACAAGATTAAACAAAAGGCTATTCAGAAAGGGTTTATTAGTACAGAAGAAGCGTCTAGGATGTCGGATAAAGAAATCATTTCGCTTATTTTCCATTCAGGAATGTCAACAGCTGAGCAGGTTACTGAATTGTCGGGCCGGGGTGTTGGCATGGATATTGTTCGATCACATATCGAGAAATTGAATGGACTTGTAGATATTGATACGACTTTAGGTAAGGGTACTACACTTACGATCAAGCTTCCCCTTACTCTGGCTATTACTCGCTCTTTACTTGTAGAGATTGGCAAGCTCACCTTTGCTATACCGCTAGTGCATGTGCTGGAGACGTTCCAATTAAATTCAGCTGACATTCAAAGTGTGCATGGCAAAGAAATTTGTACGGTTAGAGGAGATATTTTCCCGCTTGTTAGGCTTCACGATAAACTGCGGACTCGACCCAATAGTAATAATAAAGGCTATGCAGTTATGATTGGAGCTGCTGAGAAGCGGGTTTGCCTTTATGTAGATCGACTTGTTGCTAATCAGGAAATTGTGATGAAGGCACTCTCATCATATCTGGGACAGGTTCATTATGTTTCGGGCTCGTCAATATTGGGCAATGGGAGCATCGCTTACATCTTAGATGTAAATGCTGTAGTTAGAGATGCAGGTACAGTAATTAATAACAAGAATAATAGGATGCAGGACATTGAAGCTGTTCAGTACGCTAAGAAAATAACATTCGCCTTAAGCAATCAACTCTATGCGCTTGATATTGATAAGGTGAAAGAAATTATTAGAGTACCAAATCTAACTAGTACAGCAACAAGTCCTTCTCAGATGCTTGGCCTTTTTAATCTGAGGGGCTCTGTATTACCTGCTGTAGATCTTTCACAATGCTTGGGGATGGAAGCCGCTCAGATTAATGATGATTCAAGAATTATTATTATGAAAGTCAATGATAGTCAAGTCGGAGTACTAGTAGATTCCGTAATGGAAGTATTTAATATGCCGAACAATGAGGTGGAGGAAACTTCTGTAAGATTAGCTAATGTTACCTCGGAATTCCTTACCGGGATTCATAAGCGAGGAGACGATCTGACTATGCTATTAGAAATAGACAAGCTTCTGGCATTTAGTGGTTTCTGTGAAATGGAAGAGGGGAGCGTTCATTAATGGCTTGGTATAAGAGGCTGGGATTAGCTTGGAAATTAGGAGGTGCAGTTACGCTCACCGTAGCTGTCGTTTTCCTCATACTAGTATCTGTGAACTTAAGTCAGTTAAGATCCATTACTGTATCCAAAGGTGAAATAGAAGCTAAGCATGAGGGTAGCCACTTCGCGAGAAAGTTTCAATCAGAATTAGATCGCATAGATTCAATGCTGTCATCTTTATCGGTATCATTGCTTGAGGCCAAGGATCGGAAAAATATGAGCAGGGAGCAGGTTGTTCAGCTTCTGCAGCATTCGCTTGAAGCGCGGCCAGGAATAATGGGGGTTTATACCATTTGGGAGCCCAATGCCTTCGACGAAAAGGACAAAAGTAATATGGAGAAAACACCCTATGATGATGACACGGGCAGGCTTATTCCTTATGCGGTACGAAATGGTGAGGGAATTATTATTGAGCCAGTAAGAGATTATGATACTGAAGCAGCGACTTTTTATTCCATTCCTAAGAAGACAAAACAAACAGCACTGACGGAGCCCTACTGGTACAAGGTGGATGGAATAGATACTATGATTGCTTCTATTAGCTACCCCATTCTAAATCCAGATGGTCGATTTCTAGGTGTTATCGGGGCCGATCTTTCTTTAGATTCTCTTGTTAAAGAGGTCGCTGCGTCTAAACCGAATGAAGGCTATGTGACGATTGTTTCCGATGGAGGTCATTATGTTGCCAATGGGAATGTGAAGGAAAAGGCAACGGAGCCCTATTACGATCAAGCAATCTTTAATGAGGTTAAGCAAGGAATGGAAAAGGTTTATAATAAGGATGCAAATGGGAAGGAAGTATTACGTAACTTTGAACAAATCAAGCTGGGAAATTCATCTGTGACTTGGTTTGTAGAAACGGTTGTCCCTAAGTCTTATATTATGAAAGATTATCAAGCAAGTATGGTTACTTCCCTTATCATCTCCCTAATTGCTATAGCTGGAATTATTATCATTCTAATTGTCATAGTCCGGTTAATGGTTATTCGTAATATTAACGCGGTGGTCAGCCTATCTCAACAGGTGGCAGATGGTAATCTATCGCGTAAGCTAACGGTAAGATCGGGTGACGAATTCGGCAAGTTATCAGCCTTATTAAATCAAATGATTGAGAGCTTAAGAGCATTGATCGGACAGACCGTGATAGCTTCCAATAGTGTGACAGGAGCTGCATCTGAAATATCCTCGACAACGGAGGAGGTAGCTAGAGGCAGCTTACAGCAAGCAGAATCTGCACGTACTGCTGTTGAGCTAATCAAGGAGCTGTCACAAGCTGTTAATACCGTTGCTCAGAGAGCTCAGAATACGGCAGAATTGACCGAGAAAACAAATGAAGGTGCGATTGCGGGCGGAAAAGCTGTTCAAGCATCGATTAATAGTATGGAGCGTCTGACTAATAAAATGACAGAGCTTGAGAAGGATTCTAACAACATCGGAGAGATTATAGACGTCATAACGGAAATATCAGAACAAACAAATCTGCTGGCACTAAATGCTGCAATCGAAGCGGCCAGGGCTGGGGAACAGGGAAGGGGATTTGCAGTCGTTGCCGACGAGGTACGCAAGCTTGCGGAACGCAGTGGAGTAGCTACGAAGCAGATTGGTGCCATTATTCGTGGGATGCAAGACAGTACCCAAGTAAGCATTAATCATGTTGCGGAAACGTCCCTGCTCTCAAAGCAGACGGGAGAGTCACTAGAGAGAATTGTAGCAATGGTAGGTGAGGTTTCAAGGCAAGCAGAAGACATTGCAGCTGCTAGTGAGGAACAAGCTGCTCAATCGCTAGAGGTTATGCAGCACATCGAATCTATCGCCGCTATATGCGAACAGACAGCTGCAGCAGCTGAGCAAACAGCAAGCTCATCTGAATCACTAGATTCATTGGCGAGGGACCTAAATGGTAATGTTATGAAATTTCAGCTTGACGGATCATCGGATTCAAGCCACTCTTAAAGGGACGACATCCGTGAGGGGGGTACTTTAATGATTCAAGTAAACAGTGCTAGATTAAAGCAGTTAAGCTACATCGGAATTCGTGAGGAAGATTTGGCTTACTTAAAGACGAAGCAGGCAATATTTTCCGAAATTACGAAAGCGGTTGTGGATGAGCTCTATGATCGAATTACGGAGCAACCAGAATTACTAAAGCTCATTCAATCACATAGTACAATTGAAGGATTGAAGAAAACACAGCAATGGTATTTTCAGTCTTTGACTGATGGTGTAATTGACGAAGAGTTTTTTACTAAGCGTTTGTACATAGGTAAAGTGCATTCACGTATCGGGCTGACGACGAATTGGTATCTGGGTACATATGTTTTATATTTGGATATTGCTACGGAGCACCTTAAGAAAATCGTTCCAGATGAATGGGTGAAAATTACTTATTGTTTGAGTAAAATGTTTAATCTTGACTCTCAAATCGTACTCGAAGCTTACGAGGATGATGAGAAAGCAAAAGTAATAAAATTGGTCGAGGCACGTGAGTATATGTTAACCAAAGTGAGCTCTGTAGTGCAGGAGCTATCCTCGATGATGGTTGAACTGAACGCTAGCAGCAGCATGGTTGCTACTAATGCATCCCATACGGCAGCTGTTCAAGAGAATTCGCATGCGAAGGTTGGACAGCTTTCCCGTAACATTGAGGAGATTCATGAGCTTGGTTCCGCTATGCGTGAAATATCTGATCAGACGCATCTGATTGGCTTGAACGCAGCGCTTGAAGCGGCAAGGGCAGGAGAAGCTGGGCTTGGATTTGAAGTGGTGGCCAACGAAATTCGGAAGCTGGCAAGCCATTCAAAGGTATCCTTGGTAACGATACAGAAATTACTCAAGGAAATTCAGCTGACCCTATCAGAGGTTAAGCAAGGCAGTGAGGAAACGGTAAGGTTCTCTAGAGAGCAAGCGGCTAGCTCGCAGGAGCTGACATCATTCGTGCAAATGATTGATAATGTTACTTCAGAGCTGGATGGACTATTGGATAATAGTGAGTTTAATTAATTACTTTTAGAAGCTATACTTACACAAAAAGAGGCTGGCCCATAAGTGACGAACTTATGGGCTGTTTTTTTATATCGATAATGGTTTTGCGGGGATGTATCTCCTTCCGGTTGTTGATTGAGATCGTGAAATCTGAATGGGTAAACTCGTAACAAGGAGATTTCACGATCTCAAAGACAAACGCTTCGCTCCTACAGGAGATACTTCCCCTCTTTTTTTCATCGATTTGAGGCAAATAAAGTCCAAAAAATCACACAAAGAACCCGCTTTTTGGTGAGATGTAATTACCATCCAACAAAAAGCGGGTTCTAATGCTGGTACATGGATAATTCCCCGCACCAACATATTAAAGATTACTTCGCAGCGTCGTAGATTGCGCCAACTGCGTTCCAGTCAACAACATTCCAGAAAGCAGCAATGTAGTCAGGGCGTTTGTTTTGGTATTTCAGGTAGTAAGCGTGCTCCCATACATCAAGACCAACAAGTGGAGTATCGCCTTCCATGATTGGGCTATCTTGGTTTGGTAGGCTGTATACTTTCAGCTTTCCGTCTTTATCAAGTGCAAGCCAAGCCCAGCCAGAACCGAAGCGAGTAGCACCAGCAGCTGCGAAAGTTTCTTTGAACTTGTCGAATCCACCAAGCTCGCTATCAATAGCCGCTGCTAGAGCGCCGGATGGTGCGCCGCCGCCGCTTGGGCTGATTGTTTTCCAGAACAAGGAGTGGTTAGCATGTCCGCCGCCGTTGTTACGAACAGCAGTACGAATGCTTTCAGGAACAGCGTTCAGATCAGCGATCAAATCTTCAACGCTTTTGCTCTCTAATTCAGGTGCGGATTTCAAAGCATTGTTCAGGTTTGTTACATACGCATTGTGATGACGACCGTGATGGATTTCCATCGTTGCCGTATCGATGTTCGGTTCAAGTGCGTCTGTTGCGTAAGGAAGAGCGGGCAATTCGTGTGCCATTGGTAAAACCTCCTATTATTTGTGATCTAATATGTAGCTTTTGTTGCTCACATTTATTATTATCCCTTATCCTTTTGATTAAATCAACATAGATGTATAAAAAGTCAAAAGTCGGGCAGTTGTGACATAGATTCAGAAATAGTAGCTCAGTTATTCTATCCATCTCTGGTTCAATTATCCTGCATATAAGTCTGAAATTCGCTATTTAATCTCGTTAATAGCTAATTATCACCAGAAATCATCTCTTTTAAAGCGTTTACATCATGTTTTCTACTGTTTTTACGAAAAAATTTATGTTTTTTTAATAAAAAAGCTAGAAATTTCGCTAAATTGTCGTAAAATTAGAAGATCGTCAACTGGATGTAAACTTCTTTTAACCCGGGGGAATTGTACAGCATGCAGATTCGTTCTTTCCAATTGTCAGACTACAGGTCGGTTGCTGAGCTTCTGGAGGAAGTATTATCGGAGGAATGCTGTGAAGAGACAATGGGGGCTTTTGCCCGGCAGTTGTCTTGGGACAGCGAGTTGGTGCTTGTTGCAGAAGAAGCAGGCAACATCGCTGGGGTACTAATTGGAACGATAGATAAACAAAAGGGTTATGTGTATCGAATAGCTGTCCAGATGGATTATAGACGCCAAGGCGTGGGACGAGCTCTCGTATCAAACATGAACAATCGGTTCCGTCAGCGCAATGTGCTGAAGGTTCTCATTGCAGGGGACAAGCATAACGAACTTTTGCGACCATTTTACGATTCGCTTGGTTTGAAGCCAATCGATTTCGTACAGTTAACGCAGCCGCTTTCCATTGTAGCTGGTTAAGTCTACTGTGAATGGACTCTCTTGAAAGCATATCTTTAGCGCCATTGCTTTTGGCGGGGAGATATGCTTTTCTTATAGGGAGGCTATAATAAAGAATAGAAATGTTTTTTTCGGCGATGCCGAAATTTGTTACTATATATGACAATGGAAAAAACAGCTGAACGCTGAAGGAGAGAAGGGATAGCCTTGAGACAACAAGTGGAGCCTGTGGCTCCCGTTAGCAGAAAGCGTTCGGAAAATAAAGTTAAACTTAGTGGCTGGCGCAAGGAGCTATGGGATTGGTCCAAGGCATTAATCGTGGCTGTCGTTATCGTGCTGCTGCTAAGGGCTTTCGTCTTTCAGCTTTCAACTGTAAAGAAAATATCGATGGAACCTACGCTTCATGAGAATGAATGGTTATTCATAAACAAAATTGCGATGGAATTCGGCAGTCTTGACCGCGGAGATGTTGTTATCCTGAAGGATCCAAGTGAGGGTTCAGACCGCAAGGAATATCTTGTTAAACGAATAGTTGCGATGCCAGGAGATACTTTGGAAATTCGCAGTGGCGAGCTTTATATAAACGGGAACCTATCAGTTGAGTCCTATACGGATGCCAAAATAGAAGATGGGGATTATGGCCCGACCACGGTTAGTCCTGGACACTATTTTGTTCTCGGAGATAATCGACATATGCGGGCGAGTAAGGACAGTCGTGCGTTTAAGGAAGTACCCGAGGATCTCATCAAAGGTAGGGCAGACTTCATAATATGGCCTGTAAGTCGATGGGCTAAGCTGTGATCGAATTTTCAACGCACGATGTAAACGTAGATTGGCAGCAATTCAAAGATGAGATGATTGCAGAAGCTAGCAGCATGGGCATTGATAAGCTTAGAATCACGACAGCTGAGCCTTTCTTGGAGCTTAGAGAGCGGCTTATTCGTCACCGTGAGCTAGGGCACGAATCAGGCTTTGAAGAGCCGGATCTGGATTTAAGGACTACGCCTACATTGCTGCTGCCGGAAGCCAAATCTATAATCGCCATTGCTGTGGCCTATCCATCGAAGATGAAGGGGGCTCCAGTATCTGAACCAGGTAAGCGTAGGGGAATTCTGTCACGTTCTGCGTGGGGTGAGGACTATCATCAAGCGCTACGGCGAAGATTGGCCAAGCTATCAGAATGGATCCACGCAAGATTGCCTCATGCGAAGCTAATGTCTATGGTAGATACAGGCGCCCTCTCAGACCGTGCCGTCGCGGAACGCGCAGGTATCGGCTGGAGCGCGAAAAACTGCTCTATCATCACGCCAGAGCTTGGCTCATGGGTCTACCTGGGGGAGATGCTTACGGATCTTCCCCTCCCTCCAGACAAGGCGATATTAGATGTGGACGGTTGTGGGGACTGTACCTTGTGCATTGATGCATGTCCGACGGGCGCACTCGTTGGTCCAGGCCAACTGAATGCACAAAAGTGTATTTCCTTCATCACTCAGACTAAGGGGTTTGTAGATGATGAGATGAAGCTAAAAATCGGAAATCGATTATATGGCTGCGATACGTGTCAGATCGTCTGTCCTGTTAATCGTAAAATCGATATGCGCCATCATGAGGAGCTTATACCTGATCCGGAGGTTGCCAAGCCTTTGCTCCGTCCTCTACTCAAGATGGGAAATCGCGAATTCCGCGAAAAATTTGGCATGGGCTCAGCATCTTGGCGTGGACGTAAGCCTATTCAACGAAATGCTCTTATTGCACTAGGAAATTTTCGTGATCAGGAGTCTGTTCCGGATATTGCTGAGGTGTTAAGAGAAGATCCGCGTCCTGTGCTAAGAGAAGCTGCTGCTTGGGCTCTCGGACGAATTGGCTCCGATGAAGCGTTGGAATACCTACGTAAAGCCCAGACATCAGAGAAGGAAGTCGAAGTACTATCAGCAATAGAACGAGCTTTGTCGGTTGTATAGGCTTTATTTGTTATTTCCGAGGAAATAAGCTGGAATTCCTCTTTCGGTGCATAAACTTGAGTGTCTTTTTTGCCGAAATATAGAGTAAGACATCCTTGAAAAAACACCGCGCATAGGTAGGAGAGATAAAAGCATGAAATTAGTTGATATCGAGACGGTAGAACCGGGCCAAATATTGGGCAAGACTATCTTTTCCTCCAATGGTACGGTATTGCTCTCGACTGGAGTCCAATTAACAGTCTATATGATAAGCACACTAAAGCGGATTGGCGTCACAACCATCTATATCGACAATCCATTGTACAGAGATATTTCTCATGAGGAAGTGCTGTCTGAAGAAACGAAGCGGGCTGTTATTCATCAAATGTCCGAAATGTTCGAGGCTTTGAAATCGGGTAAGAACTTTAGCTCAAAGGCAGTTGGGCAAACGGTGGACGATTTGCTGGATGACGTCCTAAGAAACCAGAATATATTGATTCATTTATCAGATATTCGTTCCGCTGACAACGCGATGTTCCTGCATGCGATGAATGTCTGTATGATCTCTTCATTGATAGGGCTTAACATGGGTTTAAATATGATTCAGCTTAAGGAACTATCGATTGGCGCCTTATTGCACGATATCGGCAAGCTGGGAGCTCCTGAGGTTCAGGAGGGACGAATGCATCATTCATGGCGGGGATTCGATTTATTAAAAAACAAACGCGAGTACAGCTTACTTATCGCGCATGTTGCTTTCCAGCATCATGAGGCTATGGATGGCAGTGGGGTTCCGCGCGGATTAACAAGTGATGACATCCACACTTATGCCAAGATAACGGCTGTAGCAAATATTTATGACAATTTCATCTATTCTTCTGATGTAGAAGGATCGTTAATGCCACACGAAGCATGCGAACGGTTAAATGCAATGTCTGGGACAGTGCTGGATCACGAGGTGCTGGTGCAGTTTATGCGAATCGTCTCTATCTATCCTAATGGCATTTCTGTGAGGCTATCGAATCGTCAGACTGGGGTTGTCGTTGGACAGCATCGCGGGCTGCCAGGCAGGCCGATCGTACGTGTTATCGATAAGGAAGGCGATGAAGCGGTAGGGTATAATGAAATAGATTTAGCCCAGCACCCGACCGTTTTCATAGAGTCCGTATTATCATAGTTAGTTATCCATCTATTTCGTTTGCGCCTCATCGTTCGGCCATGCTATCATAGTACGACACACTTCTCTAACACATTTAGGTGGTTGAGAAGTTTTATTATGAAATTTCGGAGGCGTTTGATTATGTGGTCCTATATTATTCCGATACTAACACTAATCGTTGGATTAGTTGTTGGATTTATCGTTGGGGTGTATTACTTACGTTCCCAAATGACGAAAATGCAGAACAACCCAGAAATGCTGCAAAAAATGGCTAAGCAAATGGGCTATAACATGAATAGCCAACAGCTTGCAAAAGCGCAACAAATGATGAAAAACCAAAATGCAGGTGGCGGCAGTCCAAAAGCTAGCCCAAAACCAGACAATAGAAACAATCCAAAGTTCCGCAGATAGTAGGGGGTATTACCATGTCGGGAGCCAAAGATTACATTAATGATCAAGTATCTCAAAATCGTGAGCAAGTAGAGCATCACATTCGTGAAATCTTAAAGCTAATTGGCGAAGATGTCGAACGGGAAGGGCTTATTGAGACTCCTGCGCGCGTAACTCGGATGTACGAGGAAATATTTGCTGGTTATGCAGTTGATCCAAGGGATGTTCTCGGCGTAACTTTCGATGAGAAGCATGAAGAGCTAGTCATCGTTAAGGATATTGTTTACTATAGCCAATGCGAGCACCACATGGCGCCTTTCTTCGGCAAGGCACATATCGGATATATTCCAAGTGGGAAGATCGCAGGTCTTAGCAAGCTTGCTCGGCTCGTTGAGGCGGTGTCGCGGCGTTTGCAGGTACAGGAAAGAATTACTTCTCAAATCGCGGACATCCTTGATGAAGTACTTGTTCCTCATGGAGTTATGGTCGTCGTTGAGGGTGAGCATCTCTGTATGTGTTCTCGCGGGGTTAAGAAACCGGGTAGTAAGACAATTACTTCAGCTGTAAGAGGTCAATTCCGTCAAAGTGCTGCACTTCGTGCAGAGTTCCTAGAATTGCTCAAACAGTAAATGGAATAAAACTAAGGAGCTGTCCCATAATTGATCTATGGGCAGCTTTTTTGCCTTTTCTAGGGCATATTTGCGGGGGAGCATACCTTTTCCGGCTGCAAGCCGCTACCAACGGACTAAATGGTGGAAAACCGTGTGTTGGCGGTCTGCAAGCCGCTGTTAACGGACTAAATGGTCGGAAACCGGGTGTTGGTGGTCTGCAAGCCGCTGTCAGCGGACTAAATGGTGGAAAACCGGGTGTTGGTGGTCTGCAAGCCGCTGTCAGCGGACTAAATGGTGGAAAACCGGGTGTAGGTGATCTGCAAGCCGCTTGCAGCGGACTAAATGGTGGGAAACCGGGTGTTGGTGGTCTGCAAGCCGCTGTCAGCGGACTAATGGGTCGGAAACCGGCTGTAGGTGGTCTATAAGCCGTTGAGAGCGTACTAATGGGCATAAACCGGGTGAAGGTGTGCTACACAAGCCAGTGAGCGTACTAATGGGCGGAAACCGAGTGTCGGCGGACTGCAAGCTGTTGCAATACAAAAAAAGAAGCTACCCAAAAGTTTAGCGCTTTTGGATAGCTTTTTTTTTATCTAAAATACATTAATTATCCCCTAATCATCAGTGTTTTTTGTGAAAAAGTTAAATTTATGAATTAATGACATAATATAATTTGAGCTGATTTATGATGCAGATGTATGCTGATAATGGATGTCGAACAATTACTGTTGTGCGACATAAGACCCATGCTTGAAGTTAGTCATGTAATTAACATTTTCTAATATTCTATGAATTTTAGGGTAAAAAGTCCGATTATACAACTTTTATTTGTAGGTGTTCGCAAAATGGACACAAGATATTAAAGCTGAATGAAGTCCATTAAGCATTCTTCGACGAAATCCGGAGCGGCTTTTTCAAGCTGTTCAACCGTATGCAAATAACGCTGAGTCGTATTAATGTGCGTATGGCCAAGGGTTTCCTGCACCTGCTGCAAGGAGGCCCCTTTCAGGAGAGCGAGAGTAGCACTCGTATGTCGAAGCCAGTGAGGTGTTGGCAATTTAGTTTCTATAGATTGCTTACCAGCTTCTTGAATAATTCTTTCAATTTGTCTAGTTGTAATTGAAAAAACAGATGATGAGCTGTCTAACGGAGTTTTGGTTTCTGCTTGTTTCTTATAGCTTTGAAAAACAGTCCACAAGCTTCGCGGTATTTTAACATCTCTGCTTTTCCCGCCTTTCCCTCTTTCAACGTTTAACCACACCGAATTCCCAATAGGATCTGTAGAGAAGTCGCCCCACTTAATATTAGAGAGCTCCGATACCCTCAAGCCCAAAGTAACTAATGATAGTCCGATCAAATAATTCCGTAAGCTTTGCTGGTACAGCTGGTTCAGAAGAGAGCCAACCTCTCGTTGGGTCAGAAAATGCTTCCGGCTCGTTACCATGACCTGCGGCAGCCTTATGGAGCTGGTTGGATTTTTTGTGAAGATGCCAATGTTGGAATCGCTTCCCCATTTGTATAAAGATTTGAGCGGTGCAATTAAAGCAGAGACGCTGGCAGGTGCAAGCGGTTTATTGGAATAACTGGAGATGCCTCGCATTAATCCAAGCTTATAGGCTTCCACCTCTTTCCACGTCACGTCCTTTAAGGTGAGATTGGGAATGAATTCCCTAAAGTGGCAAATTGCTCTTTTGTAATTCCGTAGTGTGTGTAAAGAAAGCCCGCAAACGGTCAGAAACATATTTACAATTTGATCGTCGTTGTATTCCTCCTGTTGTCCTTTATTACTAAAGCCGTGTTCAAGCGATGAGAGCGCATTCGACTCTAACACTCTAATATTCATTTAATCTTTCCTCCTCTAAGATGTCGTATAACAGTAATTGTCCGACTTGCCCATTTTGTAGGGGGGGCGAAGGAAAGGCAGTCGGATTTCATGATGATGAACACTATATCGGCATGGTTAAGCAAACATTTAATGCGACAATCGGCATTTTGGGGAGAAGGGGCCACTTATGAGAGGTATAGTTTTGCAAACAGAGCGTTCAGCCCAAGAATTCAAGCATGACTCCTATGTAATTGGGAAAATGGACCATTTGCAAAGTAAGCACAAAGAAACCTATCGACATTGCGTACGAGTGGCATTACTAGGTGAGAAGTTAGCTTCTGCCTTGAACATGGACCCATTATCCAAAGCCAAGTTAGTAAGAGGTTGCTTCATTCACGATGTAGGAAAGATCATGATTTCAAATCAAATATTGGATAGTAACAAGCCATTATCTGCTGAGGAATGGGATCTGATTAAACAGCATCCAAGGTTTGGGGCAGACATATTGCTCGAAACCTTGGAACTGGAGGAAGAAGTTATAGAGCTAGTCCTCCATCATCATGAGAGGTGGGATGGCAAGGGTTATCCTCATGGCTTGAAAGGTGAGGAAATCCCTTTGCTTGCCCGAGTCTGCTCTGTCGTGGATGCTTTCGACAGCATGCTTGCAGAAAGGCCGTATAGACGTAGAAAGACAGTGGAAGAGGCGATGTGTGAGCTGGAACGTAACATGGGTACGCAATTTGATCCGCTAATCGTGCAAAGATTTATCCCCCTATTGAATGAGGTGAGCATAATGTATATTTTCCGTTAAAGCTAGGCTACCTCGAAGAATACTTTAACGGCAGCATGAATCAGAGGAGGAAGCTAGCTTGGATAGAACTAGTCAGAATCAATATGTCGAATTTAGTATCGGCAATGAAAATTACGCTATTTTAATTTCTGAGATTCATGAAATCATTCGAATGCTGGACATTACAGAAATCCCGAATAGTCAGTCGTATGTACAAGGGGTTATTAATTTGCGGGGGAAAATCGTTCCCGTCATTAGCTTAAGAAGCATGTTCGCAATGGAAAATGGTTCTTATACTAAATCCACGCGTATTGTAGTCGTTAATCATAGCGAAGAATCTGTAGGGATAATCGTGGACGGGGTCAATAAGGTGACTACCTTCTCCGACATTCAGGCACCTCCTGAGCGAGTGGGTGGAATCAGCGGCTCTTATTTTGTAGGGATAGGTATTAACAACGAACATTTGGTAGGGATTCTAAAGCTGGATGAAGTGCTTCTGCGGGAGTAGAGGGGGAAGACAGCATGCTGGATATGACAGAGTATCAAACTCTCTACATGGAAGAATTGGACGAGCAGCTGCATCTAATGGAGGAAGAGATTCTTCGTATTGAGCAATCAGGAGAATCGTTGGAAGGAATCCAGCGATTGTTTCGTGCAGCACATACACTGAAGGGCTCCTCTGCTGCAATGGGCTACGATCGTATGAAGCGACTTACCCACAACATGGAGCATATTTTAGAAAATGTACGGAACGGAGAGTACACGCTCACCAAAGAGTTGGCAACTTTGTTCTTTCACTGCGTAGATCGAATGAAGCAGCTGCGAACGGAAATTGCGAATGGAAATATTGAAAAATCCGATATTGATGATTTGTTATTGGAGCTTCGAAAAGACAGCTGGGCGTCATCGCCACAAAATGAGGTTTTTTCTGGACTTTCTGCTGATATAGAATTGCCAGACGAAGCTTTACATAGTGTGATCCAACAAATGACAAGTGGGAAAAAAGCTTTCTGGGTTCATATTTATTTGACAGATGAATGTGAGATGAGGGCAGCTAGAATTCATGTCATGAATCATTTGCTGGAGCAATTCGCTGCTATTGTATGGTCGGACTTTTCCCGAGTAGTAGAGGAGATTCAAGGCAATGGAGATGCCTCAGCTAGGTGGTTAATTGTATCAGATAGCTCGGAAGAAACAATGGCTGAGGATATTTTGCAGTGGGTTGATGTTGAACGTGTGGACATTAGGGAAAGCAATATTACTGAGCTTAAGGCGTTAACTATTAGCTCTGTTAATGATCAAGAGGAATTCAGTGAAAGCAGTATTTCATCGTCTGCATCGCTTATTCAAGAGAAGTCTCGGGTTCAGTCAATTAGGGTAAACGTCGACCGGCTAGAGCAGCTAATGAATTTAGTTGGAGAATTGGTCATCGATCAAACGCGCATTAAGCAAATTGAGAAATCATTGGATTTGAAATTCGGCACCGATGAGCTCATTCAGGATTTAGGACAAATTTCAGATCATTTTACCCGTATCATTGGTGAGCTTCAGGAAAGTGTTATGAAGGTCAGAATGCTACCTATAGAGCAGCTGTTTAATCGTTTTCCTCGTATGATCCGTGATTTATCCCAATCCCTGGGCAAAGACATTGAGCTAGTCCTTGAGGGCAAGGAAACGGAATTGGATCGAACTTTAATTGAGGAAATAGGCGATCCACTCATTCATCTATTACGTAATGCAGTAGATCATGGAATTGAGAGTCCTGAAGCTCGGAGAGAAAGAGGAAAGCCTGATAAAGGGAAGGTTACTATTCGTGCTTCGCATGAAGATAACCAAGTACTCATTGTTGTTGGGGACGATGGTGGTGGAATAGATTCGCAACGATTGCTGCAGAAGGCGCTTAGCTTAAAGCTCTTATCGACGTCAGAGGCAGAGCAATTGACAGAGAAGGAGGCGGTCGACCTCGTTTTCCATCCCGGTCTATCAACTGCATCCAAGGTAAGCGATATATCCGGAAGAGGCGTTGGAATGGATATCGTTCGTGCCGGTATTGAGAGAATGAACGGGCGGATCGATATTACAACGATTAAGGGACAGGGTACCCAATTTAATATTAGGCTGCCTCTTACTCTGGCGATTATTACCGGGCTTATGGTGAAGGTCAGTGAAAGCACCTTTATTATTCCGATGAGCAATGTGGCAGAGATTGTTAGGCTGGAGCCAGAGGAAATCCGTTATGTCAGAGGTATTCCAATCGTCACTATTAGAGATCAGGTCATTCCGATCGTCTGGCTGCAAGATTGCTTCGGATACTCTGAGCAGCACCGCCAGAATAAGCATATACCCGTAGTGATTATAGGTCGTGCCGAAAAAAGGTACGCATTGGCTGTGGACGAGCTGCTTGGTAATCAGGAAATTGTTATTAAGGGGCTAGGTGGTTTTGTTGGTCAGGTAGAGGGTATCGCCGGAGCGACTATACTCGGTAACGGAAAGGTTGCATTGATCCTTGAGATTGGCGGCATTATCAGAATGATGAGCAGAGCTTGACCATGTAAGTTGATCGAACAAATCAGATGAGGTGGACACTTATGAAATGGTTCTATAACTTAAAGACTAGCGTCAAGCTTATTTCTTCCTTCTTAGTCATTGCTGTAATTATGGCATTTGTCGGTACTTATGGATTGAACAATCTAGGTAAAATGAATGGAAGCTTAAATGATATGTACGACAATCAATTAGTAGCCGTTCAATCGTTACAGAAGGCTCAAGTTAGCTTTAATGAGATGAGAACGCAACTTCGGAAGCTGTATATGACCAAGGATAATCAAATACTACAGGAAACGAAGGGAAAATCTAAGGAGCAAATAGAGCTTATTAATCAAACAATGACTGACTTTAGAAATACTCAGCTGTCAGACAATTCTATACAAACACTTAAACCCTTCGAGGATAAGTTTAGTGACTATCTCGAAATCTTTGATACAGCTGTCAGTATGAAGGATGCAGGTCGTCTGGAGGACATGGAGAAAATAATAGACAACGAATATCAGACAATAACGAGTCAAGTGAAGGACATTCTTAGCAAATTAGTCGAGATCAACTTGTCTGAGGCGGAGCATTCTCGGGACAGCGGGGCAAGCCTATATAAGTCATCTCGTAACATTACGATTTCCATTCTAATTGTTGCAGTCCTTCTTAGCATTCTATTCGGATATTTCATCTCTCAGGTCATTTCTAAACCACTGGGCAAGGTTGTTGCGCTTGTGAGCAGGGTGGCAGACGGAGATCTTAGGGAAACAGTAAATATTCAAACAAAAGACGAGATTGGTATGCTCGGTATCGCAATTGATACGATGGTGAATAACTTACGTCAGATCGTCGGTAATATCCTATCGAATTCGCAAAGTCTAGCAGCGGCATCCCAGCAAATATCGGCTAGCAGCGAGGAAATTGCTAGCGGTAATGCTACACAGGCGGATTCAGCTCAAATGATTAGTGAGCTTTTCAATGAGCTTTCTAGTGCTATTCACTCGGTAGCACAGAATACGGAGCTTGCTTCTGAGTTATCCAATACGACGATGCAGGTTGCCAAAGATGGGGAAGAGGTTATTCTTTCATCGATGGAGAGCATGAATGCGGTAAGTGGCAAAATGACAAGGCTTGAGGATGATTCGCAAAAAATTGGTGATATTATTGAAGTTATTGAGGATATCGCAGATCAAACCAACTTGCTGGCGCTTAATGCAGCGATAGAAGCGGCTAGAGCAGGCGAGCAGGGCCGGGGATTTGCCGTGGTAGCAGATGAGGTTCGGAAGCTAGCAGAGAGAAGCAGCGATGCTACTAAGCAAATTACAGGGATCATTAAGGGAATGCAGGAGAACACCAAGCAAAGCGTAGCTGCAGTTCAGGAGAGTGCTACGTTCTCGCATAAGACTGGGGAAGCATTCAAGCATATTGCTGCTATGGTTAACGATGCGGGTCATAAAGTGACGGAAATAGCTGCTGCTAGTGAGGAGCAGGCTGCACAGGCGTCTACCGTTCAAGAGGCAGTCGAGAGTATTTCTGCAGCGACAGAGGAAGCGGCAGCTGCTAGCCAAGAAACAGCGGCAACCGCTCAATCTTTGGCTAATCTTGCAGAAGATCTTCAGCGTGCTGTGTCTATTTTTAGAATAGGCAATTAAATTAATAAAATATTTTCTTCCGGAAATGATAGCTATGCTGAATTCTTTCTGGCAAATGAACATAAGAAGTAAGCTAAAATGGTCATGTCGCCGAGGATGGATTATAGATTATGATGATGGTAATTGCTAATAAAAGCACTTTCATTGGAGGAGTTTAATTCTATGTCTAGTCCATCTAAAATTCGCATTGGCTTGATTGGGGCAGGAAATATAGGCAATGTTCACTTACAAGAGTTTGGTAAGCTTCAGGAGGAATGCGAATTTGTCGCGGTGACGGATACTTTTCTTCCGCTTGCCGAGCAGAGAGCGAAGCAATACGGAATACCAGTTGTATCGGCATCGCCAGAGGAATTAATTCGCCGTGATGATGTTGATGCCGTAATCGTTGCTGTTCCAAATAAAGCACATGCGCCTCTAACAATCCTTGCTTTGGAGCATGGCAAGCATGTATTGATTGAGAAGCCGATGGGACTTGATTCAGAAGCTGCTAAGGAAATCGTGCGGGCTCAGAAGCGGACGGGCAAGACTGTAATGGTCGCCCACCAAATGCGCTGGGAGGCACTTTCACTGCAGGTGAAGGAACAGATCGACCGTGGTGAGCTGGGTAACATTTATACAGCCAAAACTGGCTGGTACCGTCGCAAAGGCATACCCGGCTGGGGAACTTGGTTTACTCAGCATGGCGAATCCGGTGGCGGACCACTCATTGATATCGGCGTTCATATGCTTGATCTGGCTTTCTTCCTCATGGGTGAGCCTAAGCCAGTATCTGTATACGGTGCTACTTATGCGGAATTCGGTCCTCGCAAAAAAGGAATCGGCTCTTGGGGCAAGCCTAATTGGGACGGTATTTACGACGTTGAGGATTTGGCGACAGCTATTATCAAGATGGATAATGGTACCTCACTTACTCTTGAAGTAAGCTGGGCAGTCCATATGGATACGGATAGCTCGCCATTCCTTCACTTGATGGGTTCCGACGGTGGTGCTGTGCTTCGTGGTGAGGAAGGTAAATTCCTTACAGAGCGTTTCGACAAAACGGTTGATATCCCACTTGTTGCTCCAGAAGAAGATGAGGGTGCACGCGTTCGTTTGAGCCGCCATTTCTTGGATTGTGTTCGTACAGGCAAAGCACCTTGGACTTCTGCTGAAACAGGCTTGCGCAGCAATCTGATCATCGACGCTATCTACGAATCCTCCCGCAAGGGCGGCGAAGTTAAGCTCGATTGGAGCTTGTAAGTAGTATTTAGGTAATTGCTGGTTTTAATCGAGAGAGCCTTCAAAGCCACTGAGTATAGTGGTTTTGAGGGCTTTTTGGTTTTAGCGGCGCGGCACAAATTAGTCGCCGTCGCTTAACTCGGCATCAAAAGTGCCTCGGTAGCAGGAAATAGTCGGTCTTTCCGCGTAACTCGGTATCAAACACGCCTCGGTAGCAGGAGATAGTCGGTCTCTCCGCGTAACTCGGTATCAATCACGCCTCAGTAGGAGGAGTTAGTCGTCCTCGTCGCGCAACTCGGTATCAAACGTTCCATGGTAGCAGGAGATAGTCGGCCTCTCCGCGTAACTCGGCATTAAACATGCCATGATAGCAGGAAATAGTCGGTCTCTCCGCGCAACTCGGCATCAAACGCGCCTCAGTAGGATGAGTTAGTCGGCCTCTCCGCGCAACTCGGTATCAAACACGCCTCGGGAGCAGGAGATAGTCGGTCTCTCCGCGTAACTCGGTATCATAACTACGAATATGGACAGAATTAGCCCGCCACACCGCGTGACGCTGCACCCAAACTGTGCATATGGCGTGAATTAGTAGGTCCAAGCCAACTAATTCCTACACGTTATGTCTTGAAATCATTTGCGACTGTTGATAATGTAAGATGTAACAAGCATTTCATTATAGGAAGAATATTCCTTTGAATATAATGGGTAAATAATTTAGTTAGCTTTTTTAAGCAATCGAGATTATCGAGCTTAACGAGGTAGAGGATAGAATCCAATAAACGGACGGAGATTGAGCATGGGTAACGTAGTTGTGGTAGGAAGCATCAATATGGATATTATTAATCGCGTGGAGCGCCATCCGGAGCCAGGAGAGACGATTCATTGCCTTGATACAAGCTATAGCCCAGGAGGCAAAGGAGCCAACCAGGCAGTGTCATCATCGCTTGCTGGCAGCTCAGTTACGATGATAGGAGCAGTCGGCAACGATGCGTTCGGAGAAGTGCTTATAAAGGCATTGCACAATTATGGCGTTAATTCCTCTGCAATCAGCATCGAAGAAGGCACGTCAGGATTGGCCTTTATTACGGTTGACGAAGCGGGCGAGAATACGATAGTCCTATCCCACGGAGCTAATGGTAAGGTTCATTCGGATCAGCTATCCATTAATATGCTTAAGGGAGCCTATGCCGTTTTACTGCAAAATGAGATTCCTGCCAGTGTGAATGAAGCTGTAATGAGAATGTGCAGGGAGGAAGGCGTTCTTGTATATTACAACCCCGCACCGGCTCATCAGCTTAATGAGTATTTGTATGATCTTATTGACACGATTATTTTGAATGAAACGGAAGCAGCATTAATTTCAGGTTTACAGGTCACAGATGTAGCTTCTGCAGAGCTTTCGGCTGCACATTTTATTAATAAGGGAATTAAGAATGTCATTATTACTCTCGGATCCAAAGGTGCATTATTCAAAAGCAAAGATTCAAGAGAGTTCGTTCCTGCCTTTTCTGTGAAAGCAGTGGACACCACTGCAGCTGGAGACACATTTATTGGTGCCTTTGCTGCTTCTCAAGCTAGTGGAGGGTCGGTAAAAGAAAGCCTCGTTTTTGCAGCCGCTGCTTCCGCGATAACTGTTACACGAGTAGGAGCACAACAATCGATTCCCCGAAAAGAAGAAATAGAGCAGCTATTGAATTCAAGTAAGCTATAGCTTCAGGCTAATCTTCTTCAAGGCTGCTACTCAGAATTACTTATTTAATAAGGGACCCACATAAGCAGCCTGGCTTTATTGTAACGATCCGAGACAAAGGGCCAATTAACCACGTTCCACCAATCCAGTGTGTAGGCAGCGCGATTGTTCTGATGTTTTAGGTAATAGGCATGCTCCCAGACATCCAGGGAGAGCAGCGGGACGACATCCCATTGCGAGAGATTCTGATGCTTCTCCGCGGTTAGAATCTCTAGGCGATGGCTTCGCGGACTCCACACAAGAATGGCCCAACCTCCGCCTTCAACTTTATTGGCCGCTTCCGTAAATTGCTTCTTAAACGCTTCAAAGCTCCCGAAGCTGTTAATGATTTCGTCTAGCAGAGGTCCACTTGGCTTTCCCCCGCCCTTTGGTGACATTACACCCCAGAACAAAGTATGCAAATAGTGTCCAGCACCATTAAAAGCTAGCTCTCTTTCCCAATGTTTGACCAAATCAAAATCGCCAGTTCGCCGAGCTTCAGCTAGTTTTGTTTCAGCTATATTCAAACCGTCCACATAGCTTTGATGATGCTTGTCGTGGTGGATTCGCATTGTTTTTTCATCGATATAGGGCTCCAAAGCTTTGTAAGAATAAGGGAGTGGGGGTAATGTATGTCCACCTACAGGGACGGGATTGCTCAGTGGAGGGTTATTTTGCTCCATAGCTAGAAGCGGGTCTGACCAAGTGCCCTCTGGGCGAATAGAATGGCTTTCGTTTATCGACTCATTAGGTCGCAAGCTTATACTGCCATCGGCAGGTTCAGGTCCACCGTATCCCTCCGGACTATCCTCATTCGTTTCCTGAGATTGAATCCAGCGGACGGTTCCCGTTTGCTCCAAGTGATCCATCATACCATTGTAATATTCAGGCTGCCGCTTCAAATAATCTAATACGATCGATTTCTCTTGAGACTGGGAAACGGAGAGGCTATGCTCAGGTAATAGCTGTAGCTGACGGCTAAACTCTCTTGATTGCTCCAAGCTATCCTCTAACAGCTTTGGCAGAAGTGTTGCCCAGTCTGAGGGTAGAGAACGCTCATTAGCAACAGCATGCTGCTTGGCGCGCTCGGCATACTCCTGAGTTTTCTCAAAAACATTTTCCCAATCCGCAAGCAATTGCATGTAAGCAGGCTCAAGATCTGGAACAAGGGAGCGGATGACGATGATATGCTCAATCTCTTGTGTTTTCCAATACACGATTTCTTCCAGTAATCTCACGGGCACAATATTTCCATATACTAAACGCATTCCAAGAGCCCTCCCCGTTATAGCTACTGCCGTAGTAAACCTCGTAGCAAGCTATGCGGGGGAAGAGTTGTATCATGACTAGAAATTAGGCCGTTATTGATTGTGTAGTTTGGAGCTTGGCTAATACCTCCGTATGAACTCGGTCAAGGAATGAGGTTGTTCTTTGGACATATTCTTGCGTATGAGTGCGATAAATCATTTCATGAATAGCTCCTGGGACGATCCATAATTGAGAAAGGGCGTTTGTTTGCGCTTTGGCAACATTTTCGGAAATGTAGGTTGGGGCTTTGTCATCGGCTGTGCCGTGAATGAGCAATATCGGGAAATCGAAGGCTGTTTGTTGAACCTGGGCAGAAGGAATCTGCTCGAGCCTTGTGCCGCTCATAAGCGGAAAAAACAGACGAATAAGAGAGACAGAAGGATATTTCGGAATGTTTATTTGATTACGGATGTTATGATACAATGTGTCATCGTCTGGGAGGAAAGTGCTGTCCAGAATCATGGCATCGACTGGCTCGGATTGAAGAGCAGCCTGTAATGCCGTTCCTGCGCCCATAGAGAAGCCCCAGATGATAAGCTCATCATTGCCTTGCTTGCGTGCATATTGGAGTGCTCCTATAAGCTGCTGTGATTCAATTCGCCCTCCGGTTGCAGGTGTGGAGTGTGCTGCGCTTGCAAATCCATAATCAAACATAAGGACATTATATTTTAAGCTATGAAGCAGGTCTGCAAGATCATACATAGGAACCCAAGACTCTTCTCGGTTAGCACCGTATCCGTGGCTCAGTACTACGGTTTGCCGGCTTTCGTCAGCGGGTATCCACCAACCATCAACGAGCGTCTTCTCATCGGCACTTGGGAAGGTTACCTCGCTATAAGTTAAATTCTTAGCAAGCATCGGATTCGAGACAAGTGAGGCCACAGGAGGATGTGAGAGTGCCCAGGCTACGTAAACATGAAAAGCTAGGAAAGCTATGACAATTAGGCTTGAGACGGCGAGAAGTAAATTCAATGCAAGTCGTCCGAGCTTGCGGATTAACTTATGATCGGGGGATTGCTCTGTTGCGGGAACCGGTATAACTACGGAGCCGTTATAGGGCGTCGACATTGTTGTCATTGGGGATCGCCTCACTTCTTGTGTGCTCTGGGAGACTAGTAAGCTCATCGTAGAGCGCAACAAGAGCAGCGTCAATAAGGTGGGGAGACTTGTTAATAGAGTGTAATGAAATTGTAATAAAGCGCTTCCAATAATTGCGAAATATGAAGAATGCGTTATACTAGGTGTAACAGGGTTTCATAGGGTGAAACGGTAGCTTGGGGAGGAAAACGCGCATGGAAGACGAAAAACGAACGGTACGTGCGGTAGAGCGGGCATTGGATGTGCTCTTGTGTTTTGCCTCAGGACATGAGTGGAGCTTAACGGAAATAGCAGGTCGTATCGGGCTGCACAAGAGCACCGTGCATAGATTATTGGCGACCTTGGAGGATAGAGGCTTTGTAACACGGGATGTGGCTACAGAGAGATATCGGCTTGGTTTAAGTGTATTGGAATTGTCTGCGAATCTGTCTCGCTCTGACGATCCTTCAGTTGTGCTCCTACCCGAAATGGAGCGGCTTAGAGATCAATTAAGCGAGACGATTAGCTTGTACGTCAGAGATCGAACGGAACGTGTTCGTATCCAAGCCGTGCAAAGCATGCAGGCTATTCGTCGCGTAGCAACAGTTGGAGCACGCCTTCCCTTATCGGTTGGAGCGTCAAGCAAGGTATTGCTTGCTTTCTCAGAAGCAGGCGTTCGCGGTATCGTTATGTCAGATCCCGCATGGCCTGCTCTACTGAATCGCGAGGATTTCGGGAAGCAGCTCGATGAGATTGTAGCAGCTGGCTATGCGACAAGCTTCGAGGAGAGGGAGCCTGGTGCTGCGGCTGTCTCTGCGCCGATCTTTAACCGCTCTGGCAAGCTGGTGGCCGCTTTGTCCGTGTCAGGCCCATCCAATCGCCTGACTCCGAACCGTATGCATGAGCATGCCCCGGCTATCATTGAGGCTGCTCATCGAATGGGCACGATATTAGGGTAGGATTGTACCTATTGTAGACTTCTGATAATAGAAAACAGCTAGAATGAATAGCAAATAGTCAGAATGAATAGATACCTGCCTGAATGAATAGCAAATGGTCAGAATGAATAGATACCTGCTTGAATGAATAGCAAATGGTCAGAATGAATAGATACCTGCTTGTATGAATAGATAGATAATTCGTGGACTGCTGAGATAATCTCAGCGGTCTTTCTTTTTTTTACTCCTTTGCGCCTTTTCCCCCGAATCTGGAGTTGGACTATCTATGAGGGGGGAGAGTCACGATTACTTGAGCCTCGAGCTCCGTTCCCATGCCACCTGCGCGTTTGGAGAGGAGATAAGCGGAGATGCCGACTAATTCCCGGATACATGTGCAGGTTGAAGAGGAGATAAGCGGAGATGCCGACTAATTCCCGATCACATGCGCAGTTTGGAGAGGAGATAAGAGGAGATGCCGACTAATTCCCGGTTACATGTGCAGTTTGGAGAGGAGATAAGAGGAGATGCCGACTAATTCCCGGATACATGTGCAGGTTGAAGAAGAGTTAGGCGGAGCCCCCGACTAATTCCCGGATACATGTGCAGGTTGAAGAGAAGTTAAGCGGAGATGCCGACTAATTCCCGGATACATGTGCAGGTTGAAGAAGAGTTAGGCGGAGATGCCGACTAATTCCCGATCACATGTGCAGGTTGGAGAGATGATAAGAGGAGATGCCGACTAATTCCCGGATACATGTGTAGGTTGAAGAAGAGATAAGCGGAGCCCCCGACTAATTCCCGATCACATGCGTAGTTTGAAGAAGAGTTAGGCGGAGCCCCCGACTAATTCCCTACCACATGCACAGTTTGAAGAAGAGTTAGGCGGAGCCCCCGACTAATTCCCGGTTACATGTGTAGGTTGAAGAAGAGTTAAGCGGAGCCTCCGACTAATTCCCGGATACATGTGTAGGTTGAAGAAGAGATAAGCGGAGCCCCCGACTAATTCCCTATCACATGCGCGGTTTGGAGGGAGACTCACTTACTTAGCCTTAAGCCGCTCCTGCACACGCTTAGGGGCGATGCTGGTTGCTTTGCTGCCAAGCAGCTTTATGTATTGCTTGTAGTGCTCTTTGGCTGCTGTTTTCTGACCAAGCGTCCATTCTACATCGGCAATGTTGAGATAGGCTACAGTTCGAGTGGGAACAAGCTTAATGACATTGGATAGAACAAGCTTTGCTTCCTTATTGCGTCCATCCAAAGATAGAAAATAACCATAATCGTTATAAATCCCGACGTAGACGTTTAAGCTCATACGCGATTCGGGGTAGGAATCGTACTCGGATGCAACGAAATCTTCCTTGGTCACTGTTCCATCGGAATAACCAAATGGCCCATATCCATAGCTATACTGTGAAAATCCGTATTCGAGATAGGAAATAGCCGCTTTTATGTTCTTTTTATGAATGGCGAGAGCTTTCTGATGAGCTAGCACCAGTGTCGGAGCGCCAAGTGTATAATTGCCTTCATAAGCACTCGGGTAAAAAGGATCCTCCGAATTTTCTAGATCAATAAGTCCTAGAATATCTTTATTGCGAAGAAGACTCTTTTTTTTATCGAAAAACTCCGCCGTTGGATCGCCATATTCATGGGAGATAACTTTAAGTTTATTACTTGACCACTCAAGCACTGCCTTAGTGTAAGATGCCCGAAATGGATATTGGGTCCAAACTTCAATTTGGTTTTTATTAGTGCTGATTTCTAGCTTGGCCGTATTGACGAACAAGCTTCCTTCGTCACTGGATTGTGCACGATCTAGCAGCTTGATTTTTGAAGCATCAGCATTAGAAGCTAGGAGTACAAGCTCGATACCCTCTGAGTGATAGAACAACGCTACAAATTGGCGCGTGTACCCGGTAGGCAATCCTCCCAAATCAACCTCATAAAAAAGATCAATATTTAATAAAGAGGTTTCCTCTTTAGACAAGTCCAGAGCTTTTGTAATGAAGTTTAATAAAGGCTTAGTCAGCTTTTTACCATCCTTAAGCTGAGACACGCTCAAGGGCTCCTTGGGGGCTGCGAGGGCCGCTGATCCAGTTATCCCTTCAAGGCTTAGCATCACGAACACGATTACGGTAAGAGATAACGTCCATTTTTTCCAGCTTCTCATAAGAAATCCACCTCTGTAAGGGAAAAATAATGTGCTACCAAATGCTACCACTCATGTAGGAAGGCTGTCAAAGAAAAAACGCCCTTAATCAGATGCCTTTCAGCATCGTTAAGGACGTGAACCATTAATTATGCGAGTTAATCTTGCGGACATAATTTGTTTTCAAATTACAGCTCTTTCTTTGGCTCCAGACCCTTCAGAAAATCGAGCGCTTCTTTGAGGGTTGATACTTTGACGAGCTTGGGAGATAGCTTCAGTTCTTTTACTGTTTTCTCGGCAAGATTCCAGTTAGCTAAGCTGTTCTTATCGTAGGGTACGAGGAAATAGTCAGCTTTTTTCTTGTCCGCTGCCATTAGCTTATAATTGATACCGCCGATTTGACCGACTGTGCCATCCGCTGTAATCGTCCCAGTTCCCGCAATACGGTAACCTCTGGTCAGATCGTCATTAGTCAATTGCGCCACGATCTCAAGTGTCATCATCAGTCCTGCGGAAGGACCACCAGTATCTGAAAAATCAAATTTGACAGGGTCAGGAGGCGTTACTTTCAACACGGTTTCGTTTTGAAATCCAATTCCTGTTCTGGAAGCTATAGCAGGATTAGAAGAAGACAAAGTAATAAGAGGGATGGTTGCTTTGAAGGGCTTGTCTCCGCGAGTTCCAGACACAATTACTTTGTCTCCAGGCTCTTTCTTGGAAAGGTATTCAGAAAGCACTTTGGCCGTTTTGGTCTCCTTGCCATCCACCTGAGTAATGATATCGCCTTCCTGCAAGCCATTTTCCTGTGCTTTAGATTCGGGTAGCAGACTGTAAACAATAACGCCTTGCTCCTCTACATCGATGGGCTTGTTAATAACATTGTAGGCAGCAAGAAGCGCATTAGCCTCCGAGCTATCTCGCATCCAAGCAAGCAGGTTGCGATAGCCACTTAAATTCGTAGCGCCACCTGTCGCCTCCTCCTGAGATTTGACCTCCATACGAGGATTAAGGCGAGCGTAAATAATGAAAAAAATGTTCGGTTTGGAGTAAGTAGAGACGGTCGTAAATAATAGAGCACCTTTCTCGTTGAGCTTGTGTCCAGTTTCCACGCGGGGATGAACAGGCTCAGCTGACCCGGGCCCATATAACATATAAGGCAACGGCATTATGTACGCAATAACCAATACAATAAATAGAAATCCTATTAGGAGGGCCGACCGGTAGCGGCGTATCCAATGTTGGTCCTTTGTATTCATCCGGGCTCGCCTCCAAGTTATGCTGTAGGTTGCAAATAGCTGTGTGGGACTATTATAACTTATGTAGGCATGTGTAAACAAAATCACCGATGTGAAAATAACATTTATTGCGTGCGGCGGCAAAATAGACATAGCAAAACCCGCCGTCCCAAGGACGACGGGTTTTGGTGTTCATGTATTATTGAGCAGCGATCATTTGGCGAAGTACAGTTTGTAGAATACCGCTGTTGCGATAGTAATCTACGTCAACCATTGAATCCAGTCGTGCAATAGCTTGGAATTCAAAAGTTGTTCCGTCTTCACGCTTCGCTGTTACAGTAACAGATTGACCCGGCGTTACGTCATTAGACATACCGCTGATTTCGAATGTTTCACGACCCGTAATTCCAAGAGTTTTCCAGCTTTGTCCGTCTGTAAATTGCAGTGGAAGCACGCCCATACCTACAAGGTTCGAACGGTGAATCCGTTCGAAGCTTTCCGCAATGACGGCTTTGACGCCGAGAAGGAACGTACCTTTGGCTGCCCAGTCACGGGAGCTTCCTGTGCCGTACTCTTTACCAGCAATAACAATTAGGTTTGTAGCGTTCTTCTGATATTTCATCGAAGCATCGTAGATGGACATAACTTCATCAGTTGGAAGATACGTAGTTACGCCGCCCTCAGTGCCTGGAGCCACTTGGTTCCGGATACGGATGTTAGCGAAAGTACCTCTCATCATGACCTCATGGTGACCACGACGGGAGCCATACGAGTTGAAATCTTCCTTCGTTACGCCATGCTCAAGCAGGTATTGACCACCAGGGCTATCTGCTTTGATGTTACCGGCTGGGGAGATATGGTCCGTTGTAACGGAATCGCCCATCAATGCCAATACGCGTGCATTTTTAACGTCTGAAATATCGCCTGGCTGAGGAGCTAGATCCGTAAAGAACGGCGGATTAGCGATGTAAGTGGATTTAGGATCCCACTCGTAAAGCTCGCCTTCTGGCACAGGGATTTGGTTCCATTGCTCGTTCTGAGTAAATACGTTCTCGTATTTAGCACGGAACATATCTGGGCTCAAAGATGCGCTAACGGCTTGTTGAATTTCTTCGTTAGTTGGCCAGATATCCTTCAGATATACCGGTTGGTTATCGTTGTCAAAACCGATTGGATCGTTAGCAAGATCGATATTAACTGTACCTGCAAGTGCGTAAGCAACGACTAGCGGTGGAGATGCCAGATAGTTAGCTTTTACTTGTGCATGCACGCGGCCTTCAAAGTTACGGTTACCGGATAGAACAGCAGCAACGGCAAGATCGTTATCAGCGATAGCTAAGCTAACTTCATCTGGCAATGGACCAGAGTTACCGATACAAGTTGCACAGCCGTAACCTGCAACATAGAAGCCAAGCTTTTCAAGGTAAGGTAGTAGACCTGCATTGTTCAAGTAGTCAGTTACAACAAGGGAACCTGGTGTCAAAGAGCTCTTAACATAAGCTGGTTTTTTCAATCCACGCTCTACTGCTTTTTTAGCAACGAGACCCGCACCAATCATAACGCTTGGGTTGGATGTGTTCGTACAGCTTGTGATAGCAGCAATGACGACAGCGCCTGTACCAAAGCGGCTGTTCGCACCGTTAGGATGTTTAATGTCAACCGTTTGCTCGATTTGAGCATCGCTTAAGCCGAAGCCACCTTTGTCAATCGGTGTACGAATAATATCGTTAAAAGATTGCTTCATAGCTGTTAGCTCGACGCGATCTTGTGGACGTTTAGGGCCTGCCAAGCTAGGAACGATTGTGGACAAGTCCAATTCCATTACTTCTGTGAACACCGGATCTGGCGTTTCATCCGTACGGAACATGTCTTGTGCCTTGTAGTAAGCTTCAACAAGATCGATTTGGCTGTCTTCACGGCCAGTCAGTCTCAAGTAGTTCAATGTTTCGTTATCAACAGGGAAGAAGCCGATTGTTGCGCCGTATTCTGGAGCCATGTTGGCAACAGTAGCACGGTCAGCAAGACTAATATTGGAAAGGCCAGAGCCGAAGAATTCGACGAATTTGCCGACTACGCCTTTTTTACGAAGGATTTGGGTAACAGTTAATGCAAGATCGGTTGCAGTTGCGCCTTCAGAAAGCTTACCAGTCAGCTTGAAGCCAACTACCTCAGGCATAACGAAGTATAGAGGCTGTCCAAGCATACCGGCTTCCGCTTCGATACCGCCAACACCCCAGCCTACGATACCGAGTCCGTTGATCATCGTAGTATGCGAATCTGTTCCTACGAGGGAATCCGGATAAACTTCGGTTACGCCGTCTTTCGACTTTGTAGCGGCAACGGATGCAAGATACTCAAGGTTAACTTGGTGAACGATACCTGTTGCAGGAGGAACAGCACGGAAATTGTTGAATGCCGTTTGTGCCCAACGAAGGAAACGATAACGCTCTTCATTACGCTGAAATTCAACGTCCATATTGTATTGCAAAGCATCTGCAGTGCCGAAAGCATCAACCATAACAGAGTGATCGATTACGAGGTCAACTGGAACGAGCGGATTGATTTGCTTCGGATCTCCGCCAGCTTGTTTTACCGTTTCGCGCATTGCTGCCAAATCAACAACAACAGGTACCCCTGTAAAATCCTGAAGAACGATACGTGCAGGAATGAACGGAATTTCTTTATCTTCGCGGCCTTGAGTCCAAGTCGCTAATTGTTTAACATGCTCTTCTGTAATGCCGCGTCCGTCAAATTGGCGGATTGCTGCTTCAAGCAATACTTTGATGGAGAATGGAAGCTTGGAAACAGGACCTAAGCCTTGCTCTTCCAAAGCTTGAAGGCGGTAGTAGCGATAAGACTTACCCGATGACTGCAATTCTTGCTGTACTTGATAAGGAAATTTAGACAAGTGTGTAGCCTCCTAGAGTCGTTTTGTTTGTTTTCAGCTTAATGTTGGATTGTCGCGGTTCAATAAATCATGTTGGAAATCATTTCGGTTTCACTGTGTGCAACACGATTTCAAAAATACTCTATGGATTAAGTATACTCCGTTATCGCTTCTCCGTAAAGTCGTTTGAGGGATATCGGCATCCAAATTAAGAGGGTAAATCCGAAAGCTATATCTCAATAGAATGCCGCACGACCCCCTATTTTCATCCCTAATGTAAGCTGCAAATTTGACAAACTTGCCGTAAGGGAATGGGGTGGAAATATTGATCATACAATGAAATAACGCGAACTTGATGATTAAACCGTAGGTTTCAGATGAGGTACATCATTTATTAAAGATGAAATCGTCGTAACTTTTACTTATCTGATCGCTCGATACAAACGTATGCCGTCGTCCTGAGGACGACGAAGTCGTTTTACTTGTACAATCAGCAGGCATAAATTCCAATATGTTTATACCTGCCTGATCGCTCGATACAAACGTATGCCGTCGTCTTGAGACGACGAAGTCGTTTTACTTGGAGGGATATGTTATGTCGGGGGAAGAGCAGGATTGGAAGCAGGCTTTGTATGGATATGTGAGTGTTATTAACGAAGCTGCATTGCACACGGATACTCACAAGTTACTCGAAATTTCTGATAAGGAGCATCGCGAACGGCTTACTCAGCGACTTATTTTATCCAAGCAAAGAGAATTGAAGTGGGCAATGCGTCCAGTAAGAAGTGAGATGCGTGCACGCATAGAACGATACAATGCGGTTCGGGGTGAAGCTGTTGCAGACATAGCCATTCATTTGGTTCGTTCTATGGAACAAAGAAATCAGCCGTGGATGGAGGAAAGGGTGGAGAGAGAGCGGGTTCGTTTCGTCCGTACCGGTAAAAGCTGGCGTATTCATACAGTTAAGCCACTTGTAGTGGAGTCTTCAGCGGAGGTATTACTTGAGCAAAATGAAGTTCATGATGCCTGGGATGGAGAAAGGCAAGCAGCTTTGCCATCTGCACCTTATATGAATCCGCAGGCGCTGTATGGTTTCAAGTCTAGGGTTTATGCAGGGGCTTCCAATGATAGCGCTTATGAAGGTTATGGGTATGGAATGACCCGTCGGGGAATTCCTTATCTGCGGGAGGCAGCTGTTGCTTACGCCGAACGATGGTGGAACGAGCCGAATCCTGCATACGAAAACTTCGAGGTAAATTGCACAAATTATGTCTCACAGTGTATCTTTGCAGGCGGTGCGCCTATGAATTATACTGGGAAAAGGCCATCAGGATGGTGGTACAAAGGGTATTCAAACAATGACGAAATGTGGAGCTTTAGTTGGGCTGTGGCGAATAGCTTGCGACATTTTTTAAGCGCTTCGCGTACTAATGGGTTACGGGCTGAGGCGGTTTCTAAGCCAGAGCTTCTACAGCTAGGAGATGTCATCTGTTATGATTGGAACGGCAACGGCCAGGTCGGTCATAATACGATCGTAACTGCATTCACGCCAGAAGGCATGCCACTCGTTAACGCGAATACAGTAAGCAGCCGCCATCGTTATTGGGATTATAAGGATTCTTATGCGTGGACGGAGCAAACTCGGTATCATTTTTACCACATTGTTGATGAATTTTAAATACTAACATTCGAGTTCACGTGACGGTTGTTCCTATGGAAATCCGAGAACGATAATTCGACAAAGTCGGAGGTAAGCTTAGCTATGGGAAAAATACGTGTCGGACTCGTTTACGGAGGACGTTCAGGTGAGCACGAGGTTTCGCTGCAAACGGCATTGGCCGTATTGAAGGAGTTTGACTACGATCGATATGAACTTATTCCTTTCTATATTACACCTAAGGGTCAGTGGAGGTCAGGTCCTTTGTTGAACGCTCCGCCGGCGGCGGTTGCACAATTACAATTTACTCCTGCTGCAAGTGCAGATGCAGATGAGGGTCAGCATAGTGGAGAAGTCAGTGCCGTTAAGCCGTTGCTGCCAGTACTAAAGGGAATGTCGGAATCGGTGCTGACAGATGGCTCATCGGACAGCGATGGTAAGCCTATTGATGTTATGCTACCTTTGCTTCATGGCACCTTTGGTGAAGACGGAACCATTCAAGGCTTGTTTGAGATGGCCGGGCTTCCGTACGTTGGAGCAGGTGTGCTCGCTTCTTCTGTTGGAATGGACAAGGTTGCAATGAAGACTATGTTTGCCCATGCAGGCTTGCCGCAGGTAGGGTATCGTCATTTTATCCGATTTGAATGGAAGCAGGATCGTGAGAAATGTCTGGAGAGCGTCGAGGAGTTAGGTTATCCGTGCTTTGTGAAGCCTGCGAATTTGGGTTCTAGCGTAGGGGTGTCGAAAGCGCGTAATCGTGATGAGCTCGTTGCTGCGATAGAGGAAGCTTTGCGATATGATCGGAAGGTTATCGTTGAGGAGTTTGTTGATGCGCGCGAGATTGAAGTAAGTGTGCTTGGTAATGATGATCCACGTGCTTCCGTGCCTGGGGAAGTTTGTAGCTCTAATGAATTTTATGATTATAAAGCCAAATATATTGACGGCAAATCGGCTATGGTTATTCCGGCCGAGATTTCGCCTGAAGTTGCGGAAGCAGTGCGAGTAATGGCTGTGCAAGCATTCCGATCAATTGATGGATCGGGGCTATGTCGTGCGGATTTCTTCCTTCGGCGCAGCGATGGTGCGTTGTTCATTAATGAAGTAAACACGCTGCCAGGCTTCACACCCTATAGCATGTACCCGCTAATGTGGAAGGAATCCGGAGTCTCGTACCGCGAACTGCTGGACACCCTCATCCAATTAGCGATCGAGCGCCACGAGGAACGCCAGTCAATCGACTACGGCGGCGGAGAATAGGGGCGCGCGCGAACGTGGGCGCGGGTGTGAAAGGGCGAGAGCGCGAAAGGCTGGGATAGGGCGAGAGCGCAAACGGCTTGGATAGAGAACGAAGCGTCCACTATCTCGCCCGCAAGAGCGCAGACGGCATGGATAGAGAACGTAGTGTTCACTATCTCGCCCGCGAGAGCGCAGACGGCTTGGATAGAGAACGTAGCGTTCACTATCTCGCCCGCAAGAGCGCAGACGGCCCGGATAGGGAACGAAGCGTTCACTAACTCGCCCGTGAGAGCGCAGACGGCTGGGATAGAGAACGAAGCGTTCACTATCTCGCCTGCAAGTGCGCGAAAGGCCCAGATAGGGAACGAAGCGTTCACTAACTCGCCCGCAAGAGCGCAGACGGCCCGGATAGGGAACGAAGCGTTCACTAACTCGCCCGCATGAGCGCAGACGGCCCGTATAGAGAACGAAGAGTTCACTAACTCGCCCGCATGAGCGCAGACGGCCCGGATAGGGAACGAAGCGTTCACTAACTCGCCCGCAAGAGCGCAGACGGCCCGGATAGGGAACGAAGCGTTCACTAACTCGCCCGCATGAGCGCGAAAGGCCCAGATAGAGAACGAAGCGTTCACTAACCCGCCCGCAAGAGCGCAGACGGCCCAGATAGAGAACGAAGCGTTCACTATCTCGCCCGCAAGAGCGCGGACGGCCCGTATAGAGAACGAAGCGTTCACTATCAAACAAACTATTATCTTTTCAGCCGGTAGCTGCGGACACGTTGGTCCCCGCTAGCCGGCTCAATATAGTTTAGCTGCGCCATTTGGTGTAGTTGAACACGTGCAACTCTCTTGCTTTTGCCAAGAGAGTTACTAACCATTTCTATGGTAATTGGGCTCGATAAACGATTGGCTAGACGTAAGATTTCCCGTTGATAAATGGTTAGTTTTTGCACGCTGCTGCTATCCTCCCCGTACCAAATTTCCAGCATTCTGCGAATGTGATTTTGACAACTATAAGGATCTTCCTTCAGTTTATCAATCGAAAAACGCAAAATATTCCAGTCAGCCAACGCAATTTCATTCTGCCTTTCTAATCCACGAGAGAATGATCCTCGGTCAGCATCACGAGCATGTGAGCTGAAGCTGTCTGATTCCAAACAAGTGGGCCTAGGAAGACGAATGTAGGCAAGGTCCATAAAGTAATAGTTTCCGAAGGTGTCCACAAACTCATACTCAGGATGTAAATCGTCAAGACTTTTGACAACAGGCCACCATGCGTGCTCGATCAGTAGTTTTTCGCCGAAACCGTGACGTTCTTTAATTCTCCGAAGACGTTCTCCAGTGCTCCGTGTAATATGTTTGTTCAACCAAATACGATACTCAGATTCGAAGTTTCTCATCATCAACCGCCCTTTGTAGACAAAAATAACCGCCCCAATCCCATAAAGGATCAGAGGCGGTGTGCTTCACTCGCTATAGAACAATAATAAACCAATAGTTGGAAAATGTCACTCGAAGTTTAGTTAGACTCACTCGCATATAAAAACTAGTGTGTTAACAACCGAGGTTCTCCCTCAGCCTCAAAAACGCCAACAAGTGGATAACTATCAATCCAATGCCAATTAAAATTATGCACATGTGGAGAACTTGAGAAATTCATCTCCCAGCAATTAATAAGTGTGTAAAAACCCGACTAATCAACACATCGCGATGTAAACTGGGGATACAAATGTGGAAAACTGGATAATAACAAAGTAAGTTTTATAAGTAAGAATTAAACATGCAAAAAGATGTGGAGAACTCACAGGAATGAGTCTCGAACTCTCAGAATAGCTACGAAAAGTTATGCACATGTGGAGAACTTAAGATCTAGCCATTCCACCGAAGCACTAATCCCCGATGACGCAGAACCATCGAAACCTTACGCCACTAACACGACAAAAAAGCCAGAGCAAAATATCATAACTTGATTATTGATAATTCGCAATACAAATCGCCGCTAAAGCTATAATAAAAAAAATCGCAAACTCCGCCACCGCCCATCGCAAAGCATCCCCCGAGCCCCCAACCAGCGCCCATCGCAAATTTTCCCCAGCCCTCAACCCCGACCTGCACATTTGTCTCCCTTACTCCCCAGCTCTCGCCCAAAAAAAGCAGCCATCCTCCCACCCCAATAGCCCATATTTTCCTACAGAGCGAATAGAGGTTATAATTAACTCTAGGCTTAGCTTTAGGCAATTAATCTACGTAATGATCTCTAGGCAATTAGCATTAAGCAATTAACTGTAGATAATTAACTCAAGCCAATTAGCATAAGGCAATTAACAGTAGATAATTAACTCAAGCCAATTAGCCTAACTTTATTAACACGTAATCAACTTCAGATCAACAACTAACCAAAAAGACACGATACAGACACGCGAATCCAGCGAATTTATTTGTAAAAGCGATAGGAGGAAGCTTTATGGGCTTTCAGACAGAGTTTAATTCCGTATGTAAATTTAAATCGGAGCAAGAATTGTACGAACTGCTTGAGTACGGCCGGGGCAAAATGGTCAAAAAGCAATTTCGTGTGTTCCCAACAGGACAGAAGGTAATAGCATATGCGCCTGATAATCAAGCTGTCGCAATCGTTCGGATTGTCGCATCTATCGCGGAAATTAATTTCCAAGGCGAAGAGGTTACGCAGGTAGAGATGGAGCTTGTTCGTCGACTAACAGAGGAAGAAGCACGAATTCAAACCTCACTCGCACATGAAATGTTCTTCGGTGAGCAATCCTAATAACCGTACCTAAAAAGTGCGGGAGGTTGGATGGAATGATCGTAAGATTCGGATATGTTGCGATGTCTGTTGAGCTAGCGAATGCCTCCCCATCCAAAACAATGACAATGGCGACCTTCTCCAAGCTGTTGAATCGGGAAGCGGGTTTGCGACGTCTTGAGCGGATTGCCGAGGAAAATTTACATAATACATTGCGTTTACTCAAGCATAATCGTTATATGGGTGTTCAAGTTTACCGTATGACCTCGAAAATTATTCCGCTCGCAACACATCAAGAGCTTAATGAATGGGATCCTTACCCCGCTTTGGCGCAAGCATTCGCCGAGGTTGGGGCTTTTGTTCGTGAGCATAATATGCGCGTATCCTTTCATCCCGATCATTTTACCGTATTAAGCACGCCGAGGAAGGAAGTCCTGAGCAATTCCATTAATGACCTGCAGTATCACGTTCGGATGCTAGAGGCGATGGGTTTAGATGCGCGGGCGACCAACAATATACATGTCGGAGGCAGCTATGGTGATAAGGGAGTATCCGGCAAAAGGTTTATCACTCAATTTCGGACGATCGATAAGCGAATAACAGATCGAATTACTTTGGAAAATGACGACAAAACCTTCACTGCAGCGGAAACGCTAAGCATAGCGGAAGAGGTCGGGGTGCCGATGGTACTTGATATTCATCATCATGCCGTCAATCCGGGGGACGAGCAAGCGGTGGATTTGTGGCCTAGAATTTTGAAAACTTGGGACCGTTTTAGCTGGAACGAGCAACAGGCTAAGCTTGCCGATGAAGGAGTAGCACCGCAATGGCTACCTCCCAAAATACATGTTTCCAGTCCCAAAAGTGAATCCGATCTTAGAGGGCATGCCGACCACATTGATGTGGAGCCTTTAGTGAAGTTTTTGTATGAAATAGCTAGCACAACACCTGCGATTGACGTCATGATCGAAGCCAAGCGGAAGGACGAGGCTTTGCTTAAGCTGATGGAGGATTTTCGAGCAATTGAAGCCTCTGGAGGGCCAATTCGTGTGATTGATGGGGGTAGCTTAGAGGTTCTATCATGAACACGTTTGCGTACTATTCGCACAACGTATCATTTCATTATTGCAATCCAGTTGGAAATAAGTTACGTTGGACAAGAAGGGCTGCTGTGTCAGCATTTTGATTCGCGCCCATTCTTATTCGTAACAAGGAGGATTTCCAAGATATGAATGGATTGTTAGCTGGAAAGAACATCGTAGTCATGGGCGTCGCGAACGAGCGCAGTATCGCCTGGGCTATCGCGCAATCGCTCGCTTCCCAAGGGGCTCGACTGGTGTTTACATACGAGAATGAAAGAGTACAGGAACGCGTGCGCAAGCTAGCGGATACGATTGAAGGCTCACTAACGCTGCAATGCAATGTTTCCTCTGATGAGGATATTGAGTCTCTTGCTGCAAAATTGAAGGAAGAAGTAGGCGTATTGCACGGTCTTGCACACTGTATCGCTTTTGCGAAAGCAGAAGAGCTAGACGGATTATATGTAGACACTTCCCGTGATGGCTTCGCGCTTGCACATGATGTAAGCGTATATTCCCTTACTGCAGTAGCGCAAAGACTTCATCCGCTGATGACAGAAGGTGGCAGTATCGTTACCCTGACTTATCTTGGTGCAGAACGTACTCTTCGCAATTATAACGTTATGGGCGTCGCCAAGGCAGCGCTTGAAGCTTCCGTTCGATATTTGGCAAGTGACTTGGGTCCTCAAGATATTAGAGTCAACGCCATTTCTGCTGGTCCAGTTCGTACACTGGCTGCCAAAGGAATAGCCGGCTTCAATACTATTCTTAAGCAAGTTGAAGAGAAGGCTCCACTTCGCCGTAATACGGAGGCATCAGATGTTGGAGATGCTGCCTTGTTCTTAATGAGTCCTTGGGCTCGTGGGATTACTGGCGAAGTCATTCATGTTGATAATGGCTATAATACAGTAGGAATTTAACAATTTAACTGCCTGATGTATACGGAGCTGCACCTTTGTCTATACGATGAAGGGCAGCTTCTTTCTAATCGGCCAATTGTGCTGGCGAGAATATGAAAGTGGTAAATTTTTTAGCTTATAGTAGCAATCATAGGAACCGCTTAGCCATATTTTCGTATATGATAAAAGTAGGACAAAGCAGTCGTTTGCAAACGATTACAAAAGATTAGAGGGATGAACAATGGACGCCAACCAGCCGGAAAGCATTATTGGTGGTAAAAGCTTTACCGCGGTCGCTGTCAATTGTGCGGCCAAAGCAGGGGAATGGATTAAAAGTAAAATGGGTAGCATTACCCAATTGGATACGAAATACTCGATGCACGACCTCGTAACGGAGGTTGATAAGGGCGCGGAACGAATGATTCGCAATTTAATCGTTACGCATTTCCCTACTCACTCCTTCCTAGGAGAAGAAGGGGTTGAGCCTGGGCCGGAGGCATCTGCAAAAGCATTACAGGATAAAAGCGACGCCGAGTACTTATGGATCGTTGATCCCGTGGATGGAACGACTAACTATGTGCATGGCTTTCCTTTCTTCTCCGTATCTATTGCGCTCGCGCATCGGGGACAAGTAATAGTAGGTGTCGTATATGACCCGTCGAAAGACGAGCTATTCGTTGCGGAACGGGGCAAGGGAGCATACGTACATGGTCGTAAAATGCAGGTGGCGAATGAAAGCACACTAAGCCATAGCCTGCTGGCTACGGGCTTCCCAGCGGATCAGCATGTGGCGCTACCAGCGAACCTGAAGAGTGTCCAAGCATTGGCACCCAAGGTTCGCAATATTAGAGTTGCGGGCTCGGCTGCTCTTCATCTTGCCTATGTGGCAGCAGGTCGTCTCAGTGGCTTCTGGGAATACAACCTAAGCTCATGGGATATAGCCGCGGGCTCATTGCTTGTGCAAGAAGCTGGCGGTCGTATGACGGACATAACTGGGGAATCTTATCATCTTGGAGTTCGAAATATCGTTGCAAGTAACAACCTTATTCATAATGAGCTGATTGAGGAGCTTCAGGCAGCCGCACGTACATGAGATACGGGGCTTTCGACCATCCTATGGAAAAAAGGGGGCGAAGGAATTGGAACGTAAAGAGCTAGAGCAATTAGAGGAATTGTTGGCACGAAGCTTGACTGAAGAGAAGCCGGAAGCTAAGCCAGAGGAAACGGAAGCCGAAGCATTAAAGCAGCTTCCGCCTAGATGGGAAGTTCGTATTCAATCTAAATTCGATCCGGTAGTTGAGGAAACGAAAGCTTACCGCGCCATCGCTAAAGAAGTGGACGGCAGGTATGACGATAAATAAAACGAAGGGCAGCCCTGTTAAATGGGCTGCCTTTTTTGATTTATGATTATAAAAATTCCCTATAACTTTATATTCATCTGACGAGTGTACATGGAAAATATGATAATTTTATACATTGATGCTGAAATCGCTTTCAGTTAGGATAGATGAAATGGGTACACGGAATGAGGAGTGGACAAAAGATGTTTGGGCTGGTTCGGGGCAAATGGAAGGATTTAAGAATACAGTCAAAATTTTTTATTACTTATCTTCTACTCGCTGTTATTCCTCTTAGCGGGTTTGGTGTTGCGGCTTACATTATTGCTGTGAATACGTTGGAGCAAAAAGCCAACAATTCATATCGGGTCATAACTAGTCAAATTAATTATAATGTGGACGCGGTTTTGCGAGGGATTGACCGGATGACTATCCTTCCCTTTATCGATCAGAGGATTTATTCCGCAATGACAAAGCTAAAGCTTACTACGGACACCTACACAGAAGAAGATTTCCAAACAGAAAAAGAAATAGAAAAGGAGATGAGGACCTATTTTACAAGCTTACAGGTCCTTCATGAAGGGATTATAGCCGTATATATGATTATGGACAATGATCAAGTTTATGGCTACACCCAATACTCGAATATTATTTCGCACAATACTCTAAAGGAGCAGGCTTGGTTTCAAGAAACAATCCTTAGAGACGGAGGGTTTGTTAATTCCGGATTGAGACTGGAAACCCAATTTTATAGGTCAAACGAGAAAAAAACGATTTCCCTTGCTCGGCATGTCAAGCAGGTAGATACCAATGAATCTCTAGGTGTATTCGTCGTGGATATCGATCCTTACATTTTTAACTTTTCCGCACAACAGCCACGGGATGGTTATGTGGTTATTGCGGATCAATATGGGAATATAATACATTCGTCTCTCCCCATTGATAAAGAAAGTATGACGGAATTGATGGACGCAGGCAAGGTTATAGGACCTAATATGCGATCCATTCAATGGGGAGCCCGCTCGGAAAAAATGGTGGGGGTAGCTAGTACATCAGAATATTCTGGCTGGATGACGCTATATTTAACGTCCAAGAAAGCTCTCTATCAAGATCTTAGCCATATTAGTAATCTTGCAATTGGGATTATTGTTGTCATTTTGTTATTCTCTGTTATCTTGGCCGGATTTGTAGCACGGGGGGTGGCGTCGCCCATCAAGCGACTTTCTCGCTTGATGAAGAAGGTGCAGAATGGCGACTTCCATATCTTTAGTACTATGAAACAGAAGGATGAAATAGGGCTTTTATCTGATTCCTTTAATTCCATGGTAATTGAGCTTACCCAATTAGTTGAGAGAATTAAATCCGAAGAGGAAAGTAAACGCAAAGCGGAAATCGATGCGCTGCGAGCGCAGATTAATCCTCATTTTATTTATAACACCCTTAGCGCGATTAAAATGATGGCCATGATGCAGAATGCGAATGACATTGCTAAGGTTCTAGAAATTTTTATTCATTTAATGAAATATTGCACGCGAAGCGATCGTAAATGGGTTGTTTTACAAGATGAAATTGAATTCATTAAGGATTACGTTGCTCTACTGGAGAGACGTTACATGAAACAATTCGCCATTACCTATACGAGTGATGCAGGGGCGGAGCGGGTTTGGGTTATACCTTTTTTGATTCAGCCCATCGTTGAGAATGCGATATTCCACGGACTAGATAGCGGAAATAGCAATCACAAGATAGAAATCTTGATGCGACGCGGGGATGCGTGCGATTTATTTATTGAAGTTCGGGATTACGGTACTGGAATGAGCGAGGAGAAGGTCAAGTCTCTATTAAATGCCAATGATGAGTATAAGAAAGGGCTATCTGGGACAGGGCTGAAAAACATACATGAAAGAATTGCTCTAGAATTTGGTAAACCCTATGGTCTTACTATTAAGAGTGTTATAGGAGAAGGTACAATCGTAACCATTCGCGTTCCGTGGAAGCCTGAATAAGGAGGAGCTATGAAAAATTTACTTGTTGTTGAAGATGAGACGCTAATTAGATTGGGAATGAAGGTCATGCTGGATTGGACGGAGATAGGCGTTCAAATCGTCGGAGATGCCGCGAACGGCAAAGAAGCTATGCAACTCATTGAGAGTCAGAGGATAGACATCGTTATTACCGATATTCGAATGCCTGTAATGGATGGGATAGAGTTAATTCGAATGTGTAAGGAAAAGTATCCTCATATTCGGTTCATTATTTTAAGCAGCTATGATGATTTTCAGTATGCCAGAGAAGCCATACAGCTTGGTGTTGCTGATTATATATTAAAGCCCACTATGAACGTGGAAGAAATCAAAGTATCTATAGATAAAATATTACAAACATTTCCTCAAGATGAGCTGTCGAATACGGTTCAGTCACCAATGGAATCTCTAGCTCAGCAGGAGTTATTAAAGGGGCACATCTTGGAAAATGCGCTTCAGGAGGAAGTTTTAAAGCTACGAGAAGAGGAGAAAGGGTTGTTTCACATTCCCTTTTGGCAGAGGGACATTCAAGTAGGTTTGGTGGCATCCAAAAATCAAGGCTTATCTTTAGATATCCTGTTTCAGATCATAAAAGACCATTTAGATTTCGTTAAAATGGAAGCGGTAATGCTGCGCAGTGGCGTGATCGTAGTATTTCTGAAAGAAGCAGAAACCGAAAGCTGCGGTTTTCATCTTTGGCGAGAGGAGCTCGTCTGGAAAGTAAAGCAGTCGTTAGGCACTGAAATATACTGGCATGAACGACCTGCTCAACTAGAATGGAGCCAAACCCGAAGAACGATTAATGAGATGAGCCTAAACGTAAAGCTAGAGCGTAATGAGGGAATAAGCGAGATTGTACAGAAGGCACTAGAATTTATGACGGCTCGATTTCAGGAACCAATCGGACTGGAACAGGTTGCTGATGTAGTCGGAGTAACACCTTCTTATTTCAGTAGGCTATTTAAGCACAATACAGGGCAATCCTTTATCCAATATTTAAGTAAGCTACGGTTTGAGATGGCGAAGGAGCTTTTAATGAACAGCAGTATGACTGCTGCATCAGTCGGCAAAGCGATAGGATATCCGAATCCTCGTTATTTCACGAAATGGTTTAAGGTCATGGCTGGTTTTACACCAAACGAATATCGTCAATTGAACCATTTCTAGGTCTATTCTAAAAGCCAACGATAAGCTTCTTCTTGGAGAAGCTTATTTTTATATCACAAAAAAGGTGAACCAATAGCCGATCGTGATAATACCGTTTGGCTTTGTTTGGGGGCAGTGTTCTTTTATAACCATTTAATTACATGCAAGGGCACAAAATAGACCACAAAAAAAGTGAACTCGCGCTATGCTCTAGTTAATAAAAGTGAATCTACTATATCGATTGGATCCTTGTTCATGACGGGGCATCAATTTAATATTAAAGAAGAAAGAAAGCCTTTTCATTTATTGCGAATTAGGGGGAAATACAGTGAAAAAGAATGTAACGATGCTTATGGTAATGATGCTAATTGTTTTAACAGCGCTTGCAGGATGCGGTAGCAAGACGTCGTCGACGGAAAACGATCCTAAACAAGAGGCGGCATCAACAACGACAGCAACGGACAAGGAAGAACCTGTAACGTTGAAATTTCTCCATTTTGTTCCTTACTCTAAAGCAGCGCTTGATAAGTTTCATGAGAAATATCCGTATATTACGATTCAATTTGAACAGGTGGATACTGTAAATTATGCGACTGTTCTAAAGTCAAGGCTTGCTGCAAAAGCTGATGTGGATATTATTGGACTACATGCAACTCAGGAAGAGCTCGGTTGGGCAGCGCAAAACAATAGCTTGATTGATCTTTCGGGAGCTCCATATTTAGACAACATCATGCCAGCGGCAGTACAAGCAGGGACTGTTGATGGTAAAGTCTACGCATTTGCTCAAGGTACGTATGCGATTGGAGTCTGGTATAACAAAGGTATCTTTGAGCAAGCAAAAGTGGAGATTCCGACAAATTGGACTGATTTTCTAGCAGCTGCAGAGAAGATCAAGCAAACAGGCGTAGCACCGCTAGTCATATCTGGGAAGGATACTTGGACGACCAGCTACTACACAATGCCCCAGTGGATTGAGCTCGAAACAGAACAATCCGCATTAATAACCAAGCTAAAAACCGGAGAAGCCAAATGGACGGACCCGGAGTTTACTAATGCATATAAACAAGTGGAAGAATTAGTGAACAAAGGCTATTTCCTTAATGGAAAAGGTGCCGTTGGTATTACCTACGATCAAGCTGTATTAGCACTACAGCAAGGGAAAGCTGCTATGTGGATTATGGGAAGCTGGGCGATTGATAAGTTCGAGGCTGATTTTAAGGACATTAACGTCGGGGTATTTCCTTATCCGACCAATGATGCAAGCAAGCAGACGGTTGTACCACAAGTGAGCGATGCTTTATTAAGCGGTATTGCTTGGTCTAAGCACCAAGATGCAGTGAAGAAGTTTATTGAGTTCTCAGCTTCAGTTGAAAGCGGATCCTTGCAAGCTTCGGAGCAAAAAATCGTGAGTACTGTAAAAGGGGCAGCAGCGGATTTCCATCCGCTGGCGAAAGAGTGGCTACCATTATTTGATATTGCAAAGCCTGAGGCAACACCTATACTCTCAACGGCAGTGGTGATCGAAGCAGGTTCTCAAATACAAAAGCTGCTGCTCGGGGGCAAAGCTGTAGATGTTGTCGCTACTCTTCAAACAGCCCAGGAGAAAGAAAATAAGTCCGCTAAGTAGTCAATAAGCAGGTGAAGGAAAATAATTTACCAAAGGGAGAGTTCGCTCTCCCTTTGTCATATCAATCTAGCATAATCAGAGAGATGATGCTGACTAAATATTAAAGGAGTAGGGTAGGGTGAGTGAAAAAAAGAGAGAGCTCTTACGTTTTATGATGTTTGTATTGCCTGCTATGGGGATATACAGCTTATTCTATGCGTATCCGATATTAAGCGGTTTTTATTACTCCTTTACGAACTGGAATGGCTTCGGAGATACCGCGCTGTTCAATGGGTTGGACAATTTTATTGAATTGGTTCACGACGAACTAATCCTTATCGCAATTAAAAATAATATCATTTTATCGGTTGTCATTATTATTGTTCAGAATGCACTGGCGTTGATTTTTGCTATTTTGCTTAATAAGAAAATGAAAGGGCATACCATTTTCCGAGCGGTATTTTTTATTCCTGTCTTACTTAGCACCGCGGTTATTGGTTATATATGGGAATATATTTTCAGTCCGTTACAGGGTGTTCTTCACGTAATATTTAATTCTCTTGGTTTTACAACCTTGGCCGAGATTAATTGGTTAGGAGATCCGACTTATGCGATTTATTCAATATGCGCGGTAGTCATATGGCAATTTACAGGATACTCAATGGTCATTTATATCGCGGGTCTACAGACGATTCCGAAAGATTTATACGAGGCTGCTGAAATTGATGGAGCAGGCGCATGGCACAAATTAAAGCAAATTACGATTCCGCTTTTAGCGCCGGCTTTTACGATAAATATGATGATTTCAATGATTGGTTGCTTAAAAATGTTCGATCAGGTTTATTTGCTCACGCAGGGCGGCCCTGCACATCAAACTGAGGTATTCGGCACATTGATTTACGGCATTGCTTTTAAGTCGCAACGACTGGGCTATGGAGCGGCAATTGCAATGGTTCTTACGATCGCCATCGTGCTTATTTCAACTATCCAATACTACTTTATGCGTAAGAGGGAGGTTGAATATTAATGAAGCTACGAGCAATTAGAAATCATTTCAGTATGTATGTGGTTCTTATTTTGGCTGCATTATGTATTATTTCACCGCTATGTATCATGGTTTTCACTTCCGTTAAGAGTAACGCAGATTATATTAAAGATCCGTTGGGGCTTCCTAATCCGCTTTTCATAAAAAATTATGCATTGGCTTGGGTAAATGGCGGATTGCTACAGAATGCAATGAATAGCCTTATTCTTACTGGAGGCTCGATCTTAGCTATTATCGGTACTGGTGCCCTTGCAGCATTTGCGGTAGCACGATTTAGAATGGTAAAAATTGCTCCAATCGTATTTGCAGTGTTTGTTGCTGGCTTAATTCTTCCGGGTCAAGTGGGACTTATTCCGTTATTTATGCAAATGCAGGAAATGGGACTATACAACACGCAAATCGGACTCATTTTAATTTATACGGCGCAAGGTTTGCCGATTACAATTTTTATATTTACTAAGTTTTATAATAGTATTCCGTATGAAATAGATGAATCCGCGAAAATAGATGGCGCAAGCATGTGGACGTTGTTTTTCAAAATTATATTCCCGTTGGTGCTTCCGGCTACGGTCACCAATATTATTTTTAATATGATTGGGATATGGAACGATTTTTTTAACCCGCTTATTTTTACGAGTGATGCCTCGCATCGAACGCTGCCTCTAGGGCTCGTAGCGTTTAAGGGACAGTTCAGTACCGATTGGCCACAATTATTCGCTGCTTCAACTATGATCGCTTTGCCTATTCTTATGCTATATATCTTTCTACAACGATTTATGATAGATGGCTTAACCGCTGGCGCCATTAAAGGATAAATAGGAGGAAGCAAAATGAAAATACTTCTAAATGAAGATTGGCAGATGACCTGGGAGCCTCTCTATCGTCAAGCAAGTGATTTTGTTCTAGTTAGAAACAAGCAAGATAATTGGTTTCATACCAATCTCCCTTGCGATGTGCATATGCCGCTGATCGAGCAGGGGGTAATTGCTGAGCCGTTAGTGGCTGATCAATGCTTTGCAAGCGAATGGACGGAAAAGCGTTCTTGGTGGTTTAAGAAGGAGTTTCAGATCACAGAGGAGCAGTTATCGTCTGAACGAATCGTAATTACATTCGAGGCTCTGGATGTAGAGGCGGATATTTGGTTGAACGATAAGCACCTAGATCATCACCGCAGCGCGTTTTACCCGTTTTCTTGTGATATCAAAGAAAATGCTCAAGTGGGTACGAATCAGCTGATCGTGAGGGTTACTTCGGGCTTGGAGCTTGTTCCCGAACAGGAGCTTGCTATGGTCCATGCGACGAATGTCATTGTCGAGAACGATCACGTGGGGCAGCGAAGCGACTATAGACGGGCAATGGTTCGAAAGCCGCAATACGTATATGGGTGGGATTGGGGACCAAGGGTAGCCACATGCGGGATTACGGGGAATGTAACGATCGATTTTATCAATCGTTTTCAGATCCGGGATGTTTATGTCACGACAACAGCAATAACCGAAGGGAAGACCGCGCAATTAAGCTTTCGAGTAGAATTGGAAAATGTACATCCCTTCCAAACGATGGTAACCGATCTTGAGCTTGAGGTTTTATTTGGCCATAACCAAGTAGCGATCCTTCAGACAGAACAGTATCTTCGTTCTGGACTAAATTACGTAACGCTTCAGCTAGAGGTTCCAAATGCCAAGCTTTGGTGGCCTAATGGGATGGGGGAGCAGCCGCTTTATTCGGTTCGGCTATCTGCCGAATCCAAATCTCACCGCGTGAATTATCCATCTTTTTCCTTTGGGATACGTACACTAAGATTAAATATGGATAAGCTGCATCAAGGCGAAGATGAGCGCGCTTTTGCATTCGAGATTAATGGAGTGACGGTATTCAGTAAAGGAGCAAACTGGATTCCGGCAGATTCAATTTATGCCCGAGTTACGGATGAGCAATATGACACCTTGATAAGGGAAGCTAAGGAAGCCAATTTCAATATGCTACGCATCTGGGGTGGAGGATTATACGAAAGAGATATTTTCTATGAGAAATGCGACGAGTACGGCATTCTTATCTGGCATGACTTTATGTTTGCTTGCGCCAAATACCCGGATCATCTAGCGTGGTTCCGTGAAGAAACGGAACGGGAAATGGACTACCAGACGCGCCGATTGCGCAATCATTGCTCGCTTGCTTTGTGGTGCGGTAACAATGAAAATCATTGGGGCTTCGATGAATGGTGGAACGATACGGAAGCTCCGGAATTTTACGGTGGTGCCCATTGTTACAATGAGATTGCGCCGCGCATAGTTGAGCGCAATTGTCCGGTAATTCCCTACTGGAACAGCTCGCCTTACGGGGGAGAGCATCCGAATGGCAGTTTATCTGGAGATAGACATCATTGGCACGATTGCACGATGCACGCAGAGATGGAAAAAAGAATTACTCCTGAAGAATATGATAAAGTGACCGCTAAATTTGTCTCGGAATACGGGTATATAGGTCCCTGCCGTAAATCTTCGATCGAAGCTTATCACAATGGGCAACCTCTTGATCGAACGAGCAAGGTATGGCAGCTTCACAACAATACTTTCGAGAAGGATACAGTGCTTGCAGGAATTAACAAGCATTATTTGGACTCGCAGGAGCTCGAGATTGATGATTATCTCCTGTATGCCGGATTGTGCCAAGGCTTAATGCTGGGTTACTCGCTTGAATCCCTTCGCTCAAAACCATTTTGCTCTGGAGCCTTGTTCTGGATGTACAACGATTGCTGGGGCGAGGTGGGCTGGACGATTATTGACTATTATCTCAAGCGCAAAATTTCCTATTATTTCGTTAAGAGGGCATTCGAGCCCGTTAAGCTAATTATTCGTCAGGAGCAGGGTGTAATTCGACTGATAGCAATTAACGAAACGGATGAAACGATCAAGGAAACGCTAGAGTACGGTAGGTCTAGCTTCGACGGAGTAGAGAAGGCTGCTGACACGCTTGAAGTAAGCTTAGCTCCTTATTCTCGCAAAATCGTGTTTGAATGGATGATGAATCAGGCGGATACAACGGAGTCTTTCTACTATGCGAAGCCTTTGAGCAATGCTGGGATGAAGCCGGCGATATTAAGAACCCATCCCTTTAGACAGCTTCGAATATTAGAATCGCAGCTTACTCTATCAAATATTAGACAAGAGGAAAATGCTATTTATTTTACGGTAGCTAGTGAGGCTTATGCCCATGCTGTTCATTTCGGATTAGCGGATCATGTACGTTTAAGCGATGAGTACTTTGATCTCTTGCCTGGCGAACAGCGAGATGTAACGGTATGGATTTCCGCTACGGAGGGTTTAGTACCGAGTGAAATCGTGCCGAGGGCTATTACAGTCAAATAAAGGGGAAATAGCTGACATACACCCCAAAATCGCAGATATAACCTCTCACACTCATTGGGATCGGGAATGGTAAATACCCTTCGAACTGCATCATCTTTGCTAAATGAAGCTCATAGATACCTTGCTAGAGGTATTAGATAGCGATTCGGAATTCCATAGCTTTATCGATGTCCAGCCAGCAGAAATAATAACTCTTGCGAGTACAATAAGCTCAGCGGGCTAGCGAAAAAGCCATGAATCTCAACATTTGTTGAAAATTCATGGCTTTTGCCGTTTTGCAAGATTTTATATTTTCATTCTCATTATCACTTAACCGGAAGCTGTCCGAACAATCCGCCATCCCCGAACAGGGTTTGCTGCAGATCTTCCCATCCCGATAAATTGTCATCCACGGTGAGGATTGTTACATTGGCAAATACATCTGTGAAATGCTCGGTTATGGATGCGAAGCGTGATCTGAAGAAGTGTTCGGCCGCAAGGGTTTGTGCTTCTTCAGTAAATAAGTAATCAGCATAAGCATTGGCAACCTCTTTAACGCCTTTTGCATCAGCATTGCTGTCTACAACAGAAATGACGGGTTCAATGGCTAGAGTGACGGAAGGAACAATAACCTCGACCTTGCCTTTTCCCGTTGAGCTGGCAATCCGTAGAGCGTTGCTTTCGGTTGTGACCCATACGTCTCCTTCGTTCTTCTCAATAAAGGAGCTTTCGGCTTCCTGATCGTCTTTAGCAAGCAAAGACACATGCTGGTGGAAGTCTGTTACGAATGCTTTTGCAGCATCTGAGTCATCCGCTTGCTTATCAAGTGAGTATGCCCAGGCTGCTGCATAGTACCATCGTGCATCTGAATAGGTTGTTGGATTTGAAGTTACGATTTTAACGTCTGGCTTCACCAAATCCTCCCAATCAGAGATGCCCTTCGGGTTCCCAGTGCGAACGATAAAAGCGACCGTTGTCGAAAAAGGAGAGCTGTTATAATCATACCGCTGCTGCCAGCCCTCATTGATGAGTCCTTTTGCTTGAATAGCATCAATATCGATGCCAACGCCAAGTGTCGTAACATCGGCCTTTAATTGTCCACCAATAATAGCTTCTTTTTGAGTAGATGAGTTACCTGCGGGTAGCTCAATGGTTACGTCTTGACCTGTGCGAGACTTCCAATTTTTTATAAAGCCATCATCAATTTCTTTGAATAAATCCGCAGTTCCGTCAGAAACAGCATTAAGGAGTGACGCGGATTTGCTGTAATCCGATGAAGGTATAGCTTCATTCGCGGTGTCTTTATTTTTTCCCGAGCAAGCAGTAACTGTTAATAAAATAAGTGCCAAAATACCGATCCCAATAGCGCGGCTGCGCGTGCTGTAGCGCTGTTTCATAAAAATGACCCCTCTTCGTTAAGTTATCAAAACCAATAGTAATAATTGGAATTAATGAAGAGATTGTAGCAAGCGAATAAACTTATTGTCAATGCTTAATTCATAGTTGACAACTAGGAATAGTCTGGAATATGATGGGATTATTCATAAGGATCGTGCCAACGCGCCGACCGGTAAACCGGAGGCCTCGACTCATATCCGCGAATGCTTCATTAGTTGAGCTACGTGTATGTGTACATTTGAGGCCTTTTGCGTTTGCAAAATTTCTTAATTATAAAGGAGAGTCAACCGCATGAGGAAATCATTCCGCTTTATCCTGCTTACCGCATTGGTATTTGTTTTATCCACGACATCAGTATTTGGTGCCGTAACGAAGAAATCTGAGAAGAAGAGCGTCAACCTTCTAAATGTATCTTACGATCCTACTCGTGAGCTATATGTGGATTACAATGCAGCCTTCGCTAAGTATTGGGAAAAGAAAACAGGTCAGAAGGTAAACATCAAGCAATCTCATGGCGGTTCAGGTGCACAAGCTCGTTCAGTTATTGATGGATTGGAAGCAGACGTTGTGACATTGGCTCTAGAATATGATGTAACGGCAATCGAGAACAAAGGTTTTATCTCCAAAGGGTGGCAGAAGCGTCTTGCTAACAATAGCGCACCTTATAAATCTACAATTGTTTTCCTAGTTCGCAAGGGCAATCCTAAAAACATTAAAGACTGGGACGATCTAATTAAGACTGATGTGAAGGTAATTACACCAAATCCAAAAACCTCAGGCGGAGCACGTTGGAACTATCTTGCAGCATGGGGCTACGCTTTGAAAAACAATAACAATAGCCAGGACAAAGCGAAGGACTTCGTTAAGAAGCTTTTCCAAAATGTCCCTGTGTTAGATACCGGAGCTAGAGGCTCTACGAATACATTTGTTGAAAAAGGTATCGGCGACGTACTACTTGCTTGGGAGAACGAAGCTTACTTATCTAAGAAAGAATATGGTGATAAGTTTGAAATTGTAACTCCATCCCTTAGTATTCTTGCTGAGCCAACTGTAGCCGTAGTTACTAAAAATGTAAGCAAGCATGACACTCGTCAAGTAGCGACTGCTTATCTTGATTACCTCTACACTGAGGAAGGTCAACGGATAGCTGCACGTAACTTCTATCGTCCAATTAATGCAAAGGTTGCGAAGGAATTCGAGAAAAGCTTCCCTGCTCTTAACCTGATCACAATTAATGATTTTGGTGGCTGGGATAAAGCACAAGCTGAGCATTTTGCCGATAAAGGGACGTTTGACCAAATTTACTTGAAAAAATAATCGATAAATCATTTATCAAATTTATATTGATGAGGGGAAAATCCATATGACTAATACACGTCCATCCGTTCGTAAAGGACTTCTAATCGCTGCTGCTGCACTCGTAGCAGTTCAAATCGCAAGCTTCGGTCACGCATCTGCAGCATCAGCAGCTGCTTCCAGCACCATCATAAATGTTGGTGGGCTAGTACAGACTGGTTTGACTACTGCAACGATCAAGGGTGTAACTTACTTATCTGTTAAGCCGTTTGCCGCTGCATTAGGGGTTACTGTTAAATGGGAGCAAGCGACCAAAACAACAACGCTGACTCAAGGAACCAGAACTGTTAAGTTCGACGTTGATGCTAAGAAGGCGCTTGTTAACGGCAAGAGTGTCGCTCTTCCGAGTGCAGCAATTTGGAATGATGGAGCAGTGTGGGTTCCTGCGCGTTACATTGCTGAGACATTTGGTGCCACAATTGGATTGGATAAAGCGACTTCGACACTAACAATCACTCCAAGGCTTCATCCGTTCGAGAGTGACGACAAGCAAGGCTATGTCAATGTTTTTGGTGAAATAGTTATTGCGGCTCAATATGATGAGGCTAACGCATTCAGCGAAGGCTTGGCTATTGTTAATAAAGATGGTAAATACGGTTATATCGATATCAATGGAAAAGCAGTTATTGCTCCTCAATTTGACGAAGCCTATGATTTCTCGGATGGATTGGCTTTGGTAGTTAAAGCGGATGGCACTTCTGCTTACATCGATGCTAAAGGAAAAACCATTCTGACTCCATTTTACGACGAGTCGTTTGATTTCTCTGAAGGCTTAGCGCTTGTTCGTATCGGAGACTTGTTTGGCTACATCGATCACAAGGGCAAGGAAGTAATCAAGCTGCAGTTCGAGGATGCATTCTATTTCAATAATGGCTTGGCTGCTGTTCAAATCGATGGTAAATATGGTTATATCGACAAAACAGGAAAAATTGCTATTCCTGCGATATATCAGCATGCATTTGATTTTAGCAATGGACTTGGACTTGTTCAAGCAGAAGGAGCAGACGGTGAAGGCGCGTTCGGATATGTGAATGCCCAAGGAGTATTAGCTGTTCCTGCTAAGAATGCTCAAGGCTTTTCCTTTAGTGAAGGTCTTGCTGCAGTTAGTAACGATGGTGTATTCAGCTACGTGAAT